>JALRFI010000098.1 GCA_023253775.1 Crocinitomicaceae bacterium
TACATCAATTGTAGCTCAAATGACTGGGAGCCGTCTGATACAGTGACTTGAGCATCTTCAATAAAGGATTGTAAATAACTTGAAAGATCTGTCCCTGCATAAATATTCTGTGATTTCGACAGCATTACAATTGGGAAGCCATCTGTTTCAATTCTTCCGTCGACGACCAATTGCTCCTGATATCCAGGAATATCAATTTCCACTTCCTTAGTACATGAAAAGAGAAGAAGAACAGATAGATATAAAAAAAGCAGTCTTATCAAAAGAAAGAAATGTTGATCAATAGATTGGTTTTCCAAAGTTGAGTAAATGTACTCATTCGAAGGGGATTTATCGATTAGTCAAAAATGATTTCTAGAATTTTATAAACTTAATTGGAGTGAATTTTTTCCCTTCATTGACAACAAGATAATAATTGCCTGACGGGAGCTCTTCGATATCAATTGCGGTAATCGTTACCCCATTGATCAGTTTACTCGAAGCAAAACGAGGTTCAATACGCTCTCCTGAAGTGTTTATTAATTCGATCTTACTTATGTCGATGTCAATTGTTTGTACCTTAATTTCTGAAGAAGAAGGGTTCGGATATATCCCAATCATTACCGCTTGATCGGGGCCGTTGGCAGATGCATTTCTCGAGCAGGGTTCTGCTAAGGATTCATTAAATATACCATGACCAACAGAAGGGGTTCCGGTGACAGTAAGGGAGTTGACTCCATCTGGCGAGTAATAGGATTTTACGCAATAGTTTGAAGGATCTGGGTCGTTTATGGTATTTACAAAGTACCAGTCACCCTGAACACGATTGGTGTCAATATCTACCAGTACAAATCCTTTTTGAGTAAGCTCGACCCATTCAATATGGGTATTTTCAATTGTGATTAATCCAGAAAGATTAATCGGTGATCCAGGAGATGTCACACTTGGAGTTACAAATTCAACTCCAACCGGTGTATTGCCATTTTCCAGATTCATTGCCCAGCTGGTATGTATATCTCCTGTAAGCACTACCATGTTGTCGATGTTATTGGTGGTGAGGTGGTCAAAAAGACGCTGTCTATCGGCGGGGTAGCCATCCCAGCTGTCGGTGTTGATAGGGATTCCCAAGATTTTCACTTCACCCACCATTACTTGATTACCGATGATTTTCCATTGTTGCGGAGAGGTTAGTAGCTCGTTTTTGAACCAGTCCATTTGCTCTGTACCCAGAATCGTTCTGTCAGGGTTGTTTAAATTGGGATCAGTTTGATTCAACTGTTCATTTCTGCCCTCAAGCCTTGTATCGAGCATGATCAGTTTTGCCAGATTGCCAAGATCAAAGGTTCTGAATATTTTCTGGCTGTCGGCAATTTGCGGACGAATAGGGATCCACTCAAAATAGGCCTTCTTCCCATTACTCATTCTGTCATACCAGGAGCCTTCATTCGTTTGGTGATTTTGAGCCCCGTCTGTGTATGAATCATTGGCTGTTTCGTGATCATCCCAAATACAGATCCATGGATAGTTCTGATGAAGCTTCCTAAGTGAAGGATCCATTTTGTAGGAGTTATATCTCAATCGATAATCATTTAGCCCTATGATCTCCTCGAGTGGCTCCCAGCTTCTGTCGACATTTGGATTTGGGCCAAATCCACCACTTTCGTATTCATAGATATAGTCGCCTAACATCAAAATAGCATCGATGTCATTTCTTTCAGCAATAGCATCATAAACATTGAAATACCCCGATTCAAGGTTGGCACATGATACAATGGCAAGTCTCATGTTTTCAATGTCGCCCACAGGTAAGGTCTTAGTTCTTCCAACCTGACTATAATATCCATCATAATGAAATTCATAATAATAAAATGTATTCGGCTGTAAGCCCGTGATATCTACTTTTACGGTGAAATCCATTGTTGAATCTGTAGAATAACTTCCGGTCGAAACAATATTCTGAAACTGGTTGTCCAGGGCAACTTGGTAAGTTCCTGTTAAAGTAGAACCGAAGTCAGTTGGGGTTATCCTAGTCCAGATAACTACCTTATCACTTTCAGGGTCACCGGATGCCACGCCGTGATAAAAGGGAGCAATGCATTCCACTGGGTCTAAACTTGACTGAGCGAATGAGATTTGAGATAAGGACAATAGGCTATATGCTGAAATTAGATGAAACAAGTATTTCATAAATCATGATTTAAATTACATATGAATTTAAGATATTTTCGAAAAAAAGTACATGATTTTTAATTGATAGGCTACTGAACAGTATAAAACAATACGTTCAATGTTTATTGCTCAACCTTTATAAAACCCTTCAAACAAAAAAAGGAAGCCATGGCTTCCTTTTTAAGTAATTGGTGGAGTCGGAGGGGTTCGAACCCTCGTCCAAACGATGAGTTTTCAAGCTTTCTACATGCTTATCCAGTGATTGATTTTCGATCAGGAAACGGACAATGGCACCCAAAGCCCTGACTTATGTTCTAAGATCTTACAGAAAGGTAGAACAATCGTTTCTGCCAGCCCGAAAGGATGAACTTCCAAGAACTAAGGTCAACGGGCGGGACCTCAGAGGAAGTACTTGTCCTGGCTACTGTGCTTCACCGGGATTAAGCCAATTTACATTCAGTAAATTAAGCAGCAAGTGCGTATGACGTGTTGTCAATTATTGTTTGCGACAAGATATTAAAGAGCTTCACCGCAACGCTCTGCATGCTGACACTTGACTACCGCTACCGCTGTCAAATCCAATGTCGACCCCAAAGAACGAATTCAAAATTACTTTTTATTCTCAATAGTCACTAATCTTCTCCAACTTGTGACTGTAAATAGAATCATCTTTCATTTGTATCACCACAAAATATGAGCCAGAAGAAAATGCAGATAAATCAATCAGATTTATCGATTCGATTGTTCCCTTTTCAAACACTACTTTACCTGAAATGTCAGTTACAGAAATGTTTTCGACATTTGTCGGGTCACAATTTATCTGCAATTGGTTAGCAAATGGATTTGGATAAATGGAGATATTATCGATAGCATTTTCATAAATGCCAACTGTATTCAGGATTAAAACGCTATCAGTGGAAGTACAACCATTTTGATCAGTAATGACTAATACATTATATCCTTCGCACAAATTATCATTTATTCCGGTTGTCGAACTTGAAGGCGACCAATCGTAGGTATAGGGTTGTGTTCCATTTTCGACTATGGCTTCCGCATAACCCGTGCAATTACCTGTGGCATCATTTAAAATGGACGAGAACTGTATTGAAATCGGCTGAGGGGAGATGATTTCTATGTTGTCTGAAGAAACAGTACACCCTAAATCATCCGTTACTTCGAGAGAAAAGTTACCTGCCGAAAGACCGGAGATTTGAGAGGTTTGTTCACTGTTGGACCAATTGTATGAATAAGGCGGAACTCCACCAGTGATTTGAGAAGTGATCATTCCATCGGCAGAATATGAACATATTGGTTGATCTACGGAAAAGTTAATGATTATAGTATCGGTTGAGGTTATAGAAACAAAAATTGAATCTGTACACCCTCTATTGTCGCTTAACAAGACATAATAGTCATCAACCGTAAGACTATCTATTAAAGCCGAAGTCTCACCGGTGTTCCATAGTAGATTTGTGAGTGCAGGTTGATTTAGAATTAATTCAATGGTTCCTTCGTTTCCTGGAGCAGTTGCACATTGAATGTTTGTTACAATTGTACTGGCTACAATAGGATACGGCTCAGGAATATACACTGAATCAGTCAGCACGCAGCCATTCATGTGGGTGATCGTCACATAATTCCAACCAGCTGAGAGGCCAGTACCAGTTTTACCTAAAACACCGTTATCCCACTCAAAAATACAGGTACTGAATGTACAAGGACATCCAGAGCTGTTGGCGGTTGCCTGTCCATTTAGATCTCCAGGGCAAGTCGGTGTTATAATTCCTCCGATACTAATAACAAAGGGATCTGTAAGCGTATACATTTGTTCAGAATAACAACCAGTAGCATCTGTTACTATGACGGAATATGTTCCTGCTGGGAGTCCACTAATTGAACTTGTAGTTTCTCCTGTTTCCCAGAGATACGTGAATGGAGCTGTACCACTCATAGGAGTCAATGCGATCGAACCATCAGAGAAATAATTACATGAAATATTATTGATAGAAGCTGATACACTTAAGCTTTGACATGGAACCCCCTGATAATTATATACGCCATCATATCCTGTGCCCATATATCCTCCCCAAGCAATTCCAACTCCAGTTTCTAGATTTGTTCCTTCAATACATCTGATTTTAAAACCATTCTGGCCCATAGGATTAATGCTATCTGCACGATAAGCAAATACAAAATCTAAAATTCCATTCCCATCAAGATCTTCAATCAATGTTGTACTAGCGAGGTTAACGCCACCTTCTGCAAGGTATAGATTATTCACCACATCATTATCAAAATCAATCGAATGCAGCTGGTGACTAAAGTTCGTTCCATTGTGGTAATTGACTGAAATGATTGCCTCATCTCTTCCATTGTAGTCGAGGTCTGCTGCGGAGGACGATGCAAAATGCATTTGACCAATACTGTCCTTCCAGATTGTTTGTCCTGTACTACCATCAATCATCAATTGATAATAATCTGTATATGTCTGACCAGTTCCTTTGCTTAAAACACAAAAGACATCAGGAGTAGAGTTTCCGGTGAAATTACCAATTGCTGGTGCAGCACTCGATTCAGTCCCAGGATTATTGTTTTGCCATATAAGAGCTCCTGTAATACCGTCAAATGTTCTGACTGTCCCATCGTAAGCTTGATTTATTATGTCAAGAACACCATCTCCATTTATATCTGCCAACGATGAAGGAGCAATAAATCCGACATCAGGATCTGTTGCAAGCATTTGGGCATTGGAAATGTCATTATTCATTAACTCAGTCAATGTCACTCTCCAAAGTGATCCGCCATCGTTTTCACCTCCTGAACCAAAAATAATGTAGGTCGTACCAAGGTAATTGTAGTAAACAGGTGAACAATAGGTTTCTTCACCGTCAGGCATAGTATCTTTTGCGATTATACTACCGTCCAGAATATCTAGAATCATTAAATACCCTGGTTCTCTCAAAGTATCCCATGAAGGCAATGAATGGTTTCCTCCATTGGAAATTAATAGATCTGGGTAGGTGTCTGAATTTTGATCTGGAATTAATTGAGCATTGTAAAAGTTAAACCAACCACTATCCACAGATACAGTCGGTATGTGTGGGAAGAATTCCCAAATCATGTTTCCTGTTGCTCCATTTATTGCATAAAATTCAGCGTATCTTCCGCCTATAAAAACATCTTCAATGTTATCGCCAGTAATATCGTAAAACTGAGCGCTTCCAAACATCTCTTCATTGGTTGGAAAATTCCAAAGTAGCGTTCCATCAACGCCATTAATTGCGTTCACCCCATGAAATTCTGAAAAACCGTCAAGCCCTCCTCCAATAACTATGTCGGAAGTACCATCTGAATTAAGGTCTGTTGCTCTTGCAGAAGAAAATGTAGTTGAAACAGGAATTGTTGTAGCCCATTTCAAACTCTGTCCATTCACGGTTGCACTGACCGAAAAAGTAAGCAATAAAAGGTGTAAAAATCTCATATTCAGAAAAAAATAGATTCTAATTGGGTTTTAAAATTAAGAAATTTAAGCTGTGGTAGGAAGGAAAACAAAAAAGCCTCTCATGAGAGGCTTTTTGTGATCCCGCTGGGGCTCGAACCCAGGACCCA
>JALRFI010000115.1 GCA_023253775.1 Crocinitomicaceae bacterium
GATGTTATTTATCAATTCTTGAATCAATACAGTTTTACCTACTCCTGCACCACCAAATAATCCAATTTTACCTCCTTTAGCATAAGGCTCAATTAAGTCGATTACTTTAATACCTGTAAATAAAACTTCAGTAGAAGTTGATAAATCTTCAAACGTCGGAACAGTTAGAAGCTTTTGTAAGGTGAAAGGAGAAATCTTTTGCGGCACTGACAAAGGAGTCTTCAAGATCAGAGGGAATAAACTTGTCTCCGTTGGCAATTTTTATAAAAATGCCTTTTCGATGATTAAGGATTCGAAAGAAAGACTTTGGATCGGCACATTAGAGGGACTTTACCTGTACGATGGAGAGAAATTCAAGAATATTATTTACGAAAAATCGCCAGCGTCGAATTATATCAACTTTCTTTCGATCAATAATGACGTAATTTACGTTGGTACCAATAACGGATTATTTCAATTGCAGAATATCTTTAACGAGAAGATCGAGGTGCTTAAATTTGGTATTGGAGAAGGTGTTTCTGATCTTGAGACTAATCTCAATTCATCCTTTATTGACAGCAAAAATCGCCTTTGGTTTGGAACTGCCTCTGGATTAGTTTGTTATCGACCTGAAAAGGGCTCTGAGATCTTTGGAACACCAAGATTAGTACTTAAAAAGATGCTCTTGAACTACCAGAATTTTGAGTATTCAAAATACTGTGATCGACTTGATTACAAAGGACTTCCTTTAACATTAGATCTGCCATCAAACAAGAATAACATCACATTTGAGCTGGATGGTATTGCGTTGGCTAATTATCAGAATTTGAAATTTCAATACAAACTTGAAGGTATTGATGAAAATTGGTCACCACTCGTTTCTACTTCTTCAATTACCTATTCTGCTTTACCTGAAGGAGATTATGTATTTGTGGCAAGGGCACTGGATTCCAGAGGTAATGAATCCGATGAGATCCGATATCCATTTACTGTCAGACCACCTTTTTATAGGACCTGGTGGTTCATTTTATTGTCGGCGATCTCCGTTGGGTTACTCTTGTTTGCATATCTGCGATTCCGCCTGAAAAGAGAACGTGAGGCCAATGAAAAAGAGCGTCTGGAATATCATTCCAGGTTACTTGCACTTGAGCAGAGGTCACTGAATGCAAGTATGAACAGACATTTTATCTTCAATTCACTGAACTCAATTCAATACTTTATAAATACCCAGGATAAACTTTCTGCAAATAAATTCCTCACCAATTTTGCGAAATTGATACGCAAGAATCTGGATTCATCAGAAGAAGGAAATCTGGTAACTCTTGTTCAGGAGCTCGATCGCCTTGAATTATACCTATCACTTGAAAGTATGCGATTCAAAGATAGATTTGAATACATCATTGATTGTTGTGAGGAGATTGATAAAGAGAATATTCGAATACCTGCTATGATTCTGCAACCTTACATAGAAAATAGTATCATTCATGGTATATTGCCAAATGAAGATAGAATAGGAGAGATTAAAGTTGAAATACATGAAAAAGATGGGCAATTGATTATTCGAATTACAGACAATGGTGTTGGAATCGAAAACAGTATTCGACAGAAACAAGATATTGATGGTGATCATAAATCACAGGGTATGGAAATTACCTCCAAAAGAATAGAGCTTCTTAATCACCTGTCTCAGAACAAATTCGAGATTCAGGGTCCATTTCAAATGGAGGATGAATACCGTTCAATCAAAGGAACGGGGGTTATACTCAAAATAGGCCTTGAAAATTTGGAAGAATGATTTTAATGTCATAAGTTTGTTTATGTAAGATACGTGTGATGAAGAGAATTTTATTCATGGCGGTGATGTTTTCAGGATTGTTCCTGGTGTCTTGCGGTAAGCAAAATTTTCAACCTAACGTGAATAACGAACAGGAAGTACCTGTCTGGAGAAGTGTTTCGGATAATTCCGGTGAAGCTGACGATACGGTTGATGATGGATCAATTACAGATCCCAACAACGATAAGGATGAAAATGGAAGAAGAAAAGGTTCTTCGAACTGATTTCCGACAAAATGATTTTTAAAGTCCCGCTGAATGTGGGATTTTTTATTTCCATACATATCCATTTCTAAGTTTAAATCAATAAAATATACACTTCAATTGATAATCATATCAAAATTGTTCTATTGTTATACTTTAGATTCACTGCTTAACTTGTGAATTTATTTATACATGTCTACCAAAGTCAAAGAATCATTGTTTGAATTGATTTGTTCTCTATCGAAATCTGAGAAACGGTATTTTAAACTACTCGCATCACGACATACAATCGGTGTTGAGAACAATTATGTTCGATTATTCGATGCGATCGACAGGCAGGAAATTTACGATGAAGAAGGACTTTTCAAAGAATTCAAAGGGGAAGCAATGTTGAATAAGTTCTCCATAACAAAGAAGAGACTTTACGATCAAATTATTTCGGCCTTGGATGGATATCACTCCAGTACATCCCTCGATGCTCAGTTGTACAAAGGTCTACACTCAGTGGAAATCCTTTACAATAAATCACTTTATGACCAGGCAGGAAGAATGATACGAAGTCTTGAAAAGCAGGCCATGAAGAATGAGAGGCTCGTGGTTCTTCAGGAAATTAACAGATGGAAGAAGAAGCTACTCGAAAATCAAGGGCATCAAGAAGGGCAACAAGAGGAATTAATTGAGATCTCAAAATTAGACAATGACCTGCAGCATACCTTCGCTACATACAATCGCCTATGGATGATCAAGGCGAAACTGTTTACCCAGTTGCATACAAAAGGTGTCGCTCGAAATGAGGATGAAATTCAATTTTTTAAGGGATTACAGACTGATACGCCTGATGTCAGAGATGTTCATGTGTTTGATATTCAGAGCTTGTATAATCACGTGATGAGTGCAATACATTATGGTTTGAGAGAGACAAAGCTATCTTCAGAATACATTAATAGGAACATTGAATTATATCAGAAAATTCCGAATAAGATCTCTGAGTTTTTTAATTTTTACCTTTCTCTTCTTACCAATGCGATCTATTTGAATGAATCATTGGGAGAAAGAATGATGGCAAGTCAATATTTACAGGATCTTAAGCGACTGACTGACGCAATGAAGGATAAGATCAATGAAGATCAGAAGATCAAACTCTTTGGAAGTGTTAGCAGTGTAGAACTATCTGTCCTATGTCGAAGAGGAGATTTCTCCAAAGCCCTCAGCTTATTACCATCCATCGAATCGGGTTTAATGCTTTTTCAGGATAAACTAACTCCCTCAAGGGTGGCATACATGCAATTCAAAGGAGCAACCGTCTGCTTTACCCAAGGCAATTACAATGAAGCCTTGAGATGGATAAACAAGATTCGCAATAATAATTCATTGGATTCATCTGAGGATGTGCTCGCGTTCACAGCATTGTTGGAAATTTTGATTCATCTTGAAATGGATCACAAAACGTTAATTTCGTATTCGTTAAAGAATACCTTGAGATTCTTAAAGTCAAGGAATAGATTGCATGAGGTTGAACAAGTATTTCTGAGTTTCATTTCCAAACGGATCAAACTACAAGACACTTTTGAGATCAATGAACTCTGGGAAAATTTGTTGCATGATCTTGAAAAGCTGGATAGCAATGAATTGCAAAATGCAGCTCTTGAATACTTTGATTTTTGCGCCTGGGCTAAATCAAAAGTGGAGAAAAGGCCTTACGATCAAGTTATCCGAGAAAAACAAGGAGCTCTTCTAAGGAAAGTGAGCTAATCCTTAAGGTGATCCCAGCCCTGTGCTTTTAAAGGCACAGCAGCTCCATTTTTATCGATGAAATAAATACCATCTGATGCATTTGTCATGTGACCGATCACTGTTAGGTGCGGATTACCTTTGATCTTCTCATAATCATTTTGGTCGATCGTGAACAATAACTCATAATCCTCACCACCATTCAATGCACAAGTTACGGGATCAATATTGAAATCGATTGCAGCTATGGAAGTCTGGCCATCGATAGGAATCTTCTCGTCATAAACATGACATCCAACATTACTTTGATTGCATAAGTGTAAGATCTCGGAAGCAAGACCGTCTGAAATATCGATCATTGAAGTAGGTTGAACATCTAGTTCTTTGAGGTATTTGACCACATCTATTCTGGCTTCAGGTTTTAATTGACGCTGAATGATATAGTCATGACCATCAAGATCGGGTTGAATGTCAGGGTTGGCAACAAAAACTTCTTTTTCTCTTTCGAGGATCTGTAAACCCATGTATGCGGCCCCAAGATCTCCCGTGACGACAAGCAAATCAAACTCTTTTGCTCCATTGCGGTATACAACATTTTCTTTAGCTGTTTTACCAAGAACAGTAATGGTTATGATCAATCCAGATTGGGAAGAGGTAGTGTCTCCTCCGATGAGATCAACACCAAAATGATCACAAGCAATTTTGATTCCGTCGTACAATTCTTCCAGAGCTTCTAAAGGAAATCGATTCGATACTGCCAGAGAAACCGTAATCTGCTCTGCTTTTCCGTTCATTGCACAGATGTCAGAAACGTTTACCGAAACAGCCTTGTATCCAAGATGCTTCAGTGGCATGTACATCAAATTGAAATGAATTCCTTCGATCAGCGTATCCGTTGAGACAAGTTGAACATCAGTGTCATTCATAGTGATCACTGCAGCATCGTCACCGACCCCTTTGATCGAGCTGGGATTCTTTAATTCGAAATTACTGGTCAGTTTTTCAATCAACCCAAATTCTCCCAATTCTCTTAACTCTGTTCTTTTGTCGCTCATTCCCGAAATTTGGACAAAGATAAGGCTTAGTTTAAGAAGAATGTGACTCTGATCGTTTAACATTCTTCATTGATTCGATAACTTTACAGCATGTCTCAATCCGTTGTTAAAAGTTTATTGGCCAGAGGTGAGCGTATTAGCGACACTAAAGTGCAACTAAAGTATTTGTCTGATTACCCGGGTAAATCATTTGATATGGCTTTAAAAGAGTCCAACGATTATCCACTAAAGGCAGGAAACATCGAAACACTGCAAATCAATTTAGGGAAGATGTGTAATCAGGTATGCGAACATTGTCATGTTGATGCTGGGCCTGACAGAAAAGAGATCATGACCAGAGAAACCATGAATGCGTGTTTGAAGGTTATTGATGAAGTAGGAGTGAAGATCGTTGATCTCACAGGGGGAGCTCCAGAGATGAATCCTGATTTTGAATGGTTGGTAAAAGAACTGTCAAAAAGAAAGGTAAAGGTCTTGGTCCGTTCAAACTTGACAATCATTGTTTCGAATAAAAAGTATCATCACCTACCTCTTTTCTTCAAGGAAAATGGAGTTAAAGTGATCTCATCACTACCATGTTATACTGAAAAAAATACGGATTCTCAAAGGGGGAAGGGAGTCTTCTCGAGAAGTATTGAAGCATTACACCTTTTGAACGAGGTCGGTTACGGCAAAGTAGGAACTGAAATGGAACTTGATCTGGTTTACAATCCGGGTGGACCCTCCTTACCTCCTGATCAGTTAAGCTTGGAGAAAGACTACAAACAAAGATTGAAGGAGGATTTTGCAATAGATTTTAATCATCTCTTAACTATTACAAATCTGCCAATATCTCGCTTTTTGGAGTCTTTACTTCGCTCAGAACGATATGAGGAATATATGAATAAACTGGTTGAAGCCTACAATCCAGCAGCAGTAAAAGGATTAATGTGTCTATCAACCATCTCCGTTGGATGGGATGGCCAATTGTATGATTGTGATTTTAATCAAATGCTTGAGCTGGGAGTGGCATCACCTGTAAAAACGATCAATGAGTTTATGGGACAGGAGATTCAAAATAGAAGAATCGTAACGGCTAACCATTGTTTTGGTTGTACTGCTGGCTCCGGTTCGGGTTGTGGTGGAGCTATCGTATGATTAGTAAAGCAGTGATCATATTTCAGAAAAATTTTGTTCTCGGAAAAGTAAAAACGAGAATCGCAAAAGATATTGGTGATGAAGAAGCCCTACGTCTTTATAAATGGCTGGTCGAAAAAACACTGGAGAATTGCGCTGATATTGAATTCGAAAAGTTCATTTACTTCTCTGATAAGACAGAGAATGTGCCTTCTGAATATGAGAGTAAGGTTCAAATCGGGAACGATCTTGGTGAACGAATGCGCAATGCTTTCTCAGAAGTTTTTAACTATGGATATGATCAAGTAGTAATAATTGGCACCGACTGCCCTTCATTGAATAATGAGATTATTGATGAGGCATTTTTAGCACTAGAAGAGCATGACTATGTGATCGGTCCTTCAGAGGATGGGGGATACTATCTTTTGGGAATGAAAAAGTTTTCTAGTTTGCCTTTCGATGGAATGACCTGGAGTCATATGGATGTGTTTTCTGAAACATTGAAAAGAATTGGTGTGGATTCGGTCAAACAGCTGAGAGAGCTGAATGATATAGATGACAAAGAAGATTTGTTGAAAAGTGGGTTGGGATTTATGGTCAATGAAGTTTTAATATTAACAATCTAATTGTTGAATTACAATTTAAACATTGAGAGTTGAAGCTGTAATAGATTACAAACGTTAAAATTTATCAATAGTGCAGTTAGCTAAATCTAAAGTATTGCAATGTTTCCGGTTAGTTTAATGGATTCCGAATCAGGATTTGATTTATATTCTATGATATAGAAATAGACCCCTGCAGTGAATTTTTCTTGCTGATCTTTTTTCTTTTTTCCGACAATTTCGTTTAAACCAAGATCAAATTTATCCTGAAATTCTTCAATTGAATAGATTTCATTTCCCCATCGACTATAAATTTTCATTGAAAAAGTATATACATCACAATCGCTTTTGATAACCAAGTTCTCATTTTGAGTTTTTGAAAGTCGGGTTGGAACCGTGAGACAGTCCTGAGCAAGTCCGAGAAATGAAACAAAAAGAATCAAGTTTACGAATAACACTCTTGTTGACATCATATTTTTCAGATTTTGAGGCAAGCAAGGTATTTAAATTTTTCGGATGTACAAATGAATAGATTGATACTGCTTTTTCTTTTAACTGCTTTCCGGTCCTTTGTAACTTTTTCCCAAGATTCAGCAGATCGTGAGGATTTTCCCTTGAACTTTCCATTGGTAATTTCTTACCAGAACAATAGTGCTGAATTGAGTCACATTAACCGACTTCGTCTGCAGATCCTTGCAGATTATATGCAAGAGGATTCCAAAGTAAAAATTGTGATCGAAGGACATGTTTGTTGTGGACCAGCCCCTAAAATGTCAACGAAAAGAGCAAAGTCGGTTTACAAAATGCTCAAGAAATATGGAGCTCCAAAAGATCAAATGACCTTTGTCGGTAAATCTTTTGATGAGCCTATTGTCTTGAAAGAACGTTCAGAGCAAGACAAAGATCTGAACAGAAGAGTTGAAATAGAGCTGGTTAGCCATTAATAGATATAAAAAAAGCTTCACATTTCTGTGAAGCTTTTGTTGGCCCACTAGGGCTCGAACCTAGACTCTTCTGAACCAAAATCAGACGTGTTGCCAGTTACACCATGGGCCAATTGCGGGTGTAAAGTTAACTCGCGAAAATTAATTTCAAAGAATTTTAATCAAAAAAATCAATCACCGTATCTTTTTAAACATTCGGCTGTTGTTCATTTTTGGCATTTTTTCACTTTTTGAAGGTCATTGCCAACTTAGATATGTTTAAATTCGCATCACGAACTGATAGTGCCGTTCAATATAGGCCCGTCAGCTATTAAATCATATCGGATGACGTACAGAAAATGGAACATGTTATTGGGATGGCTTGTATTTGCTATCGCAACTACCGTTTATTTCATAACATTGGAAGACACAGTGAGTTTGTGGGACTGTGGTGAATACATTACTGCTGCTTACAAATTGGAAGTTGGACACCCTCCTGGTGCTCCTTTATTCATGGTCTTGGGACGCTTGTTCTCCTTTTTTGCAGATCCTGCAGATGTAGCAGTTTGGATTAACAGACTATCCGCTATTTCGAGCTCACTGACCATTCTTTTCATGTTTTGGTCGTTGACACTGCTATTGAAAAAGCTTGCACTTCGTACGAAAGAAGCTCTATCCTGTGGTGATATAGTCGCGATCTTCGGAAGTGCGGCAGCAGGCTCGCTTGCTTATGCGTTCTCAGATTCATTCTGGTTTTCAGCAGTTGAAGGAGAAGTTTATGCCATGTCTTCACTGTTCACGGCAGCAATTTTCTGGGCAATTCTGAAATGGGATGAGGAAATGGCTGAAATGCAGAAAGAGACCTTGTCTCCCGAATTTGCACCTAATCGCTGGTTACTGTTGATTATGTTCCTTTTAGGGCTTGCGATCGGGGTTCACCTTTTGGGTATTCTTGTTGTACCGGCCATGGCATTCATGATCTATTTCCGGTTCTGGAAAGAAGTCAATTTCGGAGGTTTTATCATAACAGGTTTGTTGGGAATTGTTGTACTAGGATTTATTCAGGAAGGTGTTATTCCTGGTTCAATATCCTTGGCGTCTTCTTTTGAAGTTGCTTTTAGAAATTCCTTAGGATTACCTTTTTATTCAGGCACCATTTTCTTCTTTGGATTGTTGGTGGTTGCATGTGTCTGGATAATCCGATACGCCAGAAAATATAAGAAATCGATTCTATACAATGCCACTATGGGATTGATCCTGTTGATGATCGGTTATGGTTCTTTCGCTGTGATTGTTATACGTTCTAATGCAAATACGCCTCTAGATGAGAATGATCCTGAAAACCTTGTAACGCTTCATGCCTACTTAAAGCGTGAGCAATATGGATCTGCGCCGCTATTGTACGGACCACACTGGAACTCGCAGGAAAATGATCCATCTGAATATGACAGTCGATCACCTTTTTATTTGCGTCGCTTCGTAGTTGAAAAGGGAGATAAAGTTCTGAAGGCATTCAGAAAAGAATCCGATGCGAATGCATTTGCCAAAGAGAACGGAGGAGAAGTAAGTGAAAAATACTTTGAATCCAACGCAGGAGAGCGAGAAAATAGTGTGCCGACGTATGCTCAAAATACCTTCTTCCCAAGAATGTACTGGGGAATGGAAGCGGCGCGTATCGAAGGATATCAGAAATGGTCAGGTTATGATGCGAATGATGAAACCGTGACCGAAAAAGGAAAAGACGGTAAACGATTACCAACTTTTGGAGAAAACTTAACTTACTTCTTCAGATATCAGGTCAATTTCATGTATTGGAGATACTTCATGTGGAACTTTGCCGGTAGACAGAATGATATCCAGGGGCATGGAGATGATATGCGAGGAAACTGGCTGTCAGGATTCAATATGGTCGATGAGGCAAGGCTTGGTGCTCAGGGAGCCGATGCCCCTTATTATACAGGAGAGAATCCAACGAACAACAAGTTTTTCTTCTTACCACTGATCATCGCTCTGATAGGATTGTTCTTCCATTTTTATGCGGCACCGAAAGATGCATTTATCGTATTCCTGGCCTTCCTGTTTACCGGTATCGCGATTGTGGTTTATCTGAATCAAAAACCAATGGAGCCGCGTGAAAGAGATTACGCCTATGCAGCTTCATTCTATTTCTTTGCCTTCTGGATAGGGATTGGGGTCTATGCGCTTTACGAAGCATTTAAATCATGGTTGAAGAAAGATCTTCAGAAACTTTTGTTTACTGCTGGAGGTGGCTTACTACTTGCCTTAATTATTGATATGAGCAGTGAAGTGTCAATGCCAAACACGATGTCATGGTTGATCATAAGTGCGATCGGTATCGGTGCAGTTGGCTTGATGATGGCATTGAGAAAAGTTTTAAAAGGAGAAGTTCAGGGAGCTTTAGTGGCCACCTTGCTTGGACTCTTTGTTCCTGTGATTATGGGAATGCAGGGATGGGATGATCATGACAGAAGTTTGAAGACTTCTGCTAGAGATCTAGCATTCAACTATCTGGAATCATGTACTCAGAATGGAATCATCTTTACGAACGGAGATAATGATACTTTCCCGCTTTGGTATCTTCAGGAAGTGGAAGGAGAACGCACAGATGTTAGAGTATGTAACTTATCGTTAATGCAGACGGACTGGTATACCGAACAAATGATGATGCGTGCTTATGACTCAGACCCACTGCCGATCAAATTCAAGGAGGATCAGATCATGATGTATGCAGGGAATACGGACCAGGTACTCTTTACAAACATGTTTGAATTGTTCTACTTGAATGCCAGTGATGAATTGATCAAGAAAGTAATCGAGCTTAGAGTCAAGAACAATAGAGCTACTGCTACGACAGCTGTCAACAATTTCAGTGCTCAAATCGGGGAAGTACTAAACGGTATTTCTTCTCCACAGCCAAATGTGATCGGACGTCTTGAGGAGATCAAGATCGAACTTTCCACTGGAGCAGGATCGAATCTTGTCGAATCGATCTACTCGAAGTATCGAAACGGATTTGAAATACTAAGCGGCTTGCAAAGCGGACTAGTGACTTTGCCAGGAAACCAGGGACAGACTCTTCAGCAATCGTTGATGGAAATGGAAACGAATTGGGATTATACTGACCTCGATGAAGCAATGGAGTTCGTTCGCGACGACAAGAACTTACTGAATTATGATGCTCGCAGAAAAGTCCGAGTATTCCCTAGTACAGGTTTCATTTTGAAAGTGGATAAAGACAATGCTGTTAAATCAGGAATCATTTCTGCAGATCAGAAAAAGGATTGTTTGAGTGAATTGAGATTCGACTTCAATTTTAGGGATGTAAGGGCAATTACGAGAGAGCAGGTAATGATGCTCGATATCCTAGCGAATAATGATTGGAAAAGAGGAATTTTCTTCTCATCTCCGGGAGGTTCAGATGTATCATTGGCCTTGTATTATAAAGGATACATCAAACAAAATGGGATGGCATTCGAATTATCCCCTTTGAACGATGTAAGAAGTCGATTCAGTGCTGATAAAATGTATAAGAACCTCATGGAAGTATACTCGTACGGTGCAATGAATAATCCGGACGTTCTTTCTGATTATTATACAAGACGTCATACTTCTCAGTACAGACTTCACTTTGGTTCTCTGGCTGATTATTATTTGAACAAAGCAGATGATGAGGCACAGGCGATGGCAAATGCTGAAAGGAATATTGAGATCCTTAAAAATGCAGGTCAAATGGATCGAGTTGCTGAGATTGAGAAATCTGTGATGGGGGCGCCAGATCGTATCAAAACCTATCGAAAGAAAGCTGCTGATCTTTTGAAACGATCGATAGACGTAATGCCGGCAAACATTGTGATCGACTATGGTGAATCAAGTCTGAGCAGAGACAAATACAGTGCAACAGGAGTTGAGATCTCTGCTTATCAAGATGGTATTCTTCACGATTATGTGGGTATGCTCTATCGTGCCGGAGATAAAAAGGCAGCTGAAGAACTGGGTAAGGAAGTCGCAAGACAACTTGAGTCGGTATTCAACTTCTTTGAGAAATCAGACGCTTATTTTGCAGGTAATCCTGAGAACCAGGGAGATCTGTTTGCAGCAATGGATTCATACTTCAAAATGCTTGTTGTGGCAGCTGATGAAGAAGTTGGTAACCCCAAAGGAGAATTTGCTTCCAGACTTCAGTCGACAATTGACCGCATGTACAACAAAACGATGCCGGCCATCTACAAAGCGTTGGAGAAAAAAGCCAAGGACAATGGAGAGGTTGTTAGAAGAGGAACGAAAGAGGGAAGATATGCTTCAATGTTGTTCCAACTGCAGGATCAGTTCGAAGCGATGGGTGCTCATTACGGGTATTTAGAGGTTGCCTCTAAAGGTCCTGAGCCAGGAGGTGCTCCTTCAGAATTGGAAATGCAACAGTTGATGCAACAGATGGAAATTCCAGACTCGGTGATCAAATAATAAAATGAAGATCTTTAAAACCCCAGTAGTTTTCAAGTGGATGTTTCCATTGAGAACTTGGGGTTTTTCTACTTCTGAAAAGGTTGTCTATTTAACCTTCGATGATGGACCTGATCCGAAAATAACTCCTTACGTACTGGATACTCTGAATGAGGAAGAAATAAAAGCCACCTTTTTTTGCGTCGGAGAAAATGTTCGTTTGTACCCCGACCTATATCAAACAGTCTTATCGGAAGGACATGCTGTGGGTAATCACACGATGCGTCATGAGAAGGGAACTGAAACGTCCAACAAGAGATATTTCGATTCGATTGAACAATGTGCAAACTTGGTTCACTCGGATCTTTTTCGTCCACCGTACGGTAGAGCGACATGGAATCAAAGCAGGAAGCTGTCCAAAAAATATCGTATCATTATGTGGAGCTGGTTATCCTATGATTATGATCGATCAGTTAGTATTGAAGAGATCCTTGAAAATGCAAAAACCATAAAAAATGGTGATATACTCGTACTTCATGATAATGGAAAAGTAGAGGATCGAATCAGGCAATTACTTCCGACACTAATTAAAGACCTCAAAGAAAGGGGGTTTGCTTTTCAGAGAATCACATTCGCTTGAATACAGGAACTGTAGAACATGGTTCGCCATACATGATGCTCTTCACTACTGGCTGAATACATTTCATGAGTTCGACCATCGCGAAATCTGGGTAAGGGATATCAGAACAACCTTTAATGATCACTCGACCATCCTTCATGGAAGTGGTGTCGATCTTCTTGACGTTACTGACGATAAGAATTTTTATCAGCTCCTCTTTTGAACCAATTATCCATTCCTTCGCAATACCGCATAGATTTGATGCAATCAGCATATATGCCCATGTCGGTATGATCGCGTCAGCTGAACAATAAACAAAAACAGCTTTCCCATGGTACGTGTTCCAGTCGTGATCCTTTAACCAGGTCCTAAATTCCCTTTCCTTAAGGATTAATCCCTGCCACAGCACTGATGAAATATCGATCCCAACGATCTCAATCTTTGGTTTTACGTTTGCAAGGTCAAGTTGGATTAATCCACTTTCTTTCACCTTATTTTTGATCTCATTCATACTGTAAAAGTAAAGATTATCAATGTAGTCTCTATATTTGTCCAAATCTATTTTATGAAGTACATACTTTTTGTCCTGTTCGCGATGTTATTGTTTTCTTGTTCTGATCGTTCAGATGCATTGGTCGGTAAATGGATGCTTGAGGAGATCGATTATTCTGAACACTTTAAAGGAGTTCCAGAGGAAGTAAAAGGGATAATAGAACAACGGATGGCAAGTGAATTTGAAAGGATCAAAGGAAGAACTTATTTTTTATTTACTGAAGAACGAAAATTGGAACTACATGCACCAAATTTTCTGGATAAAATGACAGTGAGCAAAGGCGATTATCGAATAAATGGAATGCAGGATTCGGTGTATTTTGACATCGAAATTCCAGAGAGTTACATGATTGTTCAATTGGATGATGAGCAATTGGTTCTTAAGACGAATGAGATGCCTAAGCGCACGCTTTATCTAAAGAAATCAAAGAAATAAGACAAGTTGTCAGTCTTTTTCTGAGGGCATGGATTTTGACTTCAAGCCCCCATGCGTGAAACCAGATTACCTTTTGGTTCGCCTGTTGAGGCAATAGTATATCCATCATTACTTTTGATAGCGATGTGGCTTGTGTTTTGGGCAGAGCATCTTTTCTTATTCCCATTTTATAAATTAGGGGTATTACCAAGAACATTAGAAGGATTGAAGGGGATTGTATTGATGCCTTTGATTCATTCTGACCGGGAGATTCAACATATTTTCAATAATTCAGTTCCAATTTTCATCCTTTTAGCCGCACTTCTCTATTTCTACAGAAGTATCGCACTCCGGGTTTTCCTGATCAGTTGGTTAATGACCGGCTTTCTGGTTTGGATCTATGCTGAGAATAAAGGTGCTTACCACATTGGAATGAGCGGGGTGATTTATGCTTTGGCCGGTTTTCTGTTTGCTTCAGGGGTGCTTAGGAAGTACATACCGCTGCAAGGGATATCTTTGTTCGTTGTCTTTGTGTACGGTAGTTTGATCTGGGGAATTTTCCCAATGCAACAAAGTGTATCCTGGGAAGGACACTTTATGGGACTGCTGGTCGGATTGATCTTGGCGATTTTTTACAGAAAGGAAGGTCCTCAGCGACCCAAGTATCAGTTTGAAATCGAAAAAGAAATGGGTATTGAACCTCCTGATCTCGAAGCGATATGGTTAGAGAAAATAAGAAGGGCAAGGGAAGAAGAGGAGCATTTAAAAGAGCAAAGTGATCAGGATCAAGTCAAAGTGATCTATCATTTTAAAAAACAAGATGGTCCGGATCAACCACTTTCGGACGAAAATCATCCGAAATAACTGCAGCACCTCTGCAAACCTGTTCCCAGGAATCCAAACGAAAGGAGAGACATACGTAATGGCAAGTGCTCATCGTGAAATGGTCGTCAATGAAATAGGAAACGAGCTCAGAAATACCATCGTTGTGTCCTATAAAGAGCAAGTCCTGATTTGATTTTTCTTCCCACAAGATTTCTAGATACTTTTCATGTCCACATAAGTAGAGGTCGTCCTTAATAGATATTTTTCCAAGGCTAAGTAAGTTATTAAGGATTTCAGCGGTTTGCCTTGTTCTCTTGGCGGAGGAAACAAAACATTTTGAAAGATCACTATTCATAAGTGGCAAGTAATTTCCCAGAGCGTTTGCCTGAATCACACCTTTCGGATGTAAGCATCGGTCATAGTCTTTTCCTGATTCAGAATTGACTTCCGTTTTTGCATGTCTGATCAGATGCAGAAAAATTGTTGAATGTTCAGCCAACGTTTAAATGTTTTTTTACGTTATGCAAATATAAAGACATTCATTGTCAGATTCCTGAAAAATGAAGGATTTGGAAAAAGAGTGGAATATTGCATAATAACCTCAAAATAAGACAATTGCATAAGACTATAAATATCACCACAGATTTGCTTCAAGCCTGTGTACGTGATGATCGTAAAGCGATCAAGGTCTTATTTGAACATTGCTTTAAGATGTTCATGCCTGTCTGTTGCCGTTATCATAACAATAAGGAAGATGCAAGAGCCTCATTAAATATTGGCTTCATGAAGATTTTGAAAAATCTTGAAGGAACCGATCAGAATCTCAATTTTGTCGCATGGTCAAATAGGATCATGGTGAATACACTCATCGATGAATACAGAAAGAAGCGCAATTATCAATTAAGAGTAACTGGAAAGGAAACCGAGAGAGAGTTGGATCTTGAGGCAGATTATGTAATTAATGATGCTGAATCTAATTTAGGTTTTGATAATATTATAAAACTGGTAAACGAATTACCAGAGGTCAGTGCAAAGGTTTTCAATCTTTATGTGATTGATGGATACAACCACAAAGAGATAGGTGATATGCTTAATATGTCAGAAGGAACCTCGAAGTGGCACCTATCTACGGCAAGGAAGATACTTAGAGAAAAACTAGAACAATTAGAGATAAAAACAACAAGAAGATTGGTGATATGAGTTGGACGGATGAGGATATAGATAGACTTTTTTCGGATGCGGCAGATCATAGCTCAGTTGAATTCAAGGATGAATTTTGGAATGAGATTGAAAAAGAGCTACCGGTTCAACGCAAAAACAATGAGTTATACTTTCTGGGAGGATTAGTAGCCGTATTGTTGATGATGGTTCCTGCCCAGATCAATAATTTGCACATTGAATCTTTGAATGCAGAAGAAGAATTTTATCACAAGGGGAAGGTCATTACTGAAATAGAAAAAGGCGAGAATTCTAGGATAAATACTACTGAGATCGCAAGTGGCGAGTTTGATGAAGTAACGGTAAATGATGGAGTGAAATTGGTAAAGGTCAATCAACAAAAGACTGAGTCGAAGTTGCTTGAAAATAGATTCATAACTGCATTGAATACTACTGAATTTTCAAATTCAACCATTGCCTTTGATCAAGAAATGATCGTGTTCATCGAAGAAGGAGATTCCGATTTAAAAAAACTTGATCTAATGGAATTCTCGCATGATCAAGCTGAATTTGAATACCGAAATTATTCCCTGGAATCTTTGAAGAAAGGACACTTTTTTGTTGAATTAAATGCCGGTATTGCCGAGTCGCCAATTATGTTTTCTGAGTTAGGTAGCAACGTAATGAAAACGACCTCGATTCAGGCAGGATATTCATTCGGACTTTGGAAATTTGGAGTTTCATTCGGTGCGGGAATGACCAATTACTTCATGGATAACGTTTTGATTAAGGAACGAACTAAAGTATATGGTTATTCTTCGATTTTGATGGAGCGACAATATGACTTCAATCATATCATGGCTCTATCGATACCAGCTAAATTGGATTATTCTTTTGGGCGTCATCATACAGGTATAAATTTTCAGTTTAGTGTTCCTTTAAGCTGTAAGATCGAGAAATCACAGCTCGTGGACGGAGTTGTGGAATCGAGTTCAGAGGGTTATGTAAGTGCATTTTTATTTTCGCCGATATGGATTCAGACTGGAATAAGTTATTCATACGACTTAAGTCCAAACTGGGAGATTGGAACATCATTCAATGTTCAGTTAAATGAACAAGTGCAGTCAATCAGGATCAAAGGTGAAAGAAATTCATTGCCTATTTCAGGAACGATTTCATTAAAACACATTTTAAATTGGTAATTGTGAAAGGTTTTAAAACTATATTTTTCCTGTTGTTAATTTTCGGATTTTCTTCATGTAGAAAAGAAACTATTGAAGATCCAATTCCTGAACAGACGCCAGTATTTACTGCAATTGGGAGTTTTAGCGGTAATAGCTTCGAAATAATAGCAGGAGAGGATAATGCCACTATGCAAACCTTAACGCGAGTGGAAAATGGAGTGAAATTATATTCTGGTATTTTGGGGGATAACTATGAAAGCATCGAGTTAGGGATCCATGAAGGAAATATAGATTTAGCTTCTTTATCTGATCTAAATAGCTTTACAGGGTCACTTCAATTTGCGAGAATTCCATCTGCTCCTTTGTTGATGCTTTCAAAAGATTTATTACCGAATTCCATGATGATCGACCAGATCAAATGGTATGTGAATGGTGTTTTTGCCGGAATTGATGATGTTGAAATCATATATCCCGGGAAATATAACATTTGTGCGGAGGTGATCTTTTACGATGGAATGCAATCGACCTTGTGCAATGAAATGATCGCAGGGTATCATTTGAATGCCAGTTATAAACTGACTCATTATCTCAATCAAACCGGAAGTTTAAAAGTGTGGTTAGATGAGGCTACGGAATCCATTAGTTCTGTAGATTGGCTGGTTGATGATGTACTTTATTGTCAAGGTGAAATGTTGAACATTGGTGAAATTGGACTGAAGTCGCATAAGATTACGTCACGTGTTACCTTTACAAACGGCGTGATAAGAACGAGATCAATACTAGTGGATGGAAGTTTGTCAGGTAAATTCATAGAAGACTTTAGCATTTTTGAAAAAGAGATCATTAATGAAGTGTTTTGGGATTACACAGTATTGATCAAGTACAAAAAGGATGGTATAACATACAGTACAGCAGAGGCCGATAATTCCAATGCTTCAATCATTGTAAATGATATCACTTATTTTGGGTTGAACAGCTCAGGCAATCAAGTCTTTAAGTGCAATGCTTCTGTCAATTGTTTTGTGACTAATCCTTCAAATGGAGAACTATTACCTTTAAATTTCAATACTCAATTAGGGGTGGAGATAAAAAATTAAGGTTGTACTTTTGTCACATCTAATTGATCAAATGAGAACAATTGCTTTTAGTGGGCTGCTTTTAATTTCTTTGAAAATTAATGCTCAAATTTCACTCACTTCATCAGATTTTGCGGATGGAGGTGACACTGTCAGAATGAGTCAAACGAATGATCCTTCTATTGATTATTTTACAACTGGCCCTAATCAAACCTGGGATTTTTCTTCTTTGGTGGCTAGCTCCCAAGTTTTAAAGGATTTTACTCCCATGACCGGAGCTGGTACATTTGCTTTATTACTCTTTGGGCCTTTTGCATCACCCTCCTATCAGGCTTCCTATTTTATTAATTCATCATCTTTACCATTAGATCAAATCGCTCAATTGGCAGGCCTTCCAATTGAGGCCTTTGATCAAGTAAGTAAAGTGAGTTCTACAGGAGTAACAAGTATAGGTAATATTTTGACCACAGGAGGAACCAATTTCCCTGTGAAATCAGATACGATCGAAGTGAGGTATCAACTTCCGTTAACTTATAACCAGAATTATTTTTCCAGAGGATATACAAATCTCGATTTGAATCCTATCCAAAATGCACAATGGATCCAGCATCGTTCGAGATCAGTAGAAGCTGATGGGTATGGTATTATTAGCACACCATTAGGTACTTTTAATGCCCTCAGGATTCACCATTTAATACTTGAAACGGATTCGTTATATATAGATTTTAATGGATTCGGGACATGGATTCCAATTCCAGTTCCAGCCGTTCACGAATATGAATGGTGGACTAATGGACAGAAAGAACCTCTTTTGAGAATTTCTACCTCTGAATTTGGAGGAAATCAAACAGTAACGGCAATAGAATACCGAGATATTTACCGTGGAATGGATGCAGGAATTCTTGAAAATGATCTTGAGATGGTCGTTTATCCGAATCCTACTTCGGACATGTTGTTGATCCTTACTGATGGAATTTGGGATCAATACGTAATTACGGACGCTTCAGGAAAACTCATCTCTATGGGGCAGTATTCGCAATGGATAGATGTTATAGACCTATCTCAAGGTTCATACTTCATCACATTACACAAAGGACCAAACAAGAACACAAAGCTTTTTATCAAGGAGTGATTTTCATTTCTTACATTTGCATAAGGCAAATCGGCTTATCGCTGCTCTGAAAAGAGGAGAGGAAAGTCCGGGCAGCATAGAGTACCGTACTTCCTAACGGGAAGGTCTTGATGGAGAAACCTATCAGGAACAGAAAGTGCCACAGAAAGGAAAACTACCCTGAGAAGCTCGTCTTCTCTGGGGAAAAGGTGAAAAGGTGGGGTGAGAGCCTACCGCTTTGGCAGCGATGTCAAAGGCAAGGTAAACCTTACGGGCTGAAAGACCAAATATACCGGGGTTTGAGGGTTACTCGCCTTACTCGGAGGGTAGGTCGATGGACGCTGTTGGTGACGACAGTGCTAGATAAATGATAAGCATCCTTAGGGATACAGAACCCGGCTTATAGATTTGCCTTTTTCTTTAAAAAATAAGAACCGTACAGCTTTCGTGAATCCCCCAGGTAACTGGAAAGGGATTCCATGCTGGCCGGATATCGCTTAAATCGGTATTGCTGGTAGATGTAGGACCTCCTCGAACCATAAGTGACAGGAAAAGTGTTCCACCAGTTATTGATCCGTTGATTTTGATCGTCTCTGAATAAATACTGAAGGAATTGACAGGCAAGATCATAGTTTCTGCACTGTTTTACGAGTCCGATTCCTCTTAAAACGTAATTCACCCCTCCCTTTCGTTGATTGGGAAATACGATCTTTCCCTTAAGCACATAATTTCTATACAGCGAACTGTCTGCATAGAAGGTTGAATAAGTATTCAACAATGGAATTCTAACGCCTGTAGAGTCATTCATCATCCTGAAAGGTTGTTTGCTAGAGATCATTCCTGAGATCCAGCGTTTCTTATCCGAATGATTTCTTAATCGATGTAAAAAACCACAGAGCATTGCAAGGTTACATGGTTCATTGAGGGCAGCGGACCATCCTGAACTTTTTTTAAGATCACCATACTTTTGGATATGTTGCTCATTTCTTTTTGATGTACCGATCACAATGGGATCAATGGCCAATCCGAACCAATCTTGATTTTTACCTCTCAAGTTGTAGGGAATATTTGGAATTTTCTCTTCTCCATAGATCGTTTGAAGATGGTTTTCATTCGACAGTAATACAAGATCGATCGAAGATTCTAGTAGTACAACGTCTATCATAGTTGAATATCCTTCAGCTTTCAGTTTCTTTTTGATAGAATCTGCGTCCAGATTTACGATTTGTATTCTTGAAGTTCCTCTGCGAAATTCATCGAAAAGAGTAGTGTCCTTTTGGTAAAGAAAGTCAGAAGCAATGTAGATCAGATTTTCACTTGCCTGGCTTGCCTTATCTATTCCGCATGAATACAGAAACTGGACGATTCCGCCAACTGTAAGAAGCACCTTGATTCCTGATTTCATTGTACAAATATATGAGAATGAAAGGCGCTGAATTTGTACTTTTGCAAAAAAAAAGATCCTTATGAGCGTATCTAATGCAAAAAACAAAAAAATCACAGCGCTTGTAGCTGACTTAAGATCTGGAAATAAGGATAAGATCCTTGGTGCGATTAAATCTTTGCAGGCTCATGGGGATGTTTCTGTTCTTGAACCGATGGCAGAAATTCTTTTAGTTGAGAAAGGAAATAAAATTGGAAATGAGATCATTGAATTTCTTTCTGATTTGAAAGATACAGAAAGTGCTCCAGTAATGATTGAGATCCTGAAACAGGATCGATTCAGAGCGATCAGAAAGGAACTTTTGTCGACGATCTGGAGTAGTAAGGTTGACTACAGTTATTTTCTTCCAGAGTTTGTAGATATGGCTGTTGAAGGAGACTTCATGGAAGCGCTTGATTGTTTGACAATTCTTGAAAATCTTGAAGGTCCGTTTGAGGAACGACATATTCTTGAAGCACAACTACATTTAAGAGACTATATTGAGTCATCTGAAAAGAAAGATGATCAAAAAGCTCAGTTCATGAGCGAGATTGCAATTCTAATTAAAGATTTCGATCAGGAAATGGAAGGTTAGAACGACCAACCGTAACGCTCGCTTAACGCGCTTTCAGCATACTTCACTACATGTTCGTCCTCGACCTTCTCAAGTACATCTCCGATAAAGGCCGTAACCAACAAATGTCTGGCTGATTTTTCACTCAGACCTCTCGTACGGAGATAATATACAGCATCTTCATCTAATTGACCTGTGGTAGAACCATGCGAGCACTTTACATCGTCTGCATAGATCTCCAGCTCAGGTTTAGAATTTATCGTTGCGTCATCTGAAAGGAGAACATTGCCGTTTGATTGGAAAGCATTGATCTTTTGAGCATCTTTTCTTACAAATACTTTTCCGTTGAATACTCCAGTTGACTTTCCGTCAAGTACTCCCTTATAAAGTTCATTCGATTGACAATTTGGAGCAAGATGATCGATCAGGGTATGATTATCTACATGTTGACTTTCATTCGTAACATATGCACCCAATAAATGAGTTTCTACATTTTGACCTTTTACATTTACTCGAACATTGTTTCTTACCCAGCTTCCATTTAGCGTAAGTGTATTAAGCATGAAGCAGGAATTTAACGCCTGGTCAACACGTTCGTTGAATACAGAGAAATTGGTGCTCTTTTCGTTCTGAACCTTATTGATCGTCAATTTCGCATTTTCCTGAACATCAACCTCAATCACAACGTTTGTCAGACAATTTTGGCTATTTACATTATGAGTTGAAACAATGATCTCAGACTCAGAAAATTTATCTGCATTAATTGCGATGCGCGGCATACTAACCGAGCCTTCTCCAGAGCTGATCAAGATCAAATGAATCGGATCCTTAAGGACCGTTTTTGATTCAATGTCAATAGTGATCGCGTCTGTTGAATATTTATAGTTCAATGCATAGAAAACTTCTTCCTGAAATGAGAAATTCGAATTTCCTTTGTCACTGAATTGAACTCCTGAAAGTTGATGAATGTTATCCGATAGGTCTTTTCTGTATACGCCATTCTCAAAAACAATTTTCTGAGCATTGGGATGGATGATCGCAGCTTCTGGAATGGATTGGATGATCGACGCGTTAACGTTGATTTGAAGATTGGAGATCTTTGTTAATCGAGTATATTTCCAGAATTCATCCCTCGTAGTAGGAAATTCTCTACCATTTAGATAAGCATCAGCATGATCGAGCAAAGTCTGATCGATCTTTACTTTTGACGGAGTAAGCTTGCTTCTGAATTGATCAAGTTTTGTATTCATCAATGTCTGACTCATCCTGTTAATGTGCTTTTTCTAATTCGTCTTTGATCCAGTCGTATCCTTTCTCTTCCAGCTCAAGTGCCAGTTCTTTAGGTCCTGATTTCACGATCTTACCATCGTAAAGTACATGAACGAAATCCGGAACGATATAATCTAATAGACGCTGGTAGTGAGTGATCACGATTGCTCCATTTTCTGGAGTTTTCAATTTGTTTACTCCGTTCGCTACGATGCGCAGGGCATCAATATCAAGTCCTGAATCCGTTTCGTCAAGAATAGCAAGTTTAGGTTGCAACATGGCCATCTGGAAGATCTCATTTCTCTTCTTTTCACCCCCCGAAAAACCTTCATTCACAGAACGAGATGCAAGTTTAGAATCTAATTCAACTAAAGCAGATTTTTCTCTGACAAGAGCCATGAAATCTTTTGCACTGATCTGTTCTTGACCATTGTATTCTCTGATCTCGTTTAAGGCGGTTCTTAAAAAGTTGACGTTTGAAACTCCCGGGATCTCGACAGGATATTGGAAAGCAAGGAAAAGTCCTTCACGTGCTCTGTCCTCAGTGGCCAATTCAAGTAGGTCCTTTCCATCAAAATCAACACTTCCCTCAGTTATTTCGTACTCTTCTCTACCAGCAAGAATTGAAGCCAAAGTACTTTTTCCTGCACCATTCGGACCCATGATCGCATGGATTTCTCCTGGTTTAACCTCAAGATTAAGTCCTTTTAGTATCTCTTTACCATTGATCGAAGCGTGGAGATCTTTTATGTTAATGAGTGTTTTCATAATGTTATCCTACAGAGCCCTCAAGGCTGATTGTCAGTAATTTTTGCGCTTCTACGGCAAATTCCATAGGAAGCTGATTTAATACATCCTTACAATATCCGTTGACGATCAATCCGATCGCTTTTTCTTCGCTGATACCCCTTTGCAAACAATAAAAGATCTGATCTTCACCAATCTTAGAGGTAGTTGCTTCATGCTCGATCTTTGCTGTGCTGTTCTTACACTCAATGTATGGGAAAGTATGCGCTCCGCATTCGTCAGTCATCAATAATGAGTCACATTGAGAAAAGTTCCTTGCATTATCTGCATTTTTATGGATCTGAACCAAACCTCGGTATGAGTTCTGGCTTTTACCCGCTGAGATACCTTTTGAGATGATCGTACTCCTTGTGTTCTTGCCAAGATGGATCATTTTAGTACCAGTATCGGCTTGTTGGTAGTTATTGGTAACTGCAACT
>JALRFI010000131.1 GCA_023253775.1 Crocinitomicaceae bacterium
GATCTCGCCAAGGCGTATCTGACGAACGTTCACAAGAAAATTGATGATGGCGCTATCTCTGCGGTTGACGCTCTGGATGGAGAGCCCCGGAAACGGGGCTTTTCTTTTGCCCTCAATCCAAGTCATCGTTCTCGGATAGGAAACGATAAAAAAGAAAAGCCCCGTTTCCGGGGCTTTTGCTCTTTTTAGAGCGAGAAACGAGACTCGAACTCGCGACCCCAACCTTGGCAAGGTTGTGCTCTACCAACTGAGCTATTCTCGCTTATTCTCTACGCTACATCGTTTTGTAGCGGGGGACAAATGTAAAAAGTATTTCTAAAAAATCAATGCAGAACACTTTTTTTTTATCCTCCCGTCAATTTCTTGATTTCGTTTAATTTCATCAAGGCTTCCACGGGAGTAAGGGTATTGATGTCAATACTTACTAATTCTTCTCTGATTTGTTCAAGTACCGGATCGTTCAACTGGAAAAAACTCAATTGCATTGCAGTGTCAATCGAATCGTTCATTAATTGCTGCTTTTTACCTTTTCCTTTTCTCTCGGCACCACCGGTCATCTGGTGTTCTTTTTCCAGCTCCTTTAAAATAGATTCGGCCCTTTTTAAAACCTCAACTGGCATTCCCGCAAGCTTGGCCACGTGTATACCAAAAGAGTGATTACTTCCTCCTTCTACCAATTTCCGCATGAACAAGATCTGGGTACCAACTTCCTTCACAGAAACATTGAAATTCTTGATCCGCTTGAATTGATTTGTCATTTCATTCAATTCATGGTAGTGCGTCGCAAAAAGTGTCTTTGCCTTTGCTTTTGGAAATTCATGTAAATATTCAGCAATTGACCAGGCAATCGAAATACCATCGTAGGTACTGGTACCTCTACCTATCTCATCCAGTAAAATTAGACTTCGATCAGATAAATTATTCAGAATACTTGCTGTTTCATTCATTTCCACCATGAAGGTTGATTCTCCCGACGATATATTATCGGAAGCTCCTACTCTGGTAAATACCTTGTCCAGAATTCCCAATTCGGCAGTTGCCGCCGGAACAAACGAACCCATTTGCGCCATCAGACAGATCAAGGCTGTTTGCCTCAAGATGGCACTTTTACCACTCATATTTGGTCCAGTGATCATGATGATCTGTTGATCCTCTCTGTTCAGGATTAGGTCATTGGCAATATATTCTTCACCGATCTTCATTTGTCTTTCGATCACTGGATGCCTTCCATCCTTTATTTCGATGGAATATCCTTGGTTCACAGTTGGCCTGTTGTAATTGTTTTCAATTGCTATAGTCGCAAATGAGCATAAACAATCTGTTTGAGCCAACAGAAACGCATTATGCTGGATCGGTTGAATGTAATCAGCCATACTCAAAACTAGATCTTGATACAACCGTGATTCAATTGCGTGGATACTATCTTCTGCATTCAAGATCTTAGACTCATAGATCTTAAGCTCTTCTGTAATGTATCTTTCAGCATTGACAAGCGTTTGCTTTCTGATCCATTCTTCAGGCACTTTGTCCTTGTGTGTATTTCTTACTTCGAGGTAATAACCGAAAACATTATTGAATGCCACTTTCAAGCTTGGGATACCTGTCTTCTCGGATTCCCTGTTTTGAAGGTCCTCCAGGTATTCCTTCCCATTTCGAAGAATCTTTCTCAATTCATCCAACTCTTCATTTGCTCCTCCTTTGATCACGTCCCCCTTTCCAATCTGAACAGCAGGATCTTCAGCAATCGTGCTGGAGATCATTTCGATAAGTTTATCACAAGGATTCAACTGATCGACTATCTTTTTGAGTAATGGGCTTTTACTACCCGACAACAGATCCTTGATCGGTTTGAGCTGCTCAAGGGTGCGTTTTAGCTGAACGACTTCTCTGGGATTGATCTTCCCAACGGCAACCTTTGAAATTAATCGTTCAATATCACCAATGTTCTTAAATCGCTCGATCAACTCAGATCTAATTTCATGATCCTCTTTCAAGGATTGAACAGCATTCAATCGTTCATTAATCGGATTCTGGTCTTTCAGTGGCATCAGGATCCACCTCTTCATCATTCTGCCCCCCATCGGCGTTCTTGTGTCATCCATAACATCCGCCAAAGTTTTGGCATTTTCATGAGGTGATGAGATCAACTCCAGGTTTCTGATCGTAAATCTGTCCAGCCAGACAAAACGCTCTTCTTCTATCCTTGATATGGCGCGGATATGACCTAGGTTGTTGTGCTGATTTTCGGACAAATAATGCAAGATCGCTCCTGCTGCGATTATTCCACAATCTAGGTTTTCTACCCCAAAACCCTTCAGTGATCTTGTCCCAAAGTGTTTATTGAGTGATTCATTGGCATATTCAGGATTAAAGATCCAGTCTTCCATTCTGAACGTGAAATACTTTTCACCAAACCACTCACGATAATCTCCGGAATGATTCTTTGAATAGATAATCTCCGAGGGTTCAAAACCCTGGATCAGCTTATCAATATGTTCCTTGTTTCCTTGTGCCAATAAAAACTCACCTGTTGATACATCCAGAAATGATACACCAAAGTCCTTCTTGTTAAAGTGAAGAGCGCATAAAAAATTGTTTTTCTTTTGATCCAGAACCTGATCATTAAATGACACTCCTGGAGACAACAGTTCTGTTACTCCCCTTTTTACAATCGTTTTGGTCATCTTTGGGTCCTCAAGCTGATCGCAAATAGCAACACGTTGACCCGCTCTTACCAATTTCGGTAAATAGGTATCAAGCGAATGATGAGGGAAACCGGCCAATTCAAGTTTCGACCCTCCATTATTCCGATTGGTCAGAACAATCCCCAAAATTCGAGCAGTAATGATCGCGTCTTCACCGAAAGTTTCATAAAAATCACCTACACGGAAGAGCAGCAAAGCCTGTGGGTGCTTGGCTTTGATCTGATTATACTGCTTCATCAGTGGAGTCTCGTTCACACTTTTTTCTTCCTTAACCTTACTCAAACCGGGTTCTTTTTCTGAATTTTGCCCTAAAGGTAGAATCCATGCCCGAGGGAACAAAAATTCCAGGTGGCATCTTTTCAACAATATGAACAGAAAGCTAAAATTGTGGGAATTAAACCGTGTGTCTGAGGAGGAATTCAAACAACAGGAAAAATATCCCCTTCGCGTTATTCTTAACGATATCAGATCATTAAATAACATCGGGTCATTTTTCAGAACGGCGGATGCATTCAATGTTGAAAAGATCTATCTGTGCGGCATCACTGCAAATCCACCACATCGCGACATCCAGAAAACAGCCCTTGGTGCAACCGAAACCGTGGATTGGGAATACCGACAATCCATCTTTACGCTTTTAGAGGAATTAAAACAAGATGGGTTCGTAATCTGCAGCATAGAGCAAGCTGAAAAAACAGTTCATCTGGATAAGATCACAGGATTGAGTGGAGAAAAATTTGCGCTGATCTTTGGAAATGAAGTGAATGGCGTAGAACAGAAGGCAATGGATCTTTCCGAATATATCATTGAAATTCCTCAGTTCGGAACCAAACACAGTCTAAATGTTTCAGTTTGCGCTGGCGTCGTTCTATGGGAGTTTTCAAAAATGTTCTTCCCTGAAGACCGATAAAACTGTATTGAACAATCGTAATACTGCTTTGTTACTGAAGTTATCTTTCTTAGGGAAGATATAGTTAACTTTGCACCCGATTAATTCATCATACAGCATGATCAAAACAGATATCATTATTATTGGCGCAGGTCCTGTCGGACTTTTTACAGTATTTGAAGCAGGTTTGTTAAAGCTTCATTGTCATCTGATCGATTCTTTGCCGCAGCCCGGTGGCCAGTGTTCAGAAATTTATCCGAAAAAACCAATTTATGACATCCCTGGGTTTCCCAGTATTCTAGCCGGAGAGTTAATCGATAATCTGTTGGCACAAGCTTCTCCATTCAAACCGGGTTTTACTCTGGGGGAAGCAGCAATAAGCATCGACAAAACAGAAGACAACCAATTCATCGTAACCACAGTAAAGGGGACTCAGCATCAGGCACCGATCGTTATGATAGCTGGAGGACTAGGAGTATTTGAACCAAGAAAACCACCAATTGATAATATCGTGGATTACGAAGATAATGGCGTCGAGTACATCATCAAAGATCCCGAATTATACAGAGGTAAGAGATGTGTAATTGCAGGTGGAGGAGATTCAGCCTTGGACTGGTCGATCTTCCTAACTGAAAAGAAAATCGCTAGCGAAGTTGCACTTGTACACAGAAGTAGCTCGTTTAGAGGTCATTTGGATTCTGTTCAGAAGGTAATTGATCTGGCTGATCAAGGAAAGATCAGATTAATAACTGAAGCCGAGGTGACATCAATTACGGGAAATAGAAAAGTGGAAGGAGTTGTGGTTTCACATCAAAAAGAAGGAGAAATGAATGTTGCGTGTGATCATTTTATTCCATTATTCGGATTAAAACCTACCCTTGGACCAATTTCAGACTGGGGACTTGAGATTGAAAAGAATGCCATCAAAGTTGATACACTTGATTATTCTACCAATATTCCGGGAATATACGCCATTGGCGATGTTAACACGTATGAGAACAAACTGAAGCTGATCCTTTGTGGTTTTCACGAGGGTACTCTGGCAGTTCAATCGGCGTTTGCAAGAATTCACCCAGATAAAAAGAACATCCTTAAGTACACCACTGTAAACGGAGTACAAGGATTCTGATCCTTTATGAAAAGTATAAACGTTCATGAACTAAAAGACATGTTAGATCAGCATGAAGACTTTTTGTTGATCGATGTCAGAGAACCTTTCGAAGCGGAAGTAGCATCAATAAATGGCGTGCTGATTCCATTGGGAGAATTAGAGTCAAGAGTTAATGAAATCCCAATAGGCAAAAAGGTAATTATTCATTGCCGGTCAGGAGCAAGAAGTGCGAATGCGATCAAATTCTTGGAACAGCGACACGGATTTAATAACTTGTATAACCTAAGCGGAGGAATTCTCGCTTGGGCAAGTGAAATCAATCCTTCAATGGATCCATTTTAAGAATGAACAGAAAAACCATCAATGCTGTCGTTATACTCGGGATCATTTCCCTTGCAAGTATCCTTTTTATCCAGATCACCTGGATCAGGAAAACTGTGGCTATCCAGCAAAAGAATATTTCTATTCAGGAACGGGAAGATAGTCTGAACCAAGTACAATTCAGTGAAGACGTGCATCTGGCATTGAAGAATGTCCTTGAGGATATAGCCATTACTAGTGGCGATGGTTCTGATCTATACGGTGCTGTGAAACAGCTTGACGAGATCTCATTTACGGTTGACATCAATGAAGAATTGCATCCGTTCTACCTTGAAACACTCTTGAAAAGAGAGTTTTATGCTCAAAATGTGCGTCAGGATTTTCAATATGGGATCTATGATTGCTTCACGGACTCGATCGTATTCGGGAATTTAATCAAGTTTACCGGAGATAGCATTTACGCGACGATCAAAGACACTGTCCCGGACCAGACCTACGCAAATCTTAAATGGAAAAATGACGGTCATTATTTCACTGTTTTCTTTCCAAGCGCAACAAGCTCACAGATCGAAGTCGACAATTCAAGTATGTCACCATGGATCTATGTTTCGGTCATTTTTATCTTGATCCTTTTATTTTTTGGTTATTCCTTGAATATCATCATCCGTCAGAAAAGATTATCAGAAATTAAAACTGATTTCATTAATAATATGACGCATGAGCTCAAAACTCCAATTTCTACGATAGGGCTTTCGAGTGAGATGTTGATGAAAACAAATGCAGAAGATAGCGAGAAGGTCAAGCGCTACGCAAGTATCATATATAAGGAAAATAAACGACTTGAAAATCAAGTCGAACGGGTATTGAATGTCGCAAAACTCGACAAAGAAAAGCTTGTTCTGAAAAAGGAGCTCCTCGATGTTCACGAGCTAATCGAAGAAGCAAAAGATAATTTTGAATTCAACCAGCTGGAGAATGGTGGAAAAATCAGCCTTGAATTGAATGCTAGCACTGGAGAGATTAATGCTGACACCGTTCACGTGACGAATGTCATTTACAACCTTCTGGATAATGCAGTAAAATATTGTGATCAGGCTCCAGAAGTTGTGGTCAGTACCAGAAATGACAAAAAAGGGCTCACGGTAGAGGTTTCAGATAACGGAATCGGTATGAAACGTGAAGATCTAAAAATGATCTTTGACAAGTTTTACAGAGTACCTACTGGGAACCTTCACAATGTGAAAGGATTTGGGTTAGGACTTTATTATGTGAAGCTGATCGTTGAGGCGCACGAAGGGAAAATAGAGGTTCGAAGTATTTTTGAAAAAGGAACAACCTTTATCCTTTGGTTTCCCTATTGATCATTTAACTTTTTCGAGCATCGCACTCGGTTGGGGAAAGAGTCCGTCTCTTGATATCTGTTTTCCTCTTTTGTATACAACAATGCGTTCACCCGCCACTCTCCCTGGAATATTACAATCCAATACAAAATACTTCTGTGCTTCAAAAAGAACTGTATATGTGGCTTCCAAGTGATAGCGACCAACATCAAAGACCACATTCTTTTCGTCAATCGAAACTCTCATAGATGTTTTTTCTACATCCACAAGATCTTCACCCGTATCAAGCTTGAACGAGTTAACCGGCCCTTCATAGTTTCCAAAATATTTTTTCTTCAGGTCAATCGGTTTTTGAGCCGAACCCACAAAAGAAATCGAAAAGAAGACTAAAAGAAACAAGTGTCTCATTATCCAAATATACAAAGAATGTCTATTCCTTCAGAGCTCCTAAACCTTAGACAAAAGAAAGATGCTTAACTTTGAGTAGATGAAAAACAGGAATCTGATCCACTTCATAGTGCTGTTATCTGTAGCAGCTCTGGCTTTCTTTCAAGTGGTTTTTTTCATCCATCCTCCTAAATATGATATGGTCGACTGTTTCTACCCGTGGAGATTTCATGTGGGAGAGTGTTTTCAAAATGGAGCCTTTCCATTCTGGAATCCATTTCAGGACCTCGGATATCCAGCACATGCAGACCCTTCTTCAGGAATCTGGTATCCATCGGTTTGGATTATTGGCTCAACAATCGGTTATAATCTTTATACGATTGCACTGGAATTTTTTGTTCACGTGTTGGCTGCTGGGTGGGGTATGAAACTTCTTGGAGAAAAGCTTGGCTTCTCCTCAAAAGCAACCTTGATTGCGGCAATCTCTTTCATGCTTAGTGGCATATTCGTAGGCAATGCTCAGCATCTACCCTATGTGATCGGTGCCGCCTGGCTTCCCTATGTAATTACCTATTATTTCAAGATCATCGATAATGAAAACTGGAAGGATGCAGTCTTTGGTGCCTTTTTCCTGTTCCTAATGATCACTGGTGGCTATCCCGCTTTCGTGATCATTCTTTTTTACTTTTTTCTATTTCTCTTCTGTTACATCCTTCAAAAAAAGATCAGAGAAAAGGAATGGATGTATATTAAAACCTTTTTACGTAACAACATCATCTTTGGCAGTGTTGCACTCGTGTTATCTGGTGGAATGATTCTTACAATTGTTCAGGTGAGTCCGTACCTCAGTCGTCTGAATGACTTTACCCTGGAAAAAGCACTTTTCTCCCCATTTGGTTTTAAGTCGTTTTTATCATTTACAAATCCTTTTGCAACAGTTCGATTCCCTGAGTTTTTCAATGGAGACATCTCGATGATCAATGGTTATTTCGGGATTATTCTTTTGTCATTTTTGCCGTTGGGTTTCTTTGCAAGAAGAACTCCAAAACTGAACTATTTGATGGTATTGGCCATTGTGTCTCTCACGGCGGCAGTGGGTGCAGATCTTCCTGTTCGTGAATGGCTCTTTAAGTATGTCCCAATGATGGATCTTTTCCGATTCCCGTCAGTATTCAGACTGTTTACAATTCTGGGGTTTGTTCTATGGGGAGCACATGCCATCGATAGCTGGGAGAAAACAGGATCGATCCCCAAAATCAGAGTATTCTTGTTCACTGTTTCGATCTTTATCGGTGCTCAGTTATATTTCATCTTCAAAGGATTCACTGCTGATGTAGAACTTGGAAAATTTATTGCTCAACTATTTACCGCTTCTTCTGATTCTGAGATGACCCAACATTTGTGGCTTCAAGGGCTCATTCAGTTATTCCTACTGGCATCTGTTATCATCATCTATCTGCTCAAAAAGGATACAAAAGTGAAGATTGCGATGGTCAGTGTTTTGATCGCACTAGACCTCATCATTGCTGCTCAGCTTAATGGTCCATACACCGGATATTATTCTGAATTGAGTTACAAAGAGGCTTTTCAGAGAACGGCAGAATTACCTAAAGGATTTCCAAAATTGAAAGAAATAACGATCGAGGAAGCCGGTAAACTGCCTTCTCCCGGCCAACCATACTGGCAAAACCTTCAGGATTTTTTAAAACAACCTTCTGCAGAAGGTTTTAACTCTTTTTGCTTTGGCAACTATGAAAAACTGGAAAGTCAGACACCTTATCTCTTTTCTACGATTCAAAAGAACAAGCTTTACATGCTCACGAGTGAGTTCTTTCCTGATGATGACATGACATTAAAAAATCAGGATAGCAGTTTCATGCCAGGACAGGTGTTTTTAAATTCCAAGGACATCTATTTCATTAAAGAGAAACTAAAACACGACACACTTGATTGGATCCGACTTGAAAACTACACTGCAAATGAATTCTCATTTGAGTGTGAATCCAAATCATCTCAGCTCATAGTCCTGCATCAGCAATATTACGACGGGTGGAAAGTAAACGTAAATGAAAAAGAGGAAAATCTATTGATCGCTGACGCAAATTTCATGGCAGTCCAAATCCCAAAAGGAAAATCGAAAGTGGTATTCACCTATAAAAACACCCCTGTTTTGATGGGATTCTTTGTAAGTCTAATGCTTACAATTGCAATTGGCATCCTTGCGCTTTACAATCAATTTGTCGATCAAAGACGTTCATAAAAAGGGTAAATTCTTGAAAACTTCATTAAAAAGCAGCTGTTGATTTTCGTAAATTCGAAGTCGCCAAACAGACAACATCAATGAAGCAATATCACGACCTTTTAAAGCACATTTTAGACAAAGGAACACGAAAAGAAGACAGAACCGGAACCGGAACGATCTCCACTTTCGGATATCAAATGCGATTTGATCTTTCGGAAGGATTTCCGGTAGTTACTACCAAGAAATTACACCTTCGTTCGATCATCATCGAATTGTTATGGTTTCTTCAAGGGGACACCAATATTAAGTACTTAAAAGAAAATAACGTTTCGATTTGGGATGAATGGGCAGACGAAAATGGAAACCTTGGTCCTGTTTATGGTCACCAGTGGAGAAGCTGGCCAGATGGAAAAGGCGGAACTATCGATCAGATCACCAAGCTGGTTCATTCATTGAAGAATAACCCTGATTCAAGAAGACATATTGTTTCTGCCTGGAACGTAGCAGATGTGGATAACATGGCATTACCTCCTTGTCATACCCTGTTTCAGTTTTATGTGGCGGATGGAAAGTTGAGCTGTCAGTTGTATCAGAGAAGTGCGGATACATTCTTGGGAGTTCCTTTCAACATTGCTTCTTATGCATTACTTACAATGATGTTAGCGCAGGTATGTGATCTTGAACCGGGTGAGTTTATTCACACTTTTGGTGATGCTCACATCTACAGTAATCACCTTGAACAAGTAGAGCTTCAGTTGTCACGTGATTTCAGACCATTGCCGACAATGAAGATCAATCCAAACGTCAAGGATATTTTCGGATTCAAATACGAAGATTTCGAATTGGTCGGATATGATCCACATCCTCATATTAAAGGTGCAGTAGCTGTCTAAAGGACAGTTGAGCATAAAAAGAATCGCCGATGATAGTTAAACTGATCGTAGCCATGGACCTCGAAAGAGGAATCGGAAAAAACAATGACCTTATGTGGCATTTACCTGCCGACATGAAGTTTTTTAAAGAAACTACTACCGGTCATGTTGTGGTAATGGGTCGAAAAAACTGGGATTCTATTCCGGAAAGATTCAGACCGCTACCGAACAGGGAAAATGTTGTCCTTACAAGAAATACTGATTTCTCGGCTGATGGAGCTAAAGTTTTTCACTCCCTTAAAGATTGTTTATCCTTTTACAATGGGGAAGATCAAACCGTTTTTATCATTGGTGGAGGAGAGATCTATCGTCTGGCTTTGGAACTTGAATGTGTGGATGAGATGATGATCACTCACGTGAACTCAGTATATGGGGCAGATACTTTTTTTCCTGAATTCGACGAAAATAACTGGGCCATACACGAAGTTCTGAGTTGGGAAAAGGACGAAAAAAATGAAGCTCCATTTACCATAAAAAGATATCTTAAAAAGTGATCCTTTGTATAGCTGAGAAACCATCTGTTGCGAAAGACATCGCAGAAGTTCTGGGGGCCAAGTCAAGAAAAGACGGCTACTGGGAAGGCAATGGTTATTGGATCAGCTGGACATTCGGACATCTTTGCACTCTCAAAGAACCTCACGATTATAACGAACGTTGGAAATACTGGAGACTGGAAGATCTACCTATCATTCCACCCTCTTTCGGAATTAAAGTAGTCGATGATGCTGGGGTTCAGAAACAATTCAAGTGCATTGAAAATCTAGTTCAGCAATGTGACATGGTGATCAACTGTGGGGATGCAGGTCAAGAAGGAGAATTGATCCAGAGATGGGTATTGCTTAAGGCCAAATGTCAAAAACCTGTAAAACGTTTATGGATATCTTCATTGACGGAAGAAGCGATCAGAGAAGGTTTTGAAAAATTAAAAGAGTCTAAGCAATACGATAACCTATATGCCGCCGGCTCAGCAAGAGCTATTGGCGATTGGTTACTGGGGATAAACGCTACAAGGGCCTTTACCGCGAAATTCGGAAGAGGAAAAGCGACGCTTTCGATCGGAAGGGTGCAGACACCTACTTTGGCAATGATCGTCCAGCGTCAAAAGGAGATCAACGCATTTACCTCATCTGAGTACTGGGAGCTAAAGACCATTTATCGAGAAACAGAATTCCTTTGCCAGATCGACCGACTTTCTTCCGAGGAAAAGGCAAACAAAGGACTCGAGTATCTAAAACAGCATGAATTTGAAGTAACCACCTTCGAACAAAAAGAAGGTAAAGAAGGAAATCCTAGGCTATTCGATCTTACTTCCCTGCAGGTCGAAGCCAATAGGAAATATGGCTTTTCAGCTGACGAAACGCTTAAATATGTTCAGAGTCTGTACGAAAAAAAAATCGTTACATACCCCCGTGTAGATACAACATATCTTTCTGAAGACATTTACCCTAAAGTAGAGGGGATTTTACGGGGTATGAAGTACTATTCAAAGCTGATCGAACCTCTTCTGCAGGCGCCTATACCAAAGTCAAAAGCAGTTTTTGACGATAAAAAAGTAACCGACCACCACGCGATCATCCCGACAGGAGTCAATCCAAGCGGAATAAGTCCTGTTGAGAATCAAGTATACGACCTAATCGCCAGAAGATTCATAGGTGTTTTTTATCCGGAGTGTAAAGTGAGCAATACGACTGTTATAGGATTGGTCGACAAACTCGAATTCAAGGCGACAGGAAAACAGATCCTTGAACCAGGTTGGCGGGTCGTGTTTGAAGATCAAGGATCTAAAACGAAGGATCAGTCTGCTTCTGAGGAAAAAATCTTACCTACGTTTACTGAAGGAGAAAAAGGTCCACATGAACCCTTTGTGCACAAAGGAAAAACATCACCTCCAAAACCTTATACCGAAGCTACCCTTCTGAGAGCTATGGAAACTGCAGGCAAACAGGTTGATGATGAGGAAATGCGAGAGTTGATGAAGGATAATGGTATCGGACGACCATCCACCAGAGCTAATATTATCGAGACGCTTTTCCGCAGGAAGTATATCGAAAAGCAGCGAAAGAATATCATCGCCACACAAACCGGAATGGACCTTATTGACACGATCCAGAATGATCTGCTTAAAAGTCCAGAGCTTACAGGACAGTGGGAGCGAAAGTTACGATTGATCGAGAAAGGAGAGTATCAACCGGATGTTTTTAAGCAGGAGCTATACGGCATGGTCAGAGAAGTGACAGATCAAGTGATATTTAATACACATGCTCGTATCCAAGTCGAACCTGTCGCAGTTCAAACTGTTAAGAAAACCAGAGCACCGAGGACAACAAAAGAGAAGCCATCCTTGGAAAGCATCGATTGTCCAAAATGCAAATCAGCCAAACTTATCAAAGGAAAAACAGCCGTGGGTTGCTCTAACTTCAAAGAATGTGGTTTTAAAATTCCATTTGAAATTCTTGGAAAAAAATTGACTGAATCACAATTACTAGATCTCATCCTGAAAGGAAAAACAGGAACGATCAAGAATTTTGAAATTCCCGGCTCCTCAGAGAATAGAGATTGAAAGCTTGTAATTGATGGCAGCTGGAACATTCGTTTAGACTAATTATCCGTTACTTTTCAAGCCTTTCATATTATTCTTTTGTCACTTATAAATTAATATACATAATTTTCTTATGTATTTATGTTACTTTAGTATAAAGTTGTATTATGTATTCATCAGAATTGATCAAAGGAACTTTAAAAACGATCATTTTAAAGTTGCTGTCGGAGAACGAAAAAATGTATGGTTATGAGCTCACCCAAAAGGTTAAGGACATGACCGGAGGTAAGATCCAGCTGACAGAAGGTGCATTGTATCCTACATTACATGCACTGGAAAATCAGGGGATACTTACCACTGAGGTTGTTAATGTAGGAAACCGTCTCAGGAAATACTATGCAATCACTCCCAGCGGCAGAAAGATCGCTTCTGAAAAGGTGAATGAGTTCACAGATTTCATCGCAACGATGATCACACTGCTGGATCTGAAACCAAATCTTGGATAACATGATTGTTCTTAGCGAAGAACAAGTGCAGTATATCCTCGAGGACCTTGAACAGAAAGGGATCGAACTGGAAGAGCTTAGGTTCAGCCTGCTTGACCACATCTGTTGTGTTCTAGAAGAGGAACTGAATGATCCAGCAAATTTTCAGGATCATTATAGAAAAGTACTGCCTCGTTTCTTCAAGCGTGAGCTTCGTGAAATCCAAGAAGAAACCGAATTATTATTGAGATTTAAAAATTATTATGCCATGAAAAGAACAATGATTATCAGCGCCGGAATTACGGCATTTACCTTTGTAACAGGAGCACTATTTAAAATCATGCATTGGCCAGGAGCCGCTTTCATGATTCTTCTCTCTATAACAACCTTGTGTTTTATTTTTCTGCCAATTCTATTTCTTTTCAAATCCAAAGAGACCAATTCTACAATAGAAAAAATTACCCTTGGAGTTGCTACTGTATTTGGAATTGTGATCTCTCTCGCAACTCTCTTCAAGGTCATGCACTGGCCTGGCGCAAATTTCATGTGGTTGTCATCCCTTGGATTTCTTTTCTTCGTTTTTCTTCCACTTTTCTTTTTTAGTGGAATCCGTAAAAAAGAGACAAAACTGAACACGATCATTTCTTCTGTTCTAATTCTGGTTGCAATCGGATTACTTTTCGCGTTGACTCAACTGAGGGTGAGTAAATGGACTGAATATCATGAGTACAAAGCTGATCTTCAATTAATTCAGCTGATTGAGCTGTCAGAGATAAATTCTTCACACACAATGACGGTTTCAGATGGGCTTAAAAGGAAGGGGAACGAATTAATCGAAGAGATCAACGCATTAAAAAAAGGGCTGGTTCTCCACATGAGTAATAGCGAATCGGCACAAGCTTCAACAGTTTTGATTGAGTTCGGGAGGGAGATCAATCAAACAAATCGTTTCTTTTTCCATGAGAGCGGAAAACCGAAACCACGGTTAATTGAATTGAAAGAAAATGTAAGCAGTCTTTACTCAATGCTTTCGGATACCATGCAGGAAAAAGCAACTATTCTAAATACCGATGAAAGGTATCGTTTCAATGATTCCCTCGAAGAATTAATTTCCTGGGAAGAAGACATGTTTTCTCATGCCACCTTGTCAAATGTAATGCGTAAATTGAATCAATTAGAATTGGCAGTGAGGTTTTGCATTGATTAATAAAATCTATCGAAAAACGTCTCCAAATAGGGACGTTTTTTATTAACTTTAGATACCCTAAGTCATGAATCGATGAAATTCAGTTATCCTTTCATTTTTTTTGTAGTGATTTCCATTTCTTTTGCCATTCCTTTTTTCTATTTAATGGAAAAATACTCCAAGAAAATGGAGGATCAAAAGGAAAAGATTCTATTTATTGGAAACAGTTACACTTACCGGAACAAGGGGGTCGATCAACACCTTGCTGATCTCATGGGGAATGGTAAAAAACCTCTAGATTACCACATCACAAGAGCAGCAAAAGGCAAATACCACCTTTCGATCCATTTGAATGATATCGATACCAAGGCTAAGTTTAATAGCGAGTTTTGGAACAAGGTCATCTTACAGGAATTTAGCTCGGGGCCAATTTTCAAAACTGAAGAGTTTTTCAAAAATGGAAAAAAATGGGCGCTTGAGATTAGAAATAAAAATCCAAAATGCCAGATCTATCTATTTGCAACTTGGAAATACAAAGAGGTTGAGGGTATGGAAGAAGAATTGCATCAGCAATATGAGCGACTTGGCCGGATGATCAATGCGGAAGTTATTCCGGTAGGAAAGCTTTGGAAGCATCTTGAGAATAAGATCAATTTATATGATGGGGACAAAGCTCATCCAAATCGAAAAGGAACATTTGCCACGGCCTGTCTGTTCTATGAGTATTTCAAAAATTCAGACGTAAGAAATACGAAAGATTCTGACAAATTCCTTGAAAAGGGTATTCAGCGAAAGATCAAACAGTTAGTGCACTACTTCAAAGAATCTTATTCCTCTCAAAAATAATTTGTTCTCTTTGTTCGTTTTGTATTAAACTCTCCTACTATGAAACGATTCATCTTTTTGTTCTTTTTAGCATTTTCAACAAGCCTCTTTTCTCAACAACGAATAGGAATTGAAATTGGAACAAGATTCGAAAACTTGAACTTCACAGTTCACTATCAAAAGGTTTACAAAGAAAAATTTATCTGGTCAGCCGGTATTTTTGTTGGATCCTATGGTAGTACATATGTTGAATATAAGACCTCAATTCTGTACATAGGAAACAGAGTAGATTCGCCTTATGACAATGTAGATCATGATTTCCAAGATACTTCGGGCAACTACCATTTGATTACATATGACAATACCGGTCGATCGATTGGAGTTCAATTAGGACTAGGTTATTTTCATGTATTCAGTGTCGTTCATGGAATTCGTTTTAATCTGAATGCAAAAATTGGATATAGTGGCGTCGAAACAAGTGCGTGGTATCATTCAATCATCAATTATGGCAATGTCAGAATGATAAAGTACAATACACACCTTACAAGTTGCGTGTCCCCGGAATTGTATCACACAATTCGGATCGGAGGCCGATCAACCTTTTACTATGGGGTTCGACTACCTTATTACTTCAGCCTTGACAAGGCTAATTTTAATCCTCAGGTGGACAAAGACCTCTTTTATGGTTTAGAACCAGAATTGGCATCGGGTGTTACCTGGCAAATCGGAAAATGTAATTAGTAATTGATTTTTCTACCTAGAAAAAACCGTCAGTACAAGTCTTTTCATCAGAAATAATACAACCCGCAAAACAGATTTGTCCTATCTTTGCCTTTTCAAAATCAGATGGCAGATACTCGATACAATCTTCGTGGTGTTTCAGCAGGAAAAGAGGACGTCCACAATGCAATTCAAAACATAGACAAAGGTCTTTTTCCGAAGGCATTTTGTAAGGTCGTTCCGGATCATTTAACTGGAGATAATCAATATTGCATCGTAATGCATGCAGATGGAGCAGGCACAAAATCCTCACTTGCATACATGTACTGGAAAAAGACCGGAGATATTTCTGTTTGGAAGGGAATTGCTCAAGATGCACTCATTATGAACATCGATGATCTACTGTGCGTTGGAGCAACAAATAATATCCTAGTGTCTTCAACTATCGGACGAAACAAAAACCTTGTTCCCGGAGAAGTGATCTCTGCCATCATCAACGGTACGGAAGAATTACTAGGCACCTTGAGAGAACAAGGAATTGGAATCTATTCAACTGGAGGAGAAACGGCTGATGTCGGTGATCTTGTGCGTACCATTATCGTTGATTCAACGGTTGTTTGCAGAATGAAAAAAGAAGATGTGATTTCCAACCATACCATCCAGGGTGGTGATGTCATCGTCGGCCTTGCCTCATTTGGTCAGGCAACCTATGAGACTGAATACAATGGTGGAATGGGGTCTAATGGATTGACTTCCGCGAGACACGACGTTTTTGATCATTCATTGGCGGTTGAATTCCCTGAAAGCTTCGACCCTTCTGTACCTGAGGAACTTGTGTATTCGGGATCGAAAAAATTGACTGATCATATCGAAAACAGTCCGATCGACGCCGGTAAATTGGTACTTTCTCCGACAAGAACTTATGCCCCTGTAATTAAAAAGATCCTTGACAAGCACAGAAAAGATATCCATGGAATGGTTCATTGTTCAGGAGGTGCGCAAACGAAAGTATTGCATTTCGTGGACGATGTTCATGTAATCAAAGACAATTTGTTTCCGGTTCCACCTTTATTCAAATTGATCCAGGAAGAATCAAATACAGAATGGAGTGAGATGTACAAGGTATTTAACATGGGTCACCGCATGGAAATCTATGTTTCTCCTGAGTTAGCGGAAAAGATCATAGCCATTTCAAAATCCTTCAACATCGATGCTCAAATCGTAGGAAGAGTTGAATCCCATCAAGGTAAAAAATTAACCATCCGTTCTCCTTATGGGGAATTTACTTATAACTGAATCCAATGACTGATCTGCTAAAAAAACTTGAAGCAATTCATTTTCGCTTTGTGGAGGTCGGTAAAATGATTGTCGATCCGGATATTATTTCGGACATGACACGTTACGTGAAGTTAAATAAGGAGTATAAAGATCTTGAAGAGATCGATGGTGTTTATAAAGAATACAAGAACCTCCTCGGAAATATAGAAAGTGCCCGTGCGCTACTTGAAACTGAAACCGACCCTGAAATGAGGGAAATGGCCAAGTCTGAGATCGAAGAGCTTGAGTCAAAAAGGCCGGTAATGGAAGAGGATATCAAACTATTATTGATCCCAAAAGATCCTGAAGATGACAAGAATGCCATCATGGAATTACGTGCCGGTACTGGAGGTGATGAGGCATGTATCTTCGTAGAAGATTGCTTTAGGATGTTTACTATGTTTTTCAAAGAGCTGGGCTGGCAATACGAAGTGATCAACTCGTCTGAAGGTTCTGTAAAAGGATATAAAGAAATCGCAATAGAGGTTACGGGAGCAGGTGTCTATGGAATGTTAAAGTTTGAATCTGGGGTGCACCGTGTACAGCGTGTTCCGGAGACAGAGTCCCAAGGACGAGTGCATACATCTGCGATAACGGTAGCCGTTTTACCTGAAGCAGAAGAAGTTGACTTCGAGCTTGACATGAACGATGTTAGAAAAGACACCTTTAGAGCATCAGGTGCGGGTGGTCAGCATATCAATAAGACGGAATCTGCCATTCGATTGACCCACATTCCAACCGGTCTCGTTGTTGAATGTCAGGATGGGCGTTCGCAACACAAGAATCTGGAAAAAGCTATTTCTGTTTTGCGCTCAAGACTTTATCAAATGGAGCTTGACCGCGTCCACAATGAAAGAGCAGCTCAGCGAAAAACACTTGTATCAACCGGAGACCGATCTGCAAAGATTAGAACTTACAACTATCCTCAGGGAAGAATTACCGATCACAGGATCAACAAGACCATCTACAACTTGAGCGCGTTCATGAACGGAGATATTTCCGAAATGATCGATGCATTGAAACTCGCGGAGAACGCTGAAAAACTAAAAGGACAAGAGGCTATCATATGACTAGACAACAACTCATTGATCAGATCAGAATAAAGCGATCATTTTTATGTGTCGGCTTGGACACAGATCTTTCCAAAATACCCGCTCATCTGTTGGACACTGAGGATCCAATTTTTGAATTCAACAAGGCGATCATAGATGCGACCAAGGATTTTGCAGTAGCCTACAAACCAAATATCGCCTTTTACGAATGCTATGGCCCAAAAGGGTGGGAATCACTAAAAAAAACCATTGATTATATTCCAACTGATATCTTCACTATCGCAGACGCAAAAAGAGGCGATATCGGGAATACTTCAACATACTACGCAAAGACATTTTTTGATTACCTAAACTGCGATTCAGTAACTGTCGCACCTTATATGGGTGAAGACAGTGTTACACCATTCCTTGAATTCGAAAATAAATGGGTAATCCTGCTTGCCCTTACTTCAAATAAGGGAGCACTTGACTTTCAAATGATTCGCGATGAAAAAGGCGAAGAACTATTCAAGCATGTTCTTAAAAAATCTGCTGATTGGGGAACAAAAGATAATCTAATGTTCGTTGTCGGCGCTACAAGAGCAGAAGGGATCGGAGAAGTTAGAAATTTAGTGCCCGATCATTTTTTCCTTGTACCGGGAGTCGGAGCTCAAGGAGGTTCTCTGGAGGATGTCTGCCAGTACGGATGGAATAAAGATTGTGGTCTTCTTGTGAACTCTTCACGAGGAATAATTTACGCATCCTTGGGTAAGGATTTCGCTGAAATCGCAGCACAGGAGGCTCAAAAATTACGAAATCAAATGGCTGTAATTCTGGATCAGAAGAATTTCTAAAACAAGTTGTTACTTTTCGGATTAAATGAATTTTATTCAAAATTAGATCCATGAAATTTATTTTCATTTTTACCCTATTAATACTTGGTCTGCACTCTTGCTTTTCAGCAACTTCAAAAATAAACCCTCCTGATTCGCTAGCAACTTCGCTGGGTAAAGGGAATGATTCACTAATCATATTTGAACGTGTTCGAGAGCACACTGCAAAATTGAATGATTTCTTAAAAACTAATCGGGACTACCAAGAGCAATTCGCTTTTTTTATCGATATGCGCGTCCATTCCGGTAAAAAACGTTTTTTCGTTGTAGATCTTGAATCTGGACAAATTATAAAAAAGGGCCTAACCACACATGGTAGTGGATCTGAAACTAATTCATCCGACAGTTTGATCTTTAGTAATGTCCCGAACAGTTACTGCTCTTCTCTTGGTATTTACAAAATCGGAAGTGCATACTATGGAAATTTCGGGAGAAGCTATAAGTTACACGGATTAGAGCCAACCAATAACAAGGCATTTGAAAGAGCAGTAGTGCTTCACAGATACTCTTGTGTACCTGATGATGAACAAACCTATCCTATATGTAATAGTCTAGGATGTCCAATGCTCTCCGAGAATTTTTTCTTAGAAATCGATGAAATGATCAAAGGATCTTCTAAACCAATTTTACTGGAAATCTATTATTGATTGACTTGGAGTAAATTAACTTATTTTCATGTCAATAAAAGTTATTGCATTTAGCGATAAACTCTTCTATAATTCAACTATCCTTTTACTGTCTGAAATTATCCTATTGCTGCTTTCATCGTTGCATAATAGGTCGAAGAAATCAATGGTTCAAAACCCCTTAGTACCACGAAATTTGTATCTTCATCTACCTAAAATAAACGGAATGAAAATATTTTTTATTGGATTGGCTTTTTTCGCTGTATCCTTATCCTCGTTCGCACAAAATGTGCTTACTCCTGAGCTATTGTGGAAACTAAAAAGATTATCCGGCGGGACCATTTCTCCTGACGGGACGAAGGTCCTTTTTTCATTGCGATCTTTTGACATGGATGCCAATAAAGGGAATACCGATCTTTTCCTAATTGATCTTAAAACAGGTTCACAATCACAGATCACTAACACCCCTTTCTCGGAAATGGAAGCTCAATGGGGAAAAAACAATATGATCTGGTTCATGACAGCAGAAACCGGTGGTTTACAGATTTATAAAATGGAGTTTACAGGAGCTAATAAAACAATGGTCTCCTCTTTCAGTGCGGATGCAGAGATTGAGGGATTTAAACTTTCAAATAATGAAAATCAATTGATCACTATTCAGGCAATTAAAACAAAAAGCACCGTGCAGGACAAATATGCTGATCTCCCAAAGGCGAATGCAAGGATTGAGGACGATCTAATGTACAGACACTGGGATCATTTTGATGATTACAAATCAAGACATTTGTTTCTTCATTCGGTACGTTCAGAAAACAATAATATCAATGTTGATCCAATAGGGAAAGACATTCTTTTGAATGAACCTTTTGATGGGATCTTACCTCCATTTGGAGGAACTGAACAGTTTACGTTTTCGATTGACGGTAAAAAGGTCATTTATACCTCTAAGAAAAAGAAAGGGATTGAGTTTGCAAGAAGCACGAACAGTGATTTATACAGCTACGACATAGAAACAGGTGCTACTACGAATCTCACTCCTGACAATAAGGGTTATGATAACAATCCTTCCTTTTCTTCCAATGGAATCATGGCTTGGACTGCAATGCAGAGAGATGGCTTTGAAGCTGATAAAAATAACCTGATGATCAGAGGTCTAGACGGAAAAAATATCAATCTTACTGCTGGCATCGATGTTACAGTTGGTTCGTATTTGTGGAATTCAGACGGTTCAAAAATCTATTTTATTGCCCCAATCAATGGTACAGAACAGATCTTTGAAGTGACCATATCAAATGGAAAAATCAGGCAGCTAACCAAAGGACAATACGATCATGTATCGATGTCCATTTATGGAGATGTTTTAGTTGTTGGAAGACAATCAATGATTGCCCCTACAGATCTATTTAAGATAACAGTTAATAGGGGTGTTGAAACCAGATTAACAAACGTCAATCGGGATTTGCTGAAGGATATTACCCTTCCGACAGTTGAAGAGACCTGGGTAACCACAAATGACGGAAAAAAGATGCTTGTTTGGATGGTTCAGCCACCAAATATGGATAAAACGAAAAAACATCCCGCCTTACTTTATTGTCAAGGTGGCCCTCAAAGCGCATTGAGTCAGTTCTTCTCTTACCGATGGAATCTTGCACTTATGGCGTCACAGGGATATGTCGTAATTGCACCCAACAGAAGAGGCTTACCTGGATTCGGTCAGGAATGGAATGATGCCATCTCTAAAGATTGGGGTGGACAAGCCATGCAAGATTATCTCATTGCAACAGATGAAGCAGCTAAATTATCCTATGTTGACAAGGACAGAATTGGAGCAGTGGGGGCCTCATATGGAGGATATTCTGTTTACATGCTAGCTGGAATTCACGAGAACAGGTTCACAACATTCATCTAGCATTGTGGTCTTTTCAACTTGGAAAGCTGGTATGGAACAACCGAAGAATTGTTCTTTGCCGACTGGGATCATGGAGGCCCATATTGGCTGGATGTCAACAAGGAAAACTACGAAAAATTCAGCCCTCACAGATACGTACAGAACTGGAATACACCAATCATGGTGATTCATGGGGGAATGGACTTCAGAGTACCTGAAAGTGAGGGTATGCAAGCATTTCAAGCTGCAAAACTTCTTGGTTTGAAAAGTAAATACCTGTATTTCCCAACAGAGGGCCACTGGGTCATGAGTCCACAAAATGGATTGCTCTGGCAAAGAGAATTTTTTGAATGGCTTTCTAATGATCTGAAACCCTGAGGTTCTTTTTTATTTTGATTACTTTTGTAGCCCTCAATCGGAAGTAAATGTGGCAATCCATCGCTAATATTATTCTTAGAAATCGATTTTTTATCATCGGGGTAATTACCTTGATGACTGTTTTCTTTGGGTATTATGCGATTACTTCATTAAAGCTGGAAAACAAACATGGGATCATACTTCCAAAAGATTCCAGCACGACCAGAAACTATACGAAGTTTAAAGAAATGTTTGGTGAAGACGGTGCTACGCTTGTTATCGCTATTCAAACCGATTCACTATATACTGAACAAAATTTCTTAAAGTGGAAAGAGTTAGGAGATTCCATACTCACATTCGATGGTGTAGAATCGATCATTTCGGAAGCGACACTTTTTACCATCAAGAATAATATTGAGGAAAATAAATTTGAATCTCAGCGCATATTTTCGGATGTTACTTATCAGGAAAAATCGATCACAGAGATCAAAGAAGAGATCAGACGAAATCCAATTTATAATCAGATGCTGTACAATGATACAACTAACGTATCATTGATGATGGTTGCGATCGAGGAAAGGTTTCTTTCTGATCAGAAAAAATGGAACGTAGTTGCTGATATTGAAGATCTTGCCAATTCTTACAAACCTTATTTCGGAGAATTCCATTTTGCAGGTTTACCGCATTTACGTGTACAGATAGCGAAGAGAATTCAAGGAGAGATGTTTATTTTCATTGGACTTTCTTTCCTGGTTACTTCGATCCTTCTTTATCTTTTCTTTAGATCGTTCAGAGTTGTTCTGATCTGTGGATCGGTGGTGATTATTGCCGTAATCTGGGCTATGGGAAGTATGGCCTTCTTTGGATATAACCTGACCATTTTGATGGCATTGATTCCGCCTTTAATGATCGTGATTGGAATACCAAACTGTATTTTCCTGCTTACCAAATTCCATCAGGAAGTAAAAGATCATGGCAATAAACTAAAGGCACTCTCTCGTGTGATCCAGAAAATTGGATTGGCAACTTTTCTGACCAATTTTACGACTGCTGTAGGTTTCTTGACCTTTGCATTTACGGGTTCGGATAAGTTGATCGAATTTGGCCAGACTGCTGCGTTGAACATTATCATGGTGTTCTTCCTGTCGTTATGTTTGCTTCCTATTTTTGCTTCATTCTCAAAAGCTCCAAAGCAAAGACATCTAAAACATCTGGACAGACGAATGGCTTCCGGCCTGATCGAAACATTGGTTTATATTACCAGCAAAAAGCGAACATGGGTCTATGTTATTTCTGCAATTATTGCGGTTGTTTGCTTCATGGGGCTTTATCAGATCAAAGCTACAGGGAATCTTACTGGCGATCTTCCCGAAGGCGACAAGATCCTAACAGATGTTCAATTCATTGAAAAAAACTTCGGAGGGGCCATTCCTTTCGAGGTAATGATCAATTACAAGGAAAGAGGTCGATTAATGAAAAGATCTTCTCTTGAAAAAATCGAGCAAGTTCAAGGTGTTTTCAAAGAAGATTCACTTTTTTCAAAAAGTCTGTCCGTAGTTGATTTCATTAAGGTAATCAACATGGCCTACTACGGCAATGACCCTGATCGTTATACCCTGATCTCCAATCGAGACAAATCAAGACTTAAGAAGTATCTGGACAATTTCAACATGACCAATGCCAATGGTGGCGGTGTTACAGCAAAGGAACTTGTTGATACGAGTAACACAACTCTACGTGTGAGATGTCAGATGAAAGACCTCGGTTCATATGAGATCGCAGATAAAGTAAAGACCATTCGTTATCGAATTGATACGATCATGAACCCTGAAAAACCTGATCTTGAAAAGTATTTCAAAAAGGTATCTAAAGGGAATTTGTCTTATGTTGATTCAATACTTGAACGTAATCCGGCAATCTTTAATAGCCTTACAGCTGTTATCGCGAATGGGAATGAAGATATACAATTCAAATTCGATAGTGATCCTGAACTGGTAAAAGATTATTATCAAAAAGAAAACTTCAGTGATCTGCTTCGCACTGCCATTGACAAAGAATACTATGATATTACCTTAACAGGGACTTCTGTGGTTGCATCTGAAGGAACACAGTATCTTGTGCAGAACCTGATCACCAGTTTGATGTTTGCTGTTTTGATCATTGGTGTTTTGATGGCATTGTTATTCAGAAGCTGGCGAATGGTTGTTATTTCAATGATCCCGAACATGCTTCCTCTGCTATTTACCGGAGGGATCATGGGGTGGTTTGGAATTCCACTGAAACCATCTACACTGCTGGTTTTCTCAATCGCATTTGGTATTTCAGTTGATGATACGATCCATTATCTTGCAAAGTATCGTCAAGAATTGAAAAGCAAACAATGGGATTTGAAACAATGTGTGATCCTTGCACTTCGTGAATCCGGATTAGGAATGTTTTATACTTCGATCATCTTATTTTGTGGATTCTCGGTATTCACTTTCTCGCAATTTGGAGGAACTCAGGCGTTAGGATTACTTGTTTCAATTACACTGCTTTTTGCAATGATCACTAACTTGTTATTGCTACCATCCTTGTTACTTTCACTTGAAAAGATCATCACCACAAAATCCTTTGAAGAACCTTACTTCGAAGCATACAATGAAGAAAGCGAGATCGACTGGAGCGAACTCGAGTTTGGCGATGACGAAAACTAATTAACCTGACCTCATGAAAGGAATTATATTAGCTGGCGGCTCCGGTACTCGTTTACACCCATTAACGCTTGCAGTGTCCAAACAATTGATGCCCATCTATGATAAGCCGATGATCTATTATCCGCTTAGTATTTTGATGAGTGCTGGAATCAGAGAGATTTTAATTATATCTACACCACATGACCTACCTCATTTTGAAAAACTACTTGATGATGGAAGTCGATTGGGGTGTGAATTCACTTATGCGGTGCAAGAAGTTCCTAACGGACTTGCTCAAGCATTTGTAATCGGTGAAGAGTTTATTGGCAAAGATAAGGTTGCGTTGATCCTTGGAGACAATATTTTTTATGGCATAGGAATGAATCACCTACTTAGAGAGAATAATGATCCGGATGGAGGAGTTGTATATGCCTATCACGTTAGCGATCCTGAACGTTACGGAGTTGTTGAGTTCGATGAGGAAATGAATGTAGTTTCCATTGAAGAAAAACCAAAGAATCCAAAATCAAATTACGCTGTACCCGGTTTATATTTTTACGACAATAGCGTTGTTCAAATTGCTAAGAATTTGAAACCATCAGCACGTGGTGAATACGAGATCACAGATGTAAATGCTGAATATCTGCGTCAAGGGAAGCTTAAAGTAGCTATACTTGACCGAGGAACTGCGTGGTTGGATACCGGCACATTTACTTCTTTAATGCAAGCTGGTCAATTTGTTCAGGTGATCGAAGAACGTCAAGGTTTGAAGATCGGTTGTATTGAAGAGATCGCATTCAGGAATGGGTTCATCAATGCAGAGCAATTGAAACAAATTGCCCAACCACTTGTTAAAAGTGGATACGGTACCTATTTGATGAATCTGATCAAAAAATAATGAAAGAACTTAGCACATACACGGAATTGATCGAAAAGGAAATTGAAGCCATCGATCTTCCTGTCAGTCCGGATAATCTGTATGCTCCGCTAAGATACTTCATGGCTTTAGGTGGTAAACGCTTACGTCCTGTGCTAACTCTTTTAGGCGCTGAACTTTTCGGACTTGAAAAAGAAAAGGTGATCAAAGCAGCAACTGCAATTGAAGTCTTTCACAATTTCACATTGATCCATGATGACATTATGGACGAGGCTCCTCTTCGACGAGGTAAAGCTACGGTTCATGAAAAGTGGAATCAAAACATTGGGATCCTGTCTGGTGATGTACTTTTTGTAAAGGCCTATCAGTTGATCTGTGAGCAGGGCAGCGAGCATTTGGCTGAGGTCATGGAGCTGTTCAACAGAACCGCAATTGAAGTTTGTGAAGGACAGCAAATGGATATGGATTTCGAATCACGTTCGGATGTGACAGAAGAGGAATACATCGAAATGATTCGTTTAAAAACTTCTGTGTTATTGGGTTGTGCATTGGAAATGGGTTCAATTCTTTCAGGAGCATCATTAAGTGATCGAAAATTGATTTATGATTTTGGTCAACATATCGGCATCGCTTTTCAGATCAAAGACGACATCCTGGACCTCTATGCTGACCCTGAAAAGTTTGGAAAGCAAGTTGGAGGAGATGTCATTTCAAATAAAAAGACATTGTTAAATGTAAAGGGTATCGCCTTATCGGATCTCTCGCAAAAGGAAGTTTTAAAGCAATTGAGTACTCTTGACGATCTTGAGCTAAAAGTAAGTCGTACAAAAGAATTGTATGAGATCACTGGAGCTCGTTTAGCCTGCGAGGCCGAAATGCAACGACACTATCAATTCGCTCTAACTGCCCTTGATCAGATTAGCGTCAATGATTCACAGAAAATGATGCTCAAAGGACTTGCTGCTTACCTAATGGAAAGAGAGGTGTAAAATACTTCTATTTATACTCCGGATATAAAGTAAGTAAACCTTTCTCACTGGCGTCACAGATTCCACGATCCGTAATAATCGCTGTTACCAATCTTGCCGGAGTAACGTCAAAACCATAGTTGCTCGCAGGAGTCGTTTCAGGACAGATCAAAACCGGTTGGATTTCTCCCGAAGGACCTTTACCGATCATGTAGCGCACCTCATCCTGATTTCTCTCTTCGATCGGAATTTCTTTTAATCCGTCTCTGATCGACATATCAAGTGTGGTTGATGGTAAAGCTACATAAAATGGAATCCCATTATCGTTCGCAGCCAAAGCTTTCAGATAAGTTCCAATTTTGTTGGCTACATCCCCATTTCGGGTGGTACGATCTGTTCCCACAATGACCATGTCAACCATGCCATGTTGCATTAAATGTCCACCGGCATTATCTACGATCAATGTATGTGGAACACCGTGACGAGTAAGCTCATAGGCCGTCAAATTAGATCCCTGGTTGCGCGGTCTGGTTTCATCCACCCAAACGTGCACCTTGATGCCTTTCTCCATCGCCTGATAGATCGGTGAAGTGATCGTACCCCATTCGATACATCCCAGCATTCCGGCATTGCAATGCGTAAGGATATTTACAACCTCTCCGCTTTTACGCTTGGAGAGCTCTTCAATAATTGGTAAACCATGAACACCAATCATGCGACATGTTTCAACATCATCCTCAACTATTGCATTGGCCGTATTCCATGCAGTCTCCAGAAAATTTCCTTCGCAATTGTCCAATGCCTCTCTCATACGATCAAGCGCCCAGAACAAATTAACTGCAGTTGGACGAGAAGCACGTAAAGCAGAAAATGCTTCATCCAGAAAGGAACCATCCAATTCATCCTCGATCATTTCGCGAACTGCAAGATAGATCCCATATGCTGCAGTCGCTCCGATCAGAGGTGCGCCTCTTACGGTCATATCTTTGATCGCCTCTTCTGCTTCATCATACGTCTCCAGCTTTTCTGTAACGAATTCATGCGGCAACTTGCGCTGATCGATCACTTCTACATATCGATCCTCTGTTGTCCAGATGGTTCTGAATTTTGCCATTGCTTTAGTTTGCTATTGTAATTTCTGAAAAGTCATTCACATGATCCGGCCAACTAAATTCTGTACCTGGACGAGTCAATTGGATGGTATGCATTCCTGAAGCTTTTGCAACTTCCAATTCTTCAATGATATCCGATAGAAAGAGCATTTCGTTCGGTGCATATCCCAATTCTTCAGCGATCTTAAGATAGGTTTCAGTTTCTCTTTTCCCACCTGTATTGGTGTCAAAATAAGCTACAAAATAAGGAGTCAGATCACCAGCTTCACTGTACCCAAAGATCAATTTCTGAGCTGCTACCGACCCCGAGGAAAACACACCCATTTCAATTCCTTGATTTTTCCAGGACTCCAAAGCAGGTTGAACATCTGGATACACATGTCCCTTTATTTCTCCTGACTTATATCCTTCATCCCAAAGAATTCCTTGAAGAGCCTTTAAAGGAGTGATCTTTCGATCCTCTTCACTCCAGCGATAAAGGGTATTGATAATATCATCAACGGAATTAAGTTTTTTATTTTCCAGTGAAGCAGCCAATTCAACAGTTTGCTTGAATGCCTTTTGAACGTCTGGCAAATTCAACATTCCTTTTAATTTCCCGATGTTCTTTCTGAAGTAAGGGAAAAGAATATCATATACAAACTTCACAGAAGTTGTTGTACCTTCGATATCTGTAAGAATGAATTTTATGCCACTAGAATGCATGGGTCAAAGATATCCATTTCTAAAATTTGAATGGTATAAATATGAGGTTTTGCAGATCATATAACGTAATTATGAGACATTATTTGAACAGGTTTTTCTTTTTCGTGTTGATTTTATTTTATTTAACACCATTTATCACACAATCTCAATCTGAAAGCAAAGGCTCACTCATGGGGACTCAATTTGGACTTCAGTTGAATATTGACTCTCCTTTTAAAGATGCCATGCCATACATGGAGACCTCTGCGAATCTTGGATTCTCCATCGCCCAAAGTCCGGTGATTGGCTCACCTTTTTACATTGAATTTAAGGCGCTATGGGGAAATTACGCTTCTGAAAATAGTACTGGTATTTATTATTATAAAAACGGATATTGGTACCCGGCAGACGCTACTTATAAAAGCGGATATCAAAAATACCTACTCGGAACTAAGATCATGGCTGGAAAAGATTTCAGGGCACTTCGCTTTTTTGGGACACCTCAGCTTGGAATATTAAGGATGCGAACGAAAACAGATGTGAAATACTGGGATGGAACAGTAAACTGGAATGATCAAAACGATGACGGTTCAGAACATGCCTATCGTACTTCTCAAAAACAAACCGGGTTTGTGTATGGTGGTGAAGCTGGTCTTGAGATCTCTCTTCAGCGTCTATTTAAAAAGGAATCCGAAAAGAACAGGTATCGTTTACTATTGTCAGGTTCTTTTCTAGCAGGCTTCAAGCCGTTCAATTATATGAATGTGGATCAGGAGTTATTATCCTATGAAGAAATGAGCGATAATTTGG
>JALRFI010000120.1 GCA_023253775.1 Crocinitomicaceae bacterium
GTACCATTTTCCTCTTGGCTTTATCGAATTGCAAAAAGTGAGCTTTATCAATCTTTTAGGGATCGAAAAGCGCAGAGAACAGTAAATATTGATTCTTATCAGCTGTTTGAGCTCATCGATGAGTTTGAAGAAGATGGATCAGAAATGAATAAAAATAGACTTTTCGAATGTCTACCCAAACTAAAGGAAAAAGATATGCAATTGATTGAATTGCGGTTTTTTGAAAAAAGATCTTTTCGAGAGATCGGAGAAATTCTGGACATAACCGAAAACAATGCAAAAGTAAAAGCATTCAGAGCTTTAGAAAAACTGAAACAACTATTTTACGCTACTGATAAAAAAAATGGAAATAAAAAAAGTTAACCTGGATCGTGAGCCGATTTCCTCGGCTTACATCCAACAAAAACAAGACTTTACTTCAGTCGTCAAAATGCACAAGCATTATTCTGACTTTTTATGGAAAAAAACGTTTTTCTATGGCGGCATAGGAATTGCAAGTATTGCGACAGCTTCAATGTTTTTATTGTCTGATTTTGAGTCTAATAATACAGGAAATAATAATATTCAAAGTTCCACCAATATTACTGCGGTCTCAGTTGAATTGCCAAAGAACATATTGACTACCGACCATTTACTCGCCACGAACCAGCAGACTAAAGCCCCTGTAAAAGAAGTAAGTCCGTATTCAAATGTTATGAAAGACAAACAAAGTACTACAAGGATTATTTCTCACGAAAGGGAAGTTGAAGAAAACGATAGCCCAGAAAAGTCATTGATAAACGAATTGGCATTATCTCGAAACGCACAGATGCCGTCGATTTCAGGTAAATTCAATGGTTCAATTACACATCTTGAGTTGTGCGACCCTAATGGAATAATAGCTGGGAGAGACGTATCTATTAAAAAGTTTAAGATTCAATACGCATCAGGAAACAAAAATAAAGAAATAGATGTTGTTGGAAACAAGATTCCTGAATCGGTGTGCGAAGAGATCAGTGCTGCAGGATTTTCTCAAATGATCTTTATCACTAACATTAATGCAGATTCTGAGAAAGGAATCATCGCATTACCTTCGATGAATTTTTGGTTAGAGATCAACGGATAGAATATTATTCCACAAGCTTGTCTTGAAAATTAAATAATTTTATTTGGTCTGAGCGGATTACATTTATTAAATTAGCGATTTAATAGCTGTTTTTCAGAACTCGATGAAGAATTTTATACTTTCAATGACCATACTGCTAAGTACTACATTAGTGTTTACTCAGCATACAAATTTTAACACACAGAGGAATTGGTCTTTGAACAAAAAAGAGATCGCTTTCGGATTCGGGGCAACTCAGTTCACAGGTGATTTAGGAGGCAGGGACAGGATTGGAACTGATTATTCACTTGTAGACATTGACTTTCCCTCCACAAGCATAGGTGGTTATGTTGGGTATCGTTATCGTTTCCATCCTTTTTGGGCTACTTCAACTAATTTCCATGCAGGAATGTTGAGAGGGAACGATGCTTTAACAAATGAGGTAATCAGAAATAGTAGGAATCTTCATTTCCGATCGATTATTCTTGAATTGAATCAGAGAATTGAGGCAATTATTTTTGCTAACGAAAAGTTTGGAGCTCGATACAAACTGCCTGGACACAAAGGGTTTAAAGACCATAACGAACAAATTTATGTTTTTGCAGGAGTAGGTATTAACTATTTCAATCCAAAGGCCAATTTGGATGGCAGTTGGGTTGAACTGCGTCCTTTGAATACGGAAGGCCAAGGAATGGACCCATTGATGGTTTATCCAGGAAATGGTGAAGATCCTTACATGTATACTCCTCCGAAACAATACAAACCCTTCTCCTTAACTATTCCGATGGGAATTGGTTTTAGATGGGGTCTTGGAAGAATGTGGAGAATGGGAGTTGAAGCTACCTATGTTAAGACGTTCTCTGATTATATCGATGATGTTCATGGCTTCTATTATGATCCTAGCAAGTTAGGATCACCGGAGGCTGCATACCTTTCGAATCCTTCAGTAAACAACACCAACTGGTTTGCTCCTGGACAAATGAGAGGCCAACCTCAAAAAGATGCATACTATTATCTGAATTTGACTTTCCAGCGTAATATAACCTATAAGGATTACGCGAAGCAAAGGAGAAGCTATCAGTGGAACAGAGGACGTTACAAGTTCTAATGTTAATAAGATTTTAAATAAAGAAATGAGGTGGCTTCGGTCACCTCGTTTTGCATAGATACTTTTGCTGAAAGATTCATTATGTATTCAATTCTAAGATCCTTCCTATTTCTTTTTGACCCTGAAAAGGTACATTACTTTACAACTAACTTCCTTCACTTTATCTTGAAAATACCAGGAGTAAGAGCATTATGGAGAAGCTTTTACGTAATTGAAGACAAGAGACTAGAAAGAACCGTTTTTGGATTAACATTTAAGAATCCTGTCGGATTAGCCGCTGGATTTGACAAAAATGCAACCATGTACAACGATCTGGCTCATTGTGGATTTGGTTTTATTGAGATTGGTACAGTTACTCCGAAGGGTCAGCCTGGCAATGATAAGCCAAGGTTGTTTAGATTAAAAAAAGATAATGCGATCATTAATCGCATGGGTTTCAATAACGGCGGAATGGAGTTAGCGGTTGAAAATCTAAATAAACGAAAAACAGATCTTTTAATAGGTGGTAACATAGGGAAAAACAAAGTTACCCCGAATGAAGAAGCGGATAATGACTATATCTTATGTTTTAATGAACTATATCCATACGTAGACTATTTTGTAGTAAATGTATCTTCGCCCAATACTCCTAATTTAAGAGCTCTCCAAGAGAAAGAGCCGCTAATGGCATTACTTTCTAAGCTTAAAAATGAGAGAAGTGAAAAGGATCATTCAAAACCAATTCTTTTAAAGATTGCACCGGATCTGACCAATGAACAGTTGGATGACATCATTTTAATAGTAACTGAAGTTGGAATTGATGGGGTAATTGCAACCAATACTACCATATCTAGAGATAACTTGAAAAGTGATCAGAAAATGGTAGAAAAGATTGGCGCTGGAGGAGTTTCAGGTAAACCTTTAACATCCAGATCCACGGAGGTAATTGCCTATTTGCATCAAAAATCCAATGGAGCATTTCCTATAATTGGTGTGGGGGGGATACATTCACCCAAAGATGCAATTGAAAAGCTGAATGCTGGAGCAAGCCTTGTTCAGCTTTATACCGGATTTATCTATAAGGGTCCAGGGCTTGTGAAGAAGATCAATAAAGAACTGCTAAATGAAGTGAAGTCATGAGTACATTAAAACTGGTAGAATGTCCGAGAGATGCAATGCAGGGATTACATGATTATATCCCAACAAATTTGAAGGCTGATTACATCAATCAACTTTTGAAATGTGGATTTGACACGATCGACTTCGGTAGCTTCGTTTCTCCTAAGGCCATACCTCAGATGCGCGATACTGCAGAAGTACTATCAAAGCTAGACCTAAAAAACACGAACTCGAAACTCCTCGCAATTATTGCAAATGAGAGAGGTGCTGAAGATGCTGTTCAATTTAGCGAGATCAACTATTTAGGATACCCTTTTTCTGTTTCTGAAGAGTTTCAATTAAGGAATACCAATGCAACCATTGAAGAGTCATTCAAAAGGGTAGAGGCAATTTCGAACCTTTGTGTAGAAAATAAAAAGGAATTGGTAGTTTATCTTTCAATGGGCTTCGGGAATCCTTATGGAGAGGAATGGAGTGCTGATATTGTTCTAAAATGGGCTAAAAGATTGAACGAGGACCTTGGAGTTAAAATCATGGCCCTCTCTGATACAATAGGAGCTGCAACTCTGGAAAGTGTACATTATTTATTCAGAGCTCTTATTCCTTCAATGCCTGAAGTAGAGTTTGGGGCGCACCTACATACTCGACCTGAATATGCCCAGCTTATAGTCGAATCTGCTTACAATGCGGGCTGCAGAAGATTTGATGGGGCTATTAAGGGTTTTGGCGGTTGCCCAATGGCGAAAGATGATCTAACAGGAAATATGCCTACAGAAGAAATGATCACCTTTTTTAATTCAAAATCCATAGAGCATGGTGTTGATGAAATGGAATTTGAAAAATCAATGAGTCTTGCATTAGCTGTATTCCCATAATGTTACTTTTATAAATATTTCAGTTTTATCCCCATGAGTAGACCATCCGCATCGCACACTTTTATTGCATTTATCCTTCCTGTAATTGCACTATTCAGCTGTGGAGATCCAGAAGACATTGATCAATCAAAGAATGATCCTGCAACTAACTCGCAAGACGTAATTGGGATAGAAACCCTTTTCGATGAGACTCAATTTTCTGATCCAGTAATGAAGGAATTATTGATTGAGCTTAATTTGTGTAATGGCGAAATTACGGATACACTTGATTATCTGAATCCATCTTGCAGTCCTTTTTTCTTTAAATTTCATAAGTTATCGAAAGGGGTTGAATTGAAAAATGGCTTTATGCTTCAGGTAAAATCGAAGGTAAATGGTTTTCCACTGAGAAGACTACTCATTTTTGTGCGAGAACAAGGCCAATTGATTAAAGTCAATGGTTTCGTTGCCAACCTAATCGGACGAAGGAAATCCAGTACAGGCCATGATGACCTTCTGCTACGTTTCAATGATAATGAAGAAGGGGAGGAGGTCTTTTACAATTGTTATTTTCAATGGGTGAATGGTAAATATGAATTCTTATCCGTAGAAGTAATTGAAGGAGTAAACTGGGGTGGACCTGTGAAAGCTCAATTCAAAGATTCTATGGCTATTGAGATCAAAAAAGAGATCACTGATAATCAAATGATATTCTAATGTGCAAATTGAAATATTTGATGCTTGCCTTAACTTTCGCTTCTTGCACACAAGGAGTAAAGATGAAGTCGATCAATCTGGGATCATTGTTTCATGACAACAACAGTAAAGTTTGGGTTCTTGATCAAGTTATAGTCGGAAAAGAAAACTTTGCACCTAAAGAAAATAAGGAAAAGGATATACTCGTCTTTTATTCAAATGGAAAATGCCTATTTCACAGTATCAAGGCACTTGGGGAAGTGGCCGGTAAAAAAGGTGAGTATTCAGTGTACTCTACAGAAAGAGAAATGAGGTTTTATTTTAACAAAGAAGTTTGGGACTTCAAAATTAAAGAGCTTGAAGAAGATAAAGTAGTATTGGTGCCATCAAAAGAATCGGATCTGCGGTATACCCTGATCCTTCGGCCTTTCCCGGAGCTTTAGTACTTCACAATTTTGGTTAACGCACTTCGACCTTGAGAAATGGATCTTAAAAAGTAAATCCCTGGAGTCAAATGCAATAGGTCCAACTTACTTTCCTTTTCCTTAATAAGCAAATTGCCCTTTAAATCAAGGATCTCATTCAACTCGATGGTATACTCACTCTTAATGGTAATAAAATCAGCTGTAGGATTAGGATAGACTGTTACGTCTATTGTTAAGTCTTGTATTCCGGCTGGATCATCAGTTGTAACAGTAATATTATCTAGATATAACTTGAAACCGTCATAGGTATGATTAATAAATGCGACGTATATATTTTGCCCGTCATATCCTTCAGTGCTCAGATCCACCGAACGAAATGTCCAAGCGTCATATTCTTCCTGAACGTAACCGATAGTATCTGTAAAACTCACCAATTGATCATCCGTCGTAGACACCATAACAAGATAGCTATCTGGGAATGATGGATCATGTGACCTTGCTTCCCAGGAAATAGAATTCCCAAAACCTCCTAAAGACAATTGAGGTAGAATCAACCAACGATCCGACACACCAACTGGTTCAAAAAACGAAGTCGAAGCAGCACAATGATTGGAGTTATTTCCGGGCTCTTCGTAAGGAATCCAGGCGGCCGTAAATTCTGAAACTGCATTGGCAACATTTAAGCCGTCATTATCAATGATGGAATAACTAAGAGGAATTCCTGATTCAAAATCCTCTTGAAGCAGAGTGTTCTGTCCCACAGCGCATAGAGGAATTAAAAATGCAAATACAAAAGTAAATCTCATAATTCAAAAATACGATTAATCAACGAGGGTTATCAATATCTCCTTGAATTCCTGATAAAAATGATCAAATTCGATCATTCGTTGTTTTAAGAATTCAATGATTTTATCCCATTGGCTTTTGTCATAGTAATTCACATCTGACAAGGTCCATGAGATCCTTCCAATATTTAACCCATTAGGTGAGATCTTGTTCCCTTCCCATAGGGTAGGGTATTCCATTTCTGATTCAAGCACCTTTCTTAGCTCCATTAGTTGTTCCCAAACAATCGACTGAATACCTTGATCTTTAAACTGGATATCGAAACACAAGGAAACACAATTGCTTTCAGTTACAACCCTTAAATAGGTATTCTTCACATCTGTGGGATAGTTGATCCAGTTCATTTTCTTTCCATTTGATGAGCGGATCTTTCTCATTTCAGATTTGAACTGACCCCAGAAATCAATATTCAATTGTTTACGCTCTTCTTTGGATAACATTAATGATTAAATTCTATAGAAAATGAAACCAATCATAGATCAGTTCTCTAAAAAGGTGAGATGAAATGAACAGAGCAATTAGAAATTGACCAAAAAATAGTCTAAACGGCATGATCAAAAATAAGCAAACTAATTAATTTTCATTTGTAACTTACGTAACGAAGTCAATTTTTAAATTTGACTTACTTTGACAAAAATCTAATTATGAAGAAGATCCTGATAATATCAATTTTACTATTTGGTATACTATCATGTGGTGAAGCACAATCAACAAGTCAAAAGAAACAACAAACTTCAGTAATCAACAAGGTCGTTGGTCAGAAAGAGTTTGAGAACGTGATGAAGCAAACTGATGCCCAGTTAATTGATGTCAGAACAAAAGATGAATACAACGCAGGACATATTGGAAATGCGAAGAATTTTGATTTTTACAGGTCTGATTTTCAAAGTAATATGGCCAAATTAGACAAAACGAAACCTGTATTAGTGTACTGCGCCAAAGGAGGAAGAAGTGGACAAACTGCGAGTATGCTAAAAGAAATGGGGTTCAAGGAAGTTTATGATCTTTCTGGTGGTTACGAGAGTTGGAAAAAGTAATATTATATTCATAGCAAAAACCTAAATAAAATTATTTGGGTTAAATTCTACAGAAAATATATAGTTCGATTTTGTTCGATATTCTAGACAGATGTCGCTAATAATAAATCAGTTTAATGGACGAATGGAAGATGTTGTAACTATCCAAGAGATAATCATGAAATAATTATATTTAACATAATATTAATTATAAGACATTTATATCGTGTATTTAATTGTGGCTTTCATTGATTGATAAACTTAAACAACTCAATCTAAATCATACCTTTATTAAAACTGGATACTATGAAAACAGGACTTCTACTATGTTCGACATTTTTTGCTCTGAACGCCCACACACAATTACTGACGGAAAATGTTGCCCCAGAAAACATAGTTCAATGGGGAGAATTTCTAGGGAGCAATTATCAAGTTGCAAATATCCAATTTACTGGAGCTTATGAATCATCCGGATCATATGATGCAAGCCAAACAAACATTGGCTTGAACAGAGGATTAATTCTTACCACAGGATCTTGTACAGATACTATGAGCGGCCCATTTGGCCCAAATGATCAGGCAAATTCAGGTTTAGATAATGGCTTTCCCGGTTATTCATTACTCAATCAAATAGTCGGTGCTAATTCATATAATGCAGCCGTTTTAGAATTTGATTTTACTCCTTTAATTGATTCTATTGAAATAGATTATGTATTTGGATCCGAAGAATATCCAGAATTTGCGCCACCAAACAATTCAACATTCAACGATGTTTTTGGCATTTTTTTATCTGGTCCTGGTATATCAGGTTTGCAAAATATCGCAGTTCTACCAAACGGACAGACTGTCGGAATAAACTCGATAAATCCAGTCACAAACAGCACTTATTATGTAAATAACGGTGATGGATTTACTTTTCCTTTTAATCAAAGTGATCAATACATACAATATGATGGATATACCAGTGTACTCAAGGCAAAAGCTAACCTGATAATTGGCGAAACGTATCATTTGATCATCGCAATTGCTGACGTAAATGATGGAATTTATGATTCAGGTATTTTCCTTGAAAGTTGTGACTCTTGTGTCTTTAACGTAGGTTTAATGGAGAATGAAAATTTGTCATCGGTATATCCAAATCCCGCAAATGACAAGGTTTATCTTTTTGATTCTGCTGAATTAGCATTTGTTCAAGTCTATGGATTAGACGGATCTTTAATTCTTAAGACAACCTGTACAGGGACATTAAACGTTGAGAACTTAGAATCAGGACAATATATTATTCAGTATGATTTGAATGAATCAATTAATCGATCCAGAATTGTAATAATTCATTGAAGTCTCCCCTATTTATTCCTCGAGAATTTCCTGCACTCGTCCGACTTGACCATCAGTGAGCTTTACTTTAATCCCATGAGGATGATAAGAAGAGTTAGTCAGAATATTTTTAACCTCTCCTTCGGTTAAATCACCGGTACCCTGATCTTTCTTTAGCACAACGGCTACGTACATTCCGATCTTGATCTTATTTCGATCTGAAATTGGCATTAGATAATGAGGGATTAACTATTGGATTCGAACTCGGATTCCCAATGATCATTTAATAAAGCGACCAACTTTCTGGACATATTGTTGAAGTATCGCTTCGTACGATATCCACTCACCCAGTTTATTCCTCTTATCGCATTGGTCAGGAAGATCTCATCGGCAGCTAAGAGATTTTGAGGAAGTATATTGCATTCATACACTTTTATTCCATTCTTTAGAGCCAAATTAATGATCTGCATTCGCATAGTTCCCGCGAGGCAACCTTCATCCAATCCAGGAGTATACAAAACCCCATTGCTTACAACAAATAAATTACAAGACGAAGATTCCAAAATGCCACCTCGATCATTGCTGATCAAAACGTCATCAAGCTTTCGTTCCGTCGCGTTGATGGCGGCCATCACATAAATCAACCCGCTTTTAGTCTTATAATTGGATAGAAAATTTTTGGCTTTTTTAAGATCAGCATAAAGATCAATCTCTAATCCTTTAGAATTCAATTCAAAATTATTGGTGTCATAAGGGTAAACTTCAATGAAATAGTTGCATTCATTCGATTCAGGTTTGTACGCACCACCAGATACCCTGTCTAATGAAATACGACACCTCCCCCCTTCCGTGATCTCACTTTTCACACAAAGTTCCTTTATTCTTTCTTCAAAAAAAGACGAAGTAAAAAAACCAGCTGGACGCATTTTGATCGCCTTTGCTCCTTCAAGCAATCTATGAATATGATTATCCAGATTTAATGGGACCCCGTTCATGATCCTGATGCTTTCAAAAACTCCGTCTCCATACACATGCCCTCTGTTTCCGGCATGAATTGTCGGCGCTTCATTCTGTAAGATACTCCCGTTGTTATTGATGTATAGCATAGGATCAGAAAATATAACTGAGGAATTCTTTTCCTTTGTCAATATTAATAATTAATACGTAAAGTATCCCAAAAATTGCTCCTCCGATGTGCGCATCATGTGCTATTCCGCTATTTCCTCTTTTGTGTGCAACATACTCAAATGCCAAATAAATTGGACCAAACAGATAAGCCGGTATTGGAATAGGAATAAAGAACAGCATCAATTCCATTTGAGGATACCACAAAATTGCGGCAAATATAACCGCAGAGACAGCTCCTGAAGCTCCAACTGCCCTATAATTGGGATTGTCTTGATGTTTGAAATAAGCATAGAAATTAGAAGCAAGACCTCCCAGAAAATAAACACTCAAGAAATGGATCTCACCAATTGTTATCCCATAATCACGAAAGAAAAAGTATTCTAAAGCTTCACCTAAAAAGAATAGTGATATCATGTTGAATATCAAGTGAGTAAAATCAGAGTGAACCAACATATTACTCATAAAACGATAATACTCTTTGTGATGCTTGATCCTGTATGGCGAGAATAATAGTCGCTCGAATAATGCGTTATCTGAAAAAGCGTGCCAGGAGATCAATCCTGTGATACCTATAATGACGAACAATGCTGTAAAACTCATATATCAAAAATAAATGTTATTTTGCTCTTACATCTGAATCTATGAGATTTGTTGCTGAAATAAGACTTTGGCTTGTCCTTTTTGCCTGTACCTTAGTTCTTTTAGCTGGTTGTGGAACCAGTGGTGAAGAGATCGTTGACGAGATCGTCACTGAAGAAAAGATACCCTTTGAAGAAAGATTGAAAGCATGTATTCAGCCTAATGCACTAAAAGAATTGGGATTAGATCCCAAGTTATCAGTATGGCTCACTTCTCTTTATGATTCATTGGACTTTAAACCTATCTGGGTTAACGAACATGAATTAAACAAAAAAGGACTCAAATTGGATTCTTCATTGAATCATTCGATATGGTTTGGAATCCCAAGGTCAAGAATTCGCTTTAATGACAAAAAAGAAGACAGGATCGTTGTCAAAGAGGTATTTTGTACTGTTAGGTCAGCATTAATGCTGCACGATCTGAACTATGGGATGATCGTAGATTCTACAAAGAAATTCGGTGAACAGCGCTTGATCGATCGCATTAAATTTGATTCCCTTTTGTCACTTCCCGATACAATATCCGTGGATCAATTCTTTCTAAGGCAAGGACCATCAGACACCAATTATAGATTTCTTGCGGAGCATCTCTATCAATATGTTAAAAAATATCCTCTGGATGAGAACACTTTTAAAGTAAAACCAATGAAGGAGGACTCAATTGGCGCCATTCCGAAGTCCAGACAATCACTGTTTTATAAAGGATATATACTTGACAGTTTATGCGATGAGCAAGAGTTTTTTGAAGCACTTAAAATCTTTCAGAAAGATAATGGACTGAAACCTGATGGAAAGATCGGAAAATATACTTCTAAAGCATTAAATGAGAGTACCTTGAATAAAATTTACAGAGCTGCTTTGGCGCTCGATAAATACCGAACTCAGAAAAAATACCCCTCTAAGTATATTTTTGTCAATTTACCGGAATACATACTGAGGTATTACGTAAGAGATAGTCTGAAAAGTATACATAGAGTTGTAATTGGTACAGAAATAAATCAGACCCCACAGCTTAAATCCAAAGTTCATCAGATCATGGTTTATCCCTACTGGAAGGTACCCTACTCTATTTCAAGCAAAGAAATCCTTCCTGCGGTCAGAAATAATACAGGTTATTTAAAGAAAAATAATTACAAAATCTATCGAAAAGACATAGAAGTTGATCCATACGAAGTAAATTGGAGGAAGGTAAGTAAAGACGCATTTCCATACAAAGTACTTCAACAACCTGGGCCCAAGAATAGTCTTGGAATCATCAAATTTGAATTCCATAATAAGTTTTCTGTATATATACATGATACGCCATCAAAAGGATTTTTCAATTCAGATGTTAGGTCTTATTCACATGGATGTATGCGTTGTGAAAAGCCGGTTGATCTTGGACGAATTGTGCTAGCCAATGACTCACTGCGCCGAAAAGCTAATCCAATGATCGCTGATTCTCTTGACACGCTAATAGGAAGGGCTCAAAACTTCCCAATTCGATTACTTGATCCAATTCCGGTTTTTGTAGAGTACCGAAGTGTCTGTGCGGACAGAGAAAAACTTATATTTTACGTTGATATTTACGGAAGAGATGAAGAATACCTCAAAGCATTTCGTTAATGTTGATTGAGTTATTAGCTTTGTAGAATAAAATCGTTAAAATGTCTGTAATTATATCCCCTTCCCTATTATCATGTGACTTTGCAAATGTTCAACGCGATGTAGAAATGATCAACTCTTCATCAGCTGATTGGTTTCACATCGACGTGATGGATGGTGTATTCGTTCCAAATATATCTTTTGGACTGCCAGTAATTGAAGCAATTAAAAGACATGCTAAAAAGCCACTTGACGTTCATTTGATGATTCAGAATGTTGATCCATATATATCTGATTTCAAAAAGGCTGGCGCAGATATTTTAACAGTTCATTATGAAGCCTGTACACACCTCCACAGAACCATTCAAGTTATAAAA
>JALRFI010000156.1 GCA_023253775.1 Crocinitomicaceae bacterium
GTTGCAACACCAAGAACTGATGCTTGAGTAGCACCGCAGGTATTCCAAGGAAATAGAACGGATGTAACAGTTCCTGAATCTTCAAGAGTTCGGCTCAAGTTTTCAGGTTTTAGCCCTCTTTCACTGTATGTTTCAGCAAACATTCTTCCAGGAACGACAATCGCTAGGTACTGATCAGAAGCTGTAGCATTAAAAAATACACAAGTCCCAGCCGTGGTTGCGATCAATGATCCTGATGTTTTAGCCAACTTTACAACCTGCGTTGTGATCTTATGCAGCAATCCGCAAGCTTCCATCACTCCACCAAAACACATGGCACAAACGATCAACCAGATGGTGTTTAGCATTCCGGACATTCCCTTTGTGGAAAGCAATTCGTTGATACTCTCATTCGAAGTCACCACACTCACACTCGATCCCATTGCATTCAGAAGCGCCATGTAGGAAGCTTTAGCATAATCGTCTTTCACGCCTGATATCTCTTTGATAACATCGGGTTGTGTAAATATTGCCGCAATTCCTCCTAATAGGGAACCAATCAATAGCGCAGGCAAGGCATCCACTTTTTTAACGATCATGAAAATGACCACTGCAGGAACAAGAAACAGAACCGGAGAAATATAAAATCTACCTTCAAGTGCTTTCAATAATTCACTAACTCCACCTTCCTGTTGAGTGGTTTCAATGGAAAAGCCCATGATCAGAAATATGATCAAAGTGATCGAAATGGTCGGTATCGTTGTTAGTGCCATATATCGGATGTGTGTGAACAGATCCGTTCCTGCCATAGCTGGAGCAAGATTTGTTGTATCAGAAAGTGGTGACATCTTATCTCCAAAATAAGCCCCTGAGATAATTGCTCCTGCAATCATTCCTTCATTCAAACCCATCGCTGAACCTATACCCAACAATGCTACTCCTACCGTAGCCACAGTGCTCCAAGAACTTCCTGTTGCAAGAGATACGATCGCGCTGACGATACATGCCGCGACAAGGAAAAAGGTTGGGTTGAGTACTTTTAACCCATAATAGATCATGGTAGGTACTATTCCTGAAATCATCCATGTACCGGCTAATGCACCAATCACCAATAGGATCAGGATAGCGGGAAGAGCTGATTTAATACTCTTCACGATACCTTTTTGAAGGTGTTCCCAATCAAAACCCAATGACATTCCCACAACAGCGGCAACGGCTGCAGACAATAAGAGTGCCATCTGATTTGCCCCTGACAGAGCATTGTCACCATAAAAAACAACATTAAGCGCTAGCAATATTACCAACACGACAATTGGGATTAATGCGACAATCATGGAAGGTGTTTTGGTTGTCTTTTCACTGGTCATAATGAATATTGCTTAGTTTATTGACCTCAAAAATAGAAAAAACAATCAGCACAGCTTATTTCTTCCTATAGAATAGAAGGATAAGGACAGGTAAAAGAGTAAGGTCGGCGACAAGAGCGACCATTAACGTAATACAAAGCAACAGCCCCATGTGGAAGGTTCCCATGAAGGACGAAAAAACAAGTAACAAAAATCCACTACACAAAATCAATGTAGTAAGGATCATTGCCTTACCAGTAGTAAGGTATGCCCTCTTTAATGCATAAATCTTCGTCCTGCCTTTCATCAGCTCAAATTTGAATTTACCCAACAGATGTATGGTATCATCCACAGCGATACCAAAGGCAATCGTGAAAATGATCGACGTAGAGGTTTTCAGCTCTATTCCCGTGAAACCCATGATACCCGCAATAGCAATCAACGGGAAAATATTCGGAATGATACTGATCAGAACCATACTGAAAGAACGATAAATGAATCCCATGATCATCGCTACTATCAGCACGGAAATTAACAATCCTTGCACTAAGCTGGTTGCCATATACCTGAGATTCTTGTCGAACAGGTGTGCTGTCCCAGTTATTTTGAATTTCCAGGGAGACATGGAGTCTCTTCCATCTAAAAACTTTTCTAACTTTTTGTTTCTTCTTGTAACCTCTTCATTCCCCCAATCAGGTATGGTTCCACTAACTCTCAATACGAGTCCCGAACTATCAACGACCGAACTGTAGAGCTTACCACCATTGGCAATACGAATTCCTCGTTTTATAGCTCTCATTTTGGAATTACTTTCCGGTAATTCAAATTTATCCGGGTTTCCGGCATTCGATGATCGATTGATGACTTTCGCAAAATGAACTAACGATGATTTGATCGTTACTCCATACGTATCAGTGAGGTATTGCTCCACCACTTCAAGCTCATTCAAGTTATCCAATGACCATAGGTTGTCATTGGTATCTTTAAGTTCCGCAACCAGTTCGAAGGGCCTTACCCCCCCGTAATGAGCATCCAGATAATTAAAATCCTTTTTAAGAGGTTCTGATGATCGAAGGTCATCCATCAGGAAATTGTTCGTTCGAATCCTTAAGGTACCCATCACAGAAATGATTGCCAAAAGGGAATAGGCAAGAATTATTTTCCAAGGACTACGGATGATCCATTGAAACCATGCCCGAAGTTTATTTGACCAGAACGAGCTTTCTTTAGAGTTATAAATATACTTCGGAGAAGGAAAAAGAATAAAAAGAAAGGGCAAGGAAACGAAAGTCAGAACAAAAGCTATAATTACTCCGATACCCACTACAATTCCAAAGATCTGGATCGGTTGAACCTTAACAAAGTATAGACTAAAGAATCCAATGGCAGTCGTTAATGACGTTAAGAAAGTGGCAAACCCAATTTCCCGAACAGCAACTGTAATGGCATCGAACTTCGACAGCCCGGTCCTTAAAGCATCAAGATACCTACTGACCAGGTGGATCACATCACTCATACCTACCACAAACATGATGGATGGTAGCGTGATCAGGACAATGTTCATGGGTTGATCAAACAGCCCCATAGATCCCAATACCCATGCTAGCGAGGCAAAAATAACGAACTGAGGAATTAAAATCCCCCAACCTGAACGAAATGCGACCAGTAGAAAAATGATGATCAGAAAGGCACTTAATCCTACAAACAAAACTAGTTCATAGACCATCTTGGTGATGTAGTATTTCTGACCGATAACCCTTCCCGCAACTCTCACCTTCTCGAAGGGGTATTTTTCTGAGATCCTTTTAACACCATCAATAACCTTGTCGCTCTTTTTCTTCGAAATGTAATCCTCATGTTTCAGAAACAGGCATAAGGACTTTGCATCTTCAGCCACAAAAACATTAATCAGCTCTTCGGATCTGTAGATCCTTATCGAATCACGCTTCAGATCGGGTGAGCTCAAATCTATATACGGCCGTCTAGAAGACCCACCACCAGGAAAGATAAATTGTTCTTCAATATTGGTCACCCCCTGAACGAGTTCGACATGGGGAACACTATCCATCAATTCTTTTCTAAAGGTCTCTACGTCTCGAAGAAAACTTTCGTTGAAAACACCTTCGTTTCGTTCAATCGCGATAAGTAAAAAGTCGTTATCTGATTCAAATTTTTCTCTATGTTCAAAGAAATAGGCTGTTTCCTCATCATCAATGGGAAAAAATTTCTCAAAATCGTAATCAAATTTGATTGATGGAATGAACGCAGCGAAAAAAACAGTCAGAAGTAGAATGAATCCAGTACCCCAAAAAGCGATCTTCTTAAATTTTTTCTCTCCAACCCTTTTAAACATGCATTCGTTGTATAAGTCATCAAAAGTAAGGATTGTATCCTTGGTATGACTTTGAAACATTCAAAAGTTCAATAAGTTTATTTAAGTTTGAAAAAAATAATCACTGCATGAAAAGAATTCTACTCACTATTAGCGTTTTAATTTCAGGAATTTTAACCGCACAATCTTTAGACCTTACCAATGAAGCGGCTGTTGGCGATTCTCAGGGATATTATTTATGTGATTCAAATGCTGTTAATTACGATTTAACAGTTGGAGACGGAGTAACATGGGATTATTCAACTATTCTAGGTGTACCAAATCAAACTAGAGTTGTAGACGTTATCGATGCAACAACTTCAACCTTTTATTCTGATTTCCCTGGCGCTGTAAAAGCAACTTCAATAGAAAATGCATTAACCACATTCTATTCTTCTGACGCAAACGAGCGTATTTCTCAAGGTTTTGTGTTTCAAGAACCAAGCTTTGGGGATGTGATTGCCAAGTGGACAAATGATGCGGAAAAAACGCATGTATACCCGATGTCTTTGGGGACAAGTGTTTCTGATGTGTTTGATGGTTCTTTAGACTTTACTTTTAATGGTATTCCTCAAACACCTGCCTGTAACGGCAATGTTTATGCAATTGTTGACGGAAGAGGAACTATAAAACTACCCGGAAATGACTATACAAATGTGATCAGATACAAAATGATCGACACTGCATTTACGAATGTGATTCTTGTTGGTGATCTTGAAGTGGTAAGAACTCAATACGAATACTATGACCTGGCAGCTAGCTACATGCCTTTGTTCATTCATGTATCAATTAAAATTCAGACACCTGGTGGTGCAAACCCTTTAACAGAGCAAAATCTGGTACTTTGTAAAGATGCGCCTCTTCAGTATTTGAATACTATTGATCTAACTTCAAAAATGAAAATCTACCCTATTCCAACGGATGATTTTCTAGTAATTGAAGGAGACCTACTTGACAATACATCCTATCAGATCTTTGATCAGACGGGAAGAACAGTATTGAACGGTAACATTAGTAATGGTCTTAAAATAGATCTTTCATCTTTGAATTCCGGAACGTATTTACTTCAGATACCGGATTCCAAACCGGTAACGATTCTGAAAAAGTAAACAGAGATATTAACCGCTTCATGTGAAGCGGTTTTTTTTTTTTCTGTTATAATCCGCTTTCTTTTGCTGTTACCTTTGAAGAGAATACAGTTATTCCAATGATGAGAAACATTTACCTTGTTATTTTACTAATCAATTCTCTCGGCCTTTCTTTTGGACAACATGATGAAAGTCTGACTCCCGAGGAAAGAGCATATCTTTTTCACGTAGTAAAGAAAAGTCCGATCCTGGACACGAACATCGGTCGATACTTCGATTACAAAGGACCTATTCCCTATTTCCCTAATAGGAATATCAACTTTGACTCACTGGAAACCACCATCATTAACAATCCCGAATTGTTGATCATCCGCAAGGAAGAGATCGCCAAATCTTCCAAGGGTATTCTCGGAGAAACCGCGAATAAAATGGCGCTTTGGGAATTGAACAAGATTCTTCTCGCAAAACGAGGAAGTGAGAAAGAACTTGAACCTTACTTAACGAAGTACAAGCGATTTGAAAACGCCCTTCTTTCAAAGCTTCCTGAATCTGCTACTCGAACCAAAGACAGCGAAACGATCCCCGTTTCAAAGATCAACCCTTTGCTCAATCCAGGTATTTCTTTCGATGATAAAAGAGCATTTGTCGAATCGATGCGACTACCTAGTGTTGAAGAGGAAAAACAGGTTATCGATGCGATAAGCTTTGCCGTAAATGACTATGTGAACAACCGAAGCAGGGAAATCTACGAAGCACTTGGAGGCATTGCAATAGACTATGAAAATATTCTGGTTGCTGCCGGTGATGGAAGCTCTACTTCGGGTCTACTTGAAGAACGTGAAAAGGATGAGAAAGGAAGATGGAACAAAGGATTACCCAAAGCTGTCGGCTTTTTCCCTTATCAAACGATGATTGAACCTGGCGAAAAGAAAAAACCTGCAACTATCGAACCTATGCGCCATGCAATCATTGATCTTGAAACAGCAGGCGACAATAAAGTGACCAACGTTCACTTCGATGTATGGGGTTATAATTCGGAAAAGCAAACAACTGTTATCATTGAAAGAAACGGATTATCCTACCCTTTATTCGGATCTTCTGATACTCGCTTCCTTTCTCCTGACAGTAGTTTTTCAAACGGAACTACGCTGCAGGCTGTCATCAATGACCTAGAAAAAAATAAAATCGGCGATCTTAATGAAAAAATCTATGGAAAAAAGGGCTATGACTACTGGATCGATTACAATAAAAAGAAAAAAGATGAGGTAGAATTGAAGATCGAGAAAAACGAATACGGCTATTCTACACTGCATTCGCAGACTCTAGGAAACGATAAAAAAGCCACTAGGAAGGAGAAAAAAGCACAGAAAGGGCTTTCTCACCCCGATAGTAGTCAGAATTCTCCTCGATTAACCAATGAATCGGAAAAGAAAGAGAAAAGAAAAGGAGAAAATAATATTGTCGATCTGTACTCCCGATTTGAAGCTTATAAAAAGAAAATTGCTGAGCTGGAAAAAGAAAAAAGTGAAGCGATTGACTTGATGGCCATATATCAACAACGACTCGATACCTATAAGCGACTTTTTGGCTATAAATGGGCTAAATATGAAGAAAATGATGGGATGTACATCTTTGAGGATTCGAGCACTTTCGATATCATGACTCAGGACTTCACCTTTGCTCCACGTTTGGTAAAAGAACCGTTCGAGGTACGCTTGATCGCAATACCTGAATCCAGTTTGAGTAAGAATGCGGATGAAGTAATGCTTCATATCCACAAAACGGATGGATTGAAAAATTATGACGCAAGACTTCAAATCGCTTTAGGAGATGCATTCGGTTCAGATCAGTATCAATTGTCTTCTTCACTTCTTTCGAATAAAGACAGCGTTGCAGTAATGCAATTTTTTGAAGGTCTGCTCGATCGAAAGGTTTCTTTTTCCATTACTGCTAGAGGAGCAGGTTTAGGACGTTGGGATGGATCAGCAGTGGTTAAGGAACTTCACCCTAATGAGTTGAGTAGTTATCCGAAAGATCGAAATGACATTGAATTTGCTCGACTACGTAAAAGTGAGTTGTTGGTCAGCTTGAACAGAAGTATAAAGCTGGAGATCAATTCATATACGGATCCGGTGAAATCAAATCTTGAGATTTCGAATGAAGAGATAAAATCTTTGATGACCAGATATAGACTGAATAAAAATGACATATTAAGCGCATACAGAACAGCAGCAATTCTGACTAAATTCAAAGAGGAGATCAATGTATTGGCCGGGACTTATTTATCAAGAGAAGAGGCAAAAATAGTGATCGACCGATTCAATAATGAATATAACAAGACAAGAATTTCCATTGGAGCTACGTCGATCAAAATTCAAGAGTTGAAGTAAATGTTTAGAGCAGTTAAGATTATTCACCTAATACTATTAAATCTCTCTATTTCAGGCTGCTATTGCGTTAAAATTATTAAGGAAAATGATGGAAGTACACACCCTAGGTGGCTTGGCAGTCTTAAAACAGTGAATCACTATGAATTGTGCTTTGGAAACGGAAAACCAAACCAAGTTCACTTGTTTTACGGACAACCCAGTGAATTTAAAAAACCACTTGTTGACTTTTATCAGGATGGAACTTTCACCAAACCGAGTTTCATATCCCTTGGACAGATAGGAGTAAGAGCAGAACATTTTATTTCACCCGGTTTTATTAAGTATAAGGTTCTTGCACTTGGTGGTCAGGTTGTATATCAAATGGACAAACTAAAACTCAGTAATAATCAAGATTTAGAGCATAAAATGGGCTATAACTCTTTTATGTATTCCGTTTCTTCAAATTTATATACTCTGGTCACAAAACGAGGATTGATGGGTTATGCCTCTGGTCAAATAGGATATAGATCGACAAAAAAATCATATTCTGGACCTGATCCAATGTTTGAATTTCTTGACCCATATCAAAGGTCATTGATCTGGAGAATCGGGTACGGACTTCAATATCACTTATCACCTAGTTTAACTATTGGACTTGAAGGAGGTTACGGTGGTGGCACATATGCAAGAGCAGGAATCTCCTATCGCTTCTGATTTAAATGGATATCGGAAAGTTCAACAAATAAACTTTCTCTGTTGCTCTGGTTACGGCAGTATACAGCCATCTAAATAGGTCTTTTCGATCGGAATCCGGAGGAAGATATCCAAGGTCGATGAAGACAGCAGACCATTGACCTCCCTGCGCCTTGTGACAAGTTACCGCATACGCGTATTTGACTTGTAAGGCATTCAGATAAGGATCCTTTAAAACCAACTTAAACCTCTTCCTTTTGTTTTTTTCATGCATATAATCTTTTTCGACCGCAAAAAACAATTCGCGCATTCGATCCCTAGGCACCGATGGACGTTCTGTATGGAGTGCCTCCAATAACAACAACACCTCAAGTTCGGCCTGATCCGGATAATCTACCATACTCACGATCACTCTTGCAAAGTCAAAACCATATTGTTCTTCAAACTTCACGATCCGCTGAATGCGCAACATTTCCCCATTGGCAATAAATCCTGCACTTGAATCTTCACTCAGCCAATAATAATTGTTCTTTACGACCATCATTCGGTCACCATTACAAAGTTGTTCCTCAAACCACAAGATCCTGCCTCTGATGCTCTGATTGAAAACATTTGCCCTTTTATTTGATCTGGTGATTACCAGTACCTGATCCTCTCCATATCTGGAATACGCACTTTCCAGCTCTTCCTGCAGTTGATCCCCTTTAAGGTCAATTACATCATTAAAAGAAAAATCGAAACTAAATTTTCTTGAAGGATCGATATCTCTCAGACGCGTGGCATTGACCAAAATCCCCGAGGAGCTTTCTTGCCGCAAAACCTCATTGAGGTCTGTAGATCCTACAGTAAGTCTTGGGAAATGATTTTTTAGGTATTCATCCATTAATGCCGGTGAATCATCTGAACCGACAGGCGGCAGCTGACCTTCATCACCTATCAGGATCAGTTTACAGTTCTTCCCAGAATAGACATATTCCATGAAATCGCTCATCAGATCACGCGATACACTTCCATCGGCTTGCAAGCTATGCTCGCCGATCATAGAAGCCTCATCAACAATAAAAATGGTATTCGTAAACAGGTTTGGAATAAGACCCAATGCCGAAAAGTCATCTGATCCACTCTCTCTTCGATAGATTTGTTTGTGAATTGTAAAAGCATCCTTCCCGGATCGTTGAGAGAGAACCTTTGCAGCCCTTCCGGTTGGAGCAAGTAGTCTGGATTTCAATTTGAACTCCTGAATCGTCTTTACAAAGCTTCCAAGCATGGATGTTTTTCCTGTGCCTGCATATCCCCGAACTATTAAAAGAGGGTCTTTCAACTCAGAATTGATGAAGTTCTCAAGTATGTTTAGGAGTCGCCGCTGGTCTCCTGTCAAAGGAAAACCAAAGTTCTTTTGAAATACTGACTTGAATTCTTTGAACCGGTTCATTTCCACATTCTAAAGGTACATCCTTTTATCCGATATGGTCATTGATTGAACGGACTAAAAAATCTATTCACTGATTCCATGCAGTTGGTAAAAAATTGTAGATTTGTTGTTTAAAATCGTAATTACCATTTTATGAACAGTAACCTTACATTGATAATAAAACAATATTCCTCTCTTTTCCTTTTATTACTCATTGGCATTTTTGTCACGTTATTTATTTCTACTGCTGCGGGGGTTTTAATAATATTTGCTGCATTAGCATGCATTCTAATTGTTTTACTTATTAATCTTTTTGGAGTTAACAGATTTGTTGGTTTAGTTTATGGCATAGTCGGATTCTTAGGAGCGACGACGGTTTTAACGCTTTCATATCGTAGCGTAGAAGAAACTTCAACTTACATACATAATTACGAATTATGTAAAGGAAAATCTATCAGAAACCTGGAAGACATCCGTTTCATCCAAAAAGCATATGCTGAAACAAACGGTGTGTATGCAAAAGACTGGGAAACATTGATCGACTACGCGAAGAACGGTACCGTTCCTTATGTTGAGTCTGAAGGAAGTGTTCCTGCAAGAAGAATCAATGAAGGAGAAAGAGACTATCTCATTCAATTTGGACTTTACAAGAAAGGACAAGCGATCGACTTTAACATGACGGAAAAAGAGGCATATTTTCTTTCAAAATGGACGAACTGCCCAGAAGATCTCAAAGGATTCAGAAGAGATACACTTCAAAGAAGTCTTTATGAGATGAAATTTACCAATACTTCATATGTAGAAAGCCGAATGAAGGCTGGTCATGGAAAATTCTATGCTGATTCACTCCCTTTTATTCCGTTCACAGGTGGAAGAGAAAAATGGAAGTTAGAGACAGTCGATTCCCTAATGATCGGTGAAGATCGCATGCCGGCAATGATGGTTTCAGGTAAGATTCCATTTGCTAAGATCCAGGGAACTGATACTGAAGCACTTTCTTTTGGAACATTGTCTTCTCCTGACCTTGTCGGAAGCTGGGAAGAGAAATAATCCGGAATTCGCAAGTGAAACATTTAACAATCCAGTTATCGGATTCTTCAGTTCGTTTTACAAGTATACAAGATAGTTCTGTTCTTCTCGAAAAGGAATACTCTTTTCAGGATAAGAAGGATCATCGTTATAAGGAACAATTAACTTCTTTTATTGAAGAGGCCGGATTAAAGAATCAGGAGCACGACGAGCATACGATTTCCTGGTCTTCGACCAAAACGACCCTTGTTCCCATGAACATCTTTTCTGAAAGTAAACCTGAGAGGATCTTTCAGCTATGTTTTGGAAATGACACTCCTTCTAACGAAATTGATTACAATCGACTATCCGAATTAGGAATCGTTAATGTATTCGAAATTCCACTTTGGGTAAAGACGTTCTTCATTCTTCAGCATCCCAGAGCGATCATTCAACACGAAAGTTCAATGTTGATCAGAGGAATGTTCAATAGTTCCACCTTCAAAATGAAAATTTCACTGACCGTATATGGTCAACATTTTCTTTTGATGATCGCTCAACAAAATAAGCTGGTTTTCTATTCCGTTTTTGATTTTCAGAACCATCAGGACATCATCTATCACCTCATGTTTACACTTCAGCAAAAAGAATTGTTGGAAGAATCGGGTGAATTGATCTGGAGTGAAGGAGCAGGTGCGAATAAAGACCATTTTGAAGATTTTCAATATGACATGAAACGTATCGAAAATCTTGCTGGAATCAAAGTAGTTAAAGACACAAAATTCATTGTCAACTCCCACAAACTGTGCGTATAATTAGTGGAATTTTAAAGGCCCGAAGATTTTCTGTTCCCAAGAATTTCCCTTCCAGACCGACAACTGACTTTGCAAAAGAAGGACTGTTTAACATGCTTGAACATAAGATCGATCTGTACGATTTAAATATCCTTGATCTTTGTTCCGGAACCGGCAATATTTCACTGGAATTCATTTCAAGAGAAGCAGGATATGTAACTGCAGTGGACTCGAATTTCAACTGTGTCCGATTTCTAAAGAAGAATGCTGAACAATTTGGTGTGGACGATCAACTTACCACTGTAAAGTCGGATATCATTCAATTCGTTGAAAGAACCGGAGACAAATATGACCTGATCTTCGCTGACCCACCCTATGGATTTAAACAGTATCATGATCTTATTCGTCTTGTCTTTGAAAGAAATCTATTACATAAGAATGGCATCCTGATCGTTGAACATGGCAAAGAAACCTCCTTTGCAGGTATAACTCAATTTGATTTTTGTCGTAATTATGGAAACGTTAACTTTAGTTTCTTCAATTATCAAAGCGAATGAAAAGAATAGGTTTATTTCCAGGCTCTTTTGATCCTTTCACTAAAGGCCATGAAGCCGTTGTTCTCAAATCTCTGGAGCTCTTTGATGAAGTTGTCATTGGAATTGGTGTAAACACCTCGAAAGCGTACATGTTCTCTCTTGAGAAAAGAATCAAACACATTGAATGTCTTTTTCCAGATCAACCTAAGATCAGTGTGCAGACCTACCAAAAGTTAACGGTAGACTTTTGCAAGGAAATTGGAGCAAGTCACATTATCAGAGGACTTAGAGACTCAAAAGACTTTGAATTTGAACGTTCAATAGCGCACATGAATCACGAGATCTCAGGAATAGAAACCGTCTTTTTCCTAACGGACATTAAATATGGAGCCGTTAATTCCTCTATCATTAGAGAAATCCACAAAAACGGTGGGAATATTTCAGCATTTGTAACAAAACCTGAGCTACTCGTTTGATTGGTACGAAATCTGCTAATCCTATTTTCAAACTTCAAAAAATGTACAGGATAACCCTTATTTTCATTTTGCTATCCGGACTTTCTTTAGGTCAGGAAAAACAATTGGTGACTATAAAAGGTTATGCTCCTGCTTATGTCGGGAAGTCACTGGATGTGAATGAAATCCTCGATTATTTCACTATGAAAGAGGGCCCGATCGCTTCTACCACAGTGAAAGAGGATAGCACCTTTTCAGTGTCCTTTTTTCTTGAAGAAACTCAAAAGGTAGTATTACATTCGAATCGAAACCGTTCGATCATGTATATCGAACCAGGTGCAAAATACGATATTTATTTACCGGACAAAGATCCTTATGAGCCTTATCGGCCGAACGGCAACAATGTAGAGGTTACGTTTTTTGGACTTGACAGTACGGACATAAATTACAAGATCCTTACCTACCTGAGGTGGCAAGATGAGTTTATTGGAGAGTATTATTACCTCAAAGCTTTAAAGCCGCTCGAATTCTCTCAAAACCTCGATCGATTTAAAGTAAATGTCGAAAAGTACTACTCAAAGGATTCTTCTGACGTGTATTTTATGACCTTTATTCGTTTTTCAATTGCATCTCTTGACAACATTCAACATGCCGCTGACAGAAACAGGTATGAGAAGCACGATTTTTATATAAAGAACTTCCCTGTGTCTTATAGAAATGATGCATACATGGGATATGTTTCGACATTCTATGAAAAAATGATGCCTCGTCTACCTATGGAAACGAACAACAGAGTATATCTGGGCATTTTAAAAAGTAGTCCAACATTGATCATGCGGGCACTAGGCAGTGAATACACGCTGATCAATATGAGAATCAGAGAAATGGTCATGATTAAAGCACTTGGAGAAGCTTTTTATACTGGTGAATATCCACAGACCAATATTCTTACAATTCTAGATAGCGTTTCTACTACTCCTTTGTTTCAGTCCAATGGTATCATAGCGAAGAACATGATTATCCGTCTAACAGATCTTGTATCTGGTGGGAGAGCTCCTGACTTCGCAGCAGCTAATCTTCAAGGTGAGATGAAAACGTTATTGAATTACAGAGATAAACATCTCTATATACATTTCTTCGATCCGACAAGTCAGAAGTCCATTATTCAAACCGATCCATTGATCAAGCTCAATGAGCAGTACAATAAGGATGTCACTTTTATAACGATTTGTCCTGATAAGAGCTTAGACTCAGTTGCGAAAAGTCAGTTAGACAAAATCCCATGGGAGAAATTTATACTCGATGAAAAATCTCCAGTCTTCAAATTATATAAAGTATCAACTTTCCCTTATTATATCCTGATCGATGAAATGGGTTATGTTGTTGCGGCCCCTGCTCTGACTCCAATGCCTAATGGACAATATGAAACCATTGACAAAACCTTTTTCTACATCAAGAAGGCTCGGGAAGAAATGGAACAATACAGACGCTGATCATCGGTCGTACAATCCATAAATACCTCCGGCTATTCCTCCAGCAATATGCGCAAACTGTGAAATCTGGTCGTTTTCAAACGATGCGTAGATCTCATTTCCCAGATACAATAGAACGATCAAGATGAATGAAAGAGGAATTTCACCTGAGCGGCTGTGAGAAAGGGAGCTTAGGATGATAAACATGAACACCAAACCACTTGCCCCTAAAAGCCCTTCATCCCAGAAAAGTACATGAAAGATCGCCGTCGTAACTCCTGTAATCGTGGACATTATGATCATTTTCTTCGTCCCGTATCGGTGCTCAAGGATTGGTCCAAGTAATAGAAAGATGGATAAATTACCGACAAGGTGCTCAATAGATGCATGCCCTAGGGTATAACCAAGAAAGCTCGCATACCAAACCGGATTATCGTAATGCGAAACACCACTTAAAATAAAAAACCCACTCCAATCTGATCCAATTGGCGCAATAAAAAAGATCAGTACTGCTGCTATTGTAAATGTTAAGGTAAAAGGCGAATCGAATGTTAGCTTCATAGTTTTGTCATTTCCACTTGTACCAATTTAGTATTTTTGCAAAAAGAAAATTCATGCGATTCAATCTTTCAGAGATCACAGATCTTATTAGAAACAGAAGAACGATCTATCCCGAGCAATTCTCAGAAAGAGAGGTTCACCGAGAACAGATCGAATTGATCCTGAACAACGCTCAATGGGCACCGACTCATGGAAATACGCAACCATGGAGATTTAAAGTGTTCGCGGGAGCTGGCAGACAAAAACTGAGTGATTTCCTGAGCAAAACCTATCTTGAGTTAACACCTAAGGAACAGCAGAATGACATTAAGCTCGCAAAAATGATCACTAGACCATTGAAAGCTTCAGCGATCATAGCTGTTTGCATGGAACGTGATCCATCAGAAAAGATCCTTGAACTCGAAGAAATCGAAGCAGTGGCATGTGCAATACAGAACATGCATCTTACCTGCACAGCATATGGAATTGGGGGATTCTGGTCTACGCCAAAACTCATTTATCATCAGAATATGAATGCATTTCTCGAAATAGGAGAAAAGGATAAGTGCATTGGCCTTTTCTACATCGGGTATCCATCAATCGAATGGCCAAAAGCGCATAGAAGACCAATTGAGTATACAACGACATGGATCTCTGAATAAATAATGGAAAATCCAGTTGACCATCGAATTGATTTAGGATTTGTGAACTATGTTCAACATCCTGAAAATCCAAAATATATTGTGTTCAGATTCACAGACCCTAAACGTGCTGAGTCTTTTGTAACTGAACTCAATGCTCAAAACATTTGGCACGAGCGTGCTGAAGATGAGAAACGCGGCCAAGCAATCTGGTTATTTGCCATTCATAACAAGGATTTCAAAAAGGTGGAACGCATCAATTTTATGGTTGAAGGAAAACATAAGAAACCCTTAATTCCTTTTAAAATTTTACGTTACTCCTTGATCTTGTTTTCTGCTGTAGTGATGACCCTTGCAATTATTGGTTACTGCAAGGCACAGGAAAAACTCAATTCGCACAACCAATCAGACACATCGGTCAATAAAGACAAATAGAACGGAATAAAATCACTTTCTTCGCGTTGTGAATCCAAGTATGAAACTTTTCTCGATTTTTATTGTGGTCATCCTGACCGGATCTTTCAGTGGGTTTTCTCAAAAAAAAGAGAAGTTTCCTTCCTATTTTGGACTAAAAGTCAGCCCTGTCTTCCCTACCCGATTCATCGGTAAACCAAGGACAGACCTAAGTCTGGATGGCTTCACAACCTCTATTCAACAAAAAATAGGGTACTCCTTCGGTGGAACCGTTAGAGCAGGTATTACCAAATTGATCGCAATTGAGACAGGTATCAATTTTGTTCAGCGCAATTTCAATATCGACATGGCCGTTCCTGACTCCAATGTCTATGCGACAAACGACCTATCTTTCATTGCGTATGATATTCCTTTGAATGGTCTTGTCTATGTTCAAATGAGTGAACAGATC
>JALRFI010000191.1 GCA_023253775.1 Crocinitomicaceae bacterium
TTACGAATCTAGAAGATCGGATGCTCAATGATACTAGTAAATGGGTTTCCATCTCTGGAGAATATACGTCAATAGGCGGGGAGAAGTACCTTACTCTTGGGAATTTCCGCAACGATGGTTCCACCAAAAGAGAAGTCTTCAGTAACGCTTGTATTCGTCCGGATAGGTCATACATGCTTTTGGATGAGGTAACAGTTGTTAAGGTATCAGATGTTCAAGAAGTTACTCCAGTTGACACCTCGATAGTTGTACCGGAAATTAGCATAAATACGAAGATCAGAGGTGTATTTTATGCCAAATCAAAACAGTTGTCGATCGAAGTTTGGGATAACAATGTTGAAGATGGAGATAGTGTGCGTATTCTTCTCAATGAGAAAGCGCTTTCTGAAGGAATAGTAATTAAAAAAAGGATTCAAACTTTGAAATTTGAGCTTTCCCAAAATGATAATCTATTGGTTATACAGGCATTAAATATTGGGAGCAGACCACCGAATACGCTTGCGTTAAAGATCACAGACGGAAAATCCTCTAAAAAGATCATGTTCACTACTGATCTTAAAAATGCTCAGGCAATAAAGCTTATTCTGAAGGATTAATCTTCAATGATTGTCAAATTAGCGAATCTCAGCAGAACTGTTTTTGCACCGTGATGAGGGAAGAAGATAGTCGCTTTTTTATCAGGTCCTTCACCTTCCAGTTTTGTAACTTTTCCTTTTCCGAATCTATCGTGTATTACGTTTGATCCCACGATCAAATCTGAAGTAGTTCCAGATCCTGTGTTATGCGGCGGAATTGATTTCTCTAACGGTTTGAATCGTGGCGGTGGCTGAGATAGTCCTTTGTTTAAACCTCCAGTGAATGGTCTATCGAATCCTGCACTTTTCTCCATTAGTGATTTTCCAGAAGTGCCTCTGGACGGCGAATCAAATTCAACATATTGTTCAGGGATCTCATCGATAAAGCGAGAAGGCTCTGATGTCACCAGATTTCCCCAGATGAATCGAGAGGAGGCAAAAGAAAGCGTACACGTTTCCATTGCCCTGGTTACGGCTACATAGAATAGTCTTCTCTCTTCTTCCAGATCAGACCGGGTATGCAATGACATTTGAGAAGGGAAGAGGTTTTCTTCAAGTCCAACCAGGAAAACATGCGGAAATTCTAGTCCTTTACTCGAGTGAATGGTCATGAGGGTAACATGATTTCTTTCTTCGTTCTTATCTTCGTCGGCATCTGTCAATAATGCTACATCCAACATAAATTCACTCAAGCTTTTATCATCATCTTCGGCTCTTGAGACAGTAAATTCTTTAATACCTGCTAATAATTCCTCGATGTTCTGGTAGCGTTCTACTTCTTCTGGACCTTTATCCTTTTCATTGTACAGCTCCTTCAGCACACCTGATGATCGAGCGATGGTCTGAGCAAGATCGTAGGCATTCATTTTGTTGACCTGTGCTCCAAAACTATTAATCATGGTCACGAATTCATAGAGCTTGGTTTTCGTGGGACCATTCACATTCAACGGAAATTGTGACTGATTACTGATCACATCCCACATGCTCACTCCATAATTATTAGCTGCGATGATCACATTCTCGATCGACGTTTTCCCAATTCCTCGCTTCGGATAATTGATCACTCGCTTCAGTGCCTCTTCATCTCTTGGATTGGTTGTCAATCTGAAATAGGCAAGAAGGTCTTTGATCTCTTTTCGCTGATAAAAAGAAATACCCCCATAGATTTTATAAGGAATGTTTAACTTCCTTAGTGCTTCTTCGAAAGATCTTGATTGTTTGTTTGTTCGATATAATATCGCGAATTCGTTGTAGGTAGTAATTCCAGATTGTTTGAGGTCAAAAATCCTGTTAACGATCATTTTTCCTTCCTCATTATCCGTTAATGTTCGGATCACTTTTATTTTGTTCCCTGTCGAATTATCAGTCCATACCTTCTTTTTGATTTGGTCTTGATTTTTGGCGATCACGTGATTTGCTGCTTCAACTATATTTTTTGTACTTCGATAATTCTGTTCAAGCTTGTAAAGCTTGAAATCAGAATAATCTTTTCTAAAATTCAGGATGTTTTGAATGTTTGCACCACGGAACGAATAAATACTTTGTGCATCATCACCAACCACACAAATGTTCTCATGCATGGCAGCAAGTTTTTTC
>JALRFI010000218.1 GCA_023253775.1 Crocinitomicaceae bacterium
ATCAATAATTATTTCCGAACAAGGTTCCGTTAGTCATTGCACATAACGTTTTGCATGTAGGCGCATACCCGAAGGGTTGAGCTTACACGCTGTTAAAGGCTCGCTCATTTTCATCTCGTTAAGTGAATAAATCCATGGCTAACTTTTCCTGCCATAGTTTTAATTTTATAATAATAAACTCCATCTACCAAATCCTTGCCTGAGGTATTCTTCCCATCCCAATTATTTTGGTAATTCGATGAAGAGAAAACAGCATTTCCCCAACGGTTTAGAATAATTAATTCAGTGTTTTCTGGCAGGTTTTCGATTTCAAAGAGGTCATTTAGGCCATCCGAATTTGGCGTAATAACATTGGGAATAGTAAAATCGAAATTACAATCCTCCAAATTAATTTCATTTAGAGAAGCATTATCTAATACAAAATAAGGTTCAAAAGTATAACCATTTGAATCTAAGAATGTGAAGTCGTTTGGAGGAGAACATGGGCCGCCAATCATAATCGATTGAATCGAATTTAAAGCGGTGAATTGTATATTGATTGTTTTCCAAGTTCCATCAGCCTGATAGGAGGCATGGCCAAGTTCAACCCAATCTGCGGATATGGTGGGACAAGTAGCCGTTTGTATAGCCGATTGTGTACAAATAGAGCTACCGAAAAGGGTAATATCTACGGGTCCAAACCAAATGTTAGTTAACGCATTTCCGAAAGATGACATTCCTATTCCATTCAAGTTCAATTGCAGGTTATATGAATTTCCAGGTTGTAAGGGTTGAGTCAAACAGTTTTTCAAATATTCTGTATAAATTCCGTCATCAATGTTCCCATCAAAACCAATCACATCAGGGTTATTTATAATGAAAAACCCTGCAGCAGCCTGTCCATTGGGCAATGGTGTTGGTATATTTGGCCAAAAAGCTCCAGGTGCATTGATGAAAAAATCCGATGAGGCCCATGTTCCAGCTTGCCAGTTGTTAACGCAATAAATTCCGTCTTCCCAGACAACATTTGTATCGACAACCTGTGAAAATTGAGTTGGCAGGCAATTATAATCTTCAAAGGAAGGGTTTGGTAAAAAATTAATCCCGGAGGTAACCGAAGAGATATTTAAACAATCGCAATCTAAATTGTCGTTAAGATCAATCAATCCATCATTATCATCATCCAATCCATTAGTGCATATCTCTTGGGCTGAGGCATTCAATGTTAGGAAAAGAATAATTACTAATTGTTTCATTTTGATTTTTTGTTGTCTTCGAGCTTGCCTTTAACTAGTTTTTACACCCAATGATAAGAAAAAAAATTGCGCGTTATATTCCTTATTTGGAATGTAAACGGTAGTTTTTGAAGATACATATGGCCGTTTATTTTTGTAATAATCTGGAAAGGATTCGGGTTACTTCAACTTTTCCCTCAGATACTTCCCTGTGGCGTTATCCTTTTGTTTGACGAGCTCTTCGGGTGTTCCTGCGAATAAGATATTACCACCATTTTTACCACCTTCCGGACCAAGATCAATTACATGATCGGCGCACTTGATCACTTCCATGTTATGCTCGATCACAATGATGGAATGGCCATTATTGATAAGCTCGTTAAAAGCGATGATCAGCTTGTCGATGTCGTGGAAATGCAATCCGGTTGTAGGCTCATCAAAGATGAACAGGGCAGGCGTACTATTGTTTCCCTTGGACAGGAAGCTGGCCAGCTTGATGCGCTGTGCTTCACCACCTGATAGGGTACTAGAAGACTGACCGACATCCAAATAACCTAAGCCAACGTCGATCAGCGGTTTGATCTTTTCTGAGATCTTCTGCTCCAGCTTGTCTTTTCCTTTGGAGAAAAGCTCGTAAGCAGAAAGAATATCCATTTCCAGAATATCGGCTATGCTGTTTCCGTTGTATTCGATCTCCAGTGTTTCTTGCTTGAATCGTCGTCCGCTGCAGGTGTCACACATCAGGTGTACATCTGCCATGAACTGCATCCCGATCGTAATCTCTCCTTCGCCCTCACACATTTCACAACGTCCGCCTTCCACATTGAAGGAGAAGAAACCTGGTTTGTAGCCTCTTGCTTTGGCCAGGGGCTGACGAGAGAACAATTCGCGAATGTCATCAAAGGCTTTCACGTAAGTGATCGGATTACTTCTTGAGCTTTTTCCGATTGGATTCTGATCTACAAATTCGATCGCTTTGATCATCTTCAAGTCACCAGTCAAGTTTCCTTCCGTGGAGGAATCGTTGATCTCTCCCAGCTCTCTGCGCACAGAAGGATAAACGATCTCTTTGATTAAGGTTGATTTTCCTGATCCACTCACGCCAGTTACACATACAAGATTGTGCAGTGGTATAGAAACGGTAAGGTTCTTTAAATTGTGTTTTCGTGCACCGGTAACGGTGATCTGATCCTTCGTTGTTCTTCGCTTTGCAGGGACAGGAATAGATCGTTTTCCGGTCAGGTATTCTGCAGTTAGACTTTCAGTTGAATGGATCAGCTGATCGTGATTTCCCTGGAAGACAAGCTTTCCGCCAAACACTCCTGCTCCCGGACCAATATCCAGGATCTCATCTGCTGCTTGCATGATCTCTTCTTCATGCTCTACAACAATCACCGTATTTCCAACGTCTCTCAGCTCTTTCAATACATTGATCAGCTGTTCCGTGTCTTTGGGATGCAGTCCGATCGACGGCTCATCAAGGATATACATGGATCCGACCAAACTACTTCCCAGGGATGTTGCCAAATTGATCCGCTGAGATTCTCCTCCGGATAAGGAGTTGGAAGGTCTGTTCAACGAAAGATATCCTAATCCTACCTGCTTCAGAAAGCGTAATCGACTTTCGATCTCGGGAAGGATACGTTTAGAAATGGCTTGCTGATGTGGATTCAGCTCAAGACTGGTGAAGAACTCATGCGCGTCATTGATCGGCATTAAAACGATATCCGTGATCGTTTTTCCGTTCACTTTCACATAGTTGGCATCACTTCTTAAACGGGTACCTTTACAGTCCGGACATTCGGTTTTACCGCGATATCTAGAAAGCATAACTCGGTACTGTATCTTATAAGTCTGACTCTCCACAAACTTGAAGAATCGGTTCAGTCCGGTGAAGTATTGATTTCCTGTCCAGAGCAGCTCGTACTCTTCGTCCGAAAGCTCTGTGAGCGGACGATGAATCGGGAAGTTGATTTTTTTGGCATTGAAGACCAGCTCATTCAGGTATTCGCCCATCGTTTCTCCTCTCCAGGGAAGAATAGCACCTTCGTAGACGCTTAGGTTTTTGTTTGGAATCACCAGATCAGGATCGATGCCGATTACTTGTCCGAAGCCTTCACAAGTTTTACAAGCGCCAAAAGGATTATTGAACGTAAAAAACAATTCAGAAGGAACCTGAAATTCCATACCGTCGAGCTCAAAACGGGTTGAGAAATCGTGCTGCTTTTTTGTTTCCGGATCGATGATCAGACAAACGCCATCACCTTCGGTAAAAGTAAGCTGGATGGAATCTGAGAAACGAGCGATAATATCTTCATCCTGTGCTACACTGATCCTATCAATAATTAACAAATAATCATCGGTAAGCGATGCCCCTGATTTCAATAGCTCAGAAATCTCTGCCGTTTCACCATTGTGGTAGATTCGGGTGTATCCCTGTTGCTGAAGTAACTCCAATTGTTTCTGAGCACCGTATTTCGCAATTCCTGGAAGAGGCGAACAAATAAGGAATCGTTTACCTTCCGAATGGGAGCAAATGAAATCAACAACATCAGCAACGGTGTGACGCTTTACTTCATTACCGCTGATGGGAGAGATGGTTTGTCCTACTCTGGTGAAGAAGATCTTCAGGTAATCGTATATCTCGGTAGTTGTACCGACCGTACTTCTTGGATTGCTGGATATCACTTTCTGTTCGATCGCTACAGCAGGGGAGATCCCTTTGATATAATCCGTTTCCGGTTTATTCAGCTTACCGAGGAACTGACGTGCATAGGAAGACAGACTCTCAATGTATCGACGCTGACCTTCTGCGTACAAGGTGTCAAAGGCCAGAGAGGATTTTCCAGAACCTGACAAACCGGTGATCACCGTTAGCTTCCCATGAGGGATCTTGACGTCCATGTTCTTCAGATTGTGGACCCTAGCTCCTTTAACTTCGATGTATTGTTGTTTTTTCATTCCCATTCAAAGATACAAACAGTTGCGGGTGAACTTGGTTTGAACTGAAGGAATAATTTTTTGGAGTTTTAAAAATAAGTTGTATCTTGGCTTTGTAAATCTTAAAAAATCGGTCGCCTATAGAGCAAATTTTACCTAACAAGTTTTAATTATTAAACTACTAAAAGGTAAAACTATGGCTATGCAGCGT
>JALRFI010000233.1 GCA_023253775.1 Crocinitomicaceae bacterium
TTGGCGACATCGTCCTAACTACTCCCGTTTTGAGAGCTTTGAAGGATCAATTATCCGATGTTGAAATCCACTTTTTAACAAAAGAATCTTTTCGGCCAATCCTTGAAAACAATCCTGATATTGATAGACTCTGGACAATGAAACGTTCTCTATGGGAAATTAGTGAAGCACTGAAAAATGAGAATTTTGACGCCATAATAGACCTGCATAACAACGTCAGAACATTAAAGCTGAAACTCATATTACGGAGAAAGTCGCACAGTTTTGTAAAGCTTAATGTAAAAAAATGGATCCTCACGAACTTTAAATTAAATCTTCTTCCTGAAATCCACATTGTGGATCGATATTTCAAAACAGTCGAAAATCTTGGAGTTAAAAACAAAAATTACAGCTGTCAATATACACTAACAGATCGAGATAAAGTCGACATCGAAGCCAACTATCAATTAAAGGAGCAGCAGTATTTCGGTTTTGCAATAGGGGCCCAATATGCGACAAAACGTCTTCCTGTAAATAAAATAATCGAGCTCCTAAAAGGAATTGAGAGTCCGATTTTACTATTAGGAGGTAAGGAAGATAGGACGGTTGGTGATGAAATTGTAAAAAATCTTTCAAGTAATCACATCGTTAATACCTGCGGCAATCACACCCTTTCAGAATCAGCTTTTCTTGTAAGCAAAAGTAAAGGATTGATTACGCATGACACTGGTTTAATGCATATCGCAACGTGTTTTAACATCCCAATCATCAGTATTTGGGGAAACACCGTTCCATCCCTTGGGATGTACCCATATTATCCAAATGCCAACATCTCATTTACCATTAACGAAGTGAAAGACCTTTCTTGCAGACCTTGTTCTAAAATCGGGTTTAGTAAATGTCCAAAGGGACATTTCAATTGCATGAATAAACAGGATTTGAATCAGATCCGAAATGAGATCAATAAACTCCGTTAGATTATCCTTCCAGAAAAAGTTTCTTTAATTCAGAAGCGTCAGATGGCTTCATTTTTCCTGCCAAAATAAGACTTAATTGCTTTCTACGTAATGCTCCATCAAATCTTTCTTTTTCCTCATCGGTTTCAGGAATAAGATCTGGTACCTGAATAGGTCCACCGTTTTGATCCACTGCTACAAAAGTATAGATCGCTTCATTGCATTTTTCGCGTTTACCTGTAACATGGTCCTCCACAAAAACATCCACAAACACTTCCATCGATGAATTGAATGCTCGAGAAACTTTTGCTTCAAGGGTTACTATAGATCCATGGTTGATGGGTTTCTGAAAAGAAACATTGTTCACTGATGCCGTAACAACAACTCTTTTGGAATGTCTGTGTGCAGAAACACTAGCAATAACATCCATCCAGGCCAGCAGCTGTCCACCAAACAGATTTCCTAGTGTATTTGTGTCATTAGGTAAAACCACTTTTGTAGTGATCGAAAGTGTCTCCGCTGCTCTCTTAGATTTCATTGCTTTTTTTCACAAAAATAGCTAAAGTGGTGGTAAACAAAGATCATTTTGGCCACAATGCTAAAACAATTAACGAAAGTCTTTCTATTTTTACATTATGAAAACAATGAATCAACTTATTGAAGCTTTCCCTGATAATATATCAGACTCACTTGAAATAGCATCAAAGCACCAATTCGAAAAACCGGATAGAGAAATCAAGAACATTCTAATCTGCGGAATGGGTGGTTCTGGAATTGGAGGTAAGATTGTTTCTCTATGGATGACCAGTGATTCTCTGGTGCCAGTCGAGATCCTTAACGACTATAATTTACCAAAATGGGTTGATAAACATACATTAGTAATTGGTTCTTCTTACTCTGGTGGTACTGAAGAAACTACAATTAGCGTTGCTAAGTCGCACGAAAAGGGTGCCTATATTATCGGAATAACTTCCGGAGGTGAGATGGAAAAATTCTGCAGGTCAAACAACTACCCTGTAGTCATTGTACCTGGTGGAAATCCCCCTCGCTCTCAGCTCGCTTTTTCTCTCATTCAGTTGGTAAATATATTCAGTCAACTTGGGTATTTTCATGAATCTGCATTAGATGAAGTCCGTTCAGCTATGAATCTGATCACTAGTAAAAGAGAAGAGATCCACACTGAAGCAAAAAGTATCGCAAAACACATGTTGGGAAAAGTGGGGGTGATCTATTCGACCGCAAGATATGAAGGGGTTGCCATAAGAGCTCGTCAGCAATTCAATGAAAACTCAAAATATTTATGTTGGCATCATGTTATTCCTGAAATGAACCACAATGAACTTGTTGGCTGGGGAGGTGGTGATGACAGATTCGCAGCACTTTTTATTCATCCTGCTGATGTCATAGAAAGAAATCAACGTAGATGGGAAATCACCATGGACGTAATCAGACAAAGAACATCGCACGTAATGGAAGTTCATGCAAAAGGAAACAATATGATCGAAAGATCGATCTATTTGATCAATTTAGTGGACTGGGCTTCATGGTATCTTTCGGATCTTAAAAAAGTAGATTCAATAGAGATTGATGTTATCAACCTATTAAAAGGGGAGTTAGCTAAGATCTAATATGGGTAACCCAGTTGTCGAATTCAGAAACCTTGGCCTAATCGATTACCAAGAGGCATGGGATCTGCAAGAAACTCTTTTTAAAGAAAATATTGATCTAAAAATCAGAGCTCGTAATGGTGAAGAGGGTCTTCACACTAAAAATTACCTTTTGTTCTGTGAGCACCCTCATGTATACACATTAGGTAAAAGTGGAAGTATGGATAATCTTCTTTTGAATGAAGAAGAACTCTCCGAGCAACATGCTACTTTTTATAGAATAAACAGAGGTGGTGACATTACCTACCATGGCCCGGGACAATTGGTAGCCTATCCAATCTTTGACCTGGATTATTTTTTTACTGATATTCATAAATACATGCGTTATCTCGAAGAGGCGGTGATATTAACATTGAAGGATTTCGGAATTACAGGAGAGCGTGTGGAAGGCTTGACAGGAGTATGGATTGATGGCGAAACTGAAAAAGCTCGAAAGATCTGCGCTATGGGAGTGAAAAGTTCGAGATGGGTAACAATGCATGGCATAGGTTTTAATATCAATAGTGATCTGAACTATTTTTCTCATATCATACCTTGTGGAATTGACAATAAAGATGTAACTTCAATGCAAAGGGAGTTAGGTAGATCAATCGATTTCGAGGAAGTCTCGGCGGTCCTTAAAAATCATCTTGCTCAGCAATTCGACTATTTATATGTCTAACAATTCTAATCGAAAAAGATCTTTGGCTCGAAGAATAATTAAGAGTTTTTTATTCCTTTTTCTTGCGGTTTTTATTCTTCTAAATCTGTTTATTATTCTATCGGGAAGATTCTATTTGTACAAAGGAATTACGAACACCTACCTGAAGGGGCAAAGCGGTCCAGGTATATACGAACTTGATTTGTTTTACCACACGACAATTCAAACAGGAAAACCTGATTCTTGGCTAATACGATCCAAGAACGAGCAAAATAAACTGAATACTGAAGAATTAAATTTTCTTAAATCACTTAAAACAAAAGCATTTCTTGTCTTTAAAGGAGATAGTCTCATCTCTGAGAATTATTGGAAAGAACACAATGCAAATACAGTTTCCAATTCATTTTCCGCAGCAAAAACGGTTGTTGCTTTATTGTTAGGTATCGCTATTGATGAAGGAAAGATCAAAAGTCTGGATGAACCCGCAGTTAATTATCTTCCCGAATTCAAAACGCAGGGGAAAGAAAAAATTACCATCAGAGACCTTTTGTTGATGGCCTCCGGCCTGGACTGGAAAGAAAGTTCCAAAGACCCATTATCCGAAAACGCAGAATCTTACTATGGGTATGACCTTTATGGATTAGTTCACAGACAAAAAAGAATCTCGGAACCGGGTAAATTATTCAACTACCAAAGTGGTAATTCACAAGTACTCGGTTTTATTATAGAAAAAGCTACGGGTATGGGGCTATCTGACTATTTGCAGGAAAAAATCTGGAAACCTATAGGTGCTGAACATGAAGCATACTGGAGCTTAGATGAAGAAAATGGGGATGAAAAAGCTTTCTGCTGTCTTTACTGTACCGCAAGAGACTTCGGTAAACTTGGAAAGCTGATTCTGAACCAAGGTAAGATGAATGGTCAACAGATAATTCCCGAATGGTATATGGAGGAAATGGTAAGTTTAACGCCAATGGATACGGAAGAAGGAATAAAAAATCAGCGCTATGGCCTTCATATATGGATCTATAAAGATCCAATTGAAAACATTGCTTATTGCAGAGGAATCAAAGGGCAGTATATCATAAGTTTACCAAAAGAAAATATAGTAATCGTACGTTTAGGAATGGACCGAATGGATAACTTTGTGTTCCCGGATGGAACGAAAGTTTCACCCGAAAAAAGACTCGAAATGAATAACAAAGTCGGTCATCCTAAAGATCTTTTCACCTATTTGAAGATCGGAAGGAGATTGGCAAACTAGAAAATAACCGATGCGAGAAGGTTTAACAGGTCCAAAAGTTGAGAAAGTTGCCGTAGCGATAATAGAGGAAACAAATGAGTATAACGAAACAATGTATTATGCTTATTTATTGAACCTTCGAGACGACATTATGGAAGGAATTATTATCAATAGTACAGGATATGGCGAAAATGTTAATACAGGCGAAAAGATAAGAACTTCAACCTTAAGGCATTCTTTGGAGGTTTTACTTCCAAATGAAGCTGCCAAAATTGAACCCATCATGGAAGAGGTATTTGGACTTGCTAATGAATATTGGGTTAGCTTCTGGGTTAATGATGATCTTTACGATAAGAAGTTTGTTTTCCTGCCTGAAACCATTTCAAAAGAGAAAATGAATTTTATTCCCGCATTAGGTCAAAAGGGAATTATTTTAGGTGACTAATACCCTTGATAAGATCTTCGATCGTCCTGATTTCTGACACAAGACCTCTCACGAGCTCACGATTTTTATTCATTTGGTATCCTCCAACTAGAATTTTGGGGTTTTTCAGATCCTTCTTTATGTTTTTGAAATACTGGACCATAAAATTAGGATCAACAGATGTCAACCATGATGTGACAATCAAATCTGGTTTCAATTGTTCATAACATGATACAATGGAATCGTAAGGTACACTCTGCCCCAAATAGTAAGTTTTAATTCCCCTTTTTCTCAGAACAAACTGATAAAAGAGCAGACTCAACTCATGCCATTCATGTTCCGGAAGATAAAGCAAAACACTTTGATTTGTTGTTTTCTCTCCACTCAAATCATCTATAGCCGAAACAACTTTCTGTCTAATCAAATTTGAGATAAAATGCTCTTGTGCTGGAGTAATCGATCCAACTTGCCACATTATGCCTATTCGGTCTAAAAAATCAATGATCGTTTCAGTAAACGTTTTTTCCAGACCTTTTTTATCGATAAGAAGTTTTAACGTTTTGGAAAAAAGGGCTTCGTCAATCTCTACCATAGAGAGGATCAATCTTTCCATACTCACATCCTCATTCTGGTCAGATTCAAGTTTTTGCACATGCTCACGTATGTCGATAGAAGTCATGTTTGCAATCTTAGAAATCTTATAGCCGTGCTTGTTTAATAATGCTACATTCAAAAGCTGAACCAACTCACTGTCCGAGTACTTTCTGATCTTTGTTTCAGTCCTATTAGGACTAATTAGACCGTAGCGTTTTTCCCATATTCTTATAGTATGTGCTTTTATTCCTGTTAAGGTCTCAAGATCGCTTATTTTATACTCAGCCATTGTTAAATCAAATCCTAAACCTTAAACAATCATCGTTCTATTTTGTTTCCAAATCCGAATTAAAATTGTTTATATTTGTATCAAGTAATTTTCATAATGCCCACCAAGAAATATACTTTTTTCAGTGTACCTTTCATTGCTATATTTTCAGCATTAATAATAGGCTTAACTCTATTTTCTTCTTGCGGAAGCAGTGAAGAAAAATCAGAGGAAAAAGAAGAATTTACTCTCAATGAGGATTACTACGATTTCAGAGGAGTATCACTTTCTTCATTCGGGATCAATGCTCTGATCATGTTGCCGGATGAAACTGCCAACATTGGCGCATCCATTAAACCTGAAATCATTCATGCGGATGGAGACTTCAAATGGGATATCCATGTCGGGCCAAATTTTCAGTTGCATATTGAAGACTTCGGAGATTACAATGACCTTGTCGAAGTGAAGAAAAAAGAATTGGAGGAGTATGACTTTGTGAAGATCAATTATTTGATAAATGAAAAGGATCTTATTCTTTACGAGCAAACACTGCTCGTCAAGGGTAAAAAAGAAGCTTCAAAATCAGTTGGTGTTGAACATCGTTCATACCACGTATATGGTCAAAAAATGATAGATGGGGTTACTTATGAGCTCCGAAGTCGAGACGAAGGTTATGAAAAAGTAATCATTGAGCTCATGGCAAAATCGATTAAATCTTTCAAACCGATCCAAAAGTAAGATCAACTCTGCTTTTGATATAGGTTTAACCATAAGCTATTATTAATTTTGTTCTATGGAGTTGAACAGAGAAAATGTGCTTGAGGTTTTAGGTGGTATTCTTGAACCTGATCTGAAAAAAGATATCGTTACCCTTAACCTTGTTGAAGATCTTCAAATTGGAGAAACCGCAATTCAACTTATCGTTCACGTCTCTAATCCAGCTTTGCATGCCAGAAAAAGAATGCAGGAAGCTGTAGAATTCAATTTAAGAAGAGTCTTTGGAAAGGAGATCTCGATTGATTCGACTGTAAAAGCGATCCCGGCAGAAGCCAAAAAAGCACATCGCAAAATATTACCTGAAGTCAAAAATATTATTGCAATTGCATCAGGGAAAGGGGGTGTAGGAAAATCTACCGTTACCGCTAACCTTGCCGGCGGTCTTGTAAAAGCTGGCTACACTGTCGGTATAATTGATGCTGATATCTATGGCCCTTCCATACCGACTATGTTTGATGTTGTCGGAGAAAGACCATCGATGAAAGAAATGGACAGTGAAAACAAAATTTTACCTGTTCAAAGTCAGGGACTCCAATTATTATCTATAGGATTCTTTACTGATCAAGATAATGCAGTGGTTTGGAGAGGTCCAATGGCGGCAAAAGCACTTACTCAAATGTTCACGGATACTTATTGGGGCGAACTTGATTATCTTTTGGTCGATCTTCCTCCAGGTACTGGTGATATCCATTTGTCATTAGTCCAAACAGTTCCGCTCGACGGAGTTGTCATTGTGAGTACTCCACAAGAAGTTGCTTTGGCAGATGCAAGAAGGGGTATTAACATGTTTAAAATGGATGGCATGAAAGTGCCAATTGTAGGACTTGTTGAAAACATGGCATGGTTTACGCCTGCTGAATTACCTGAAAATAAATACTACATTTTTGGCCGCGATGGTGCTAAGAATTTGGCTGAAGGCATGAAGGTTCCTTTCCTCGGTCACATACCTCTAGTACAAAGTGTTCGCGAAGCGGGTGATGTTGGACGACCAGCTGTATTCCAAGAAAAAACGCCTGTTTCTGAGGCCTTTGAAGAATTAGTTCGTAAATTTGTAAAGCAAGCTGAAGATATCAGCAATGCAAAAAATCTACAAGCGGCGAAATGAGCATTAATAAAGAGGAGTTAGCAGAGAAGATCAATTCATCATTGGAGCAGCTAAGACCGTTCTTACATGCAGACGGAGGAGACATGGAGCTGGTGGAAATTACCGATGACGCTATCGTAAAGGTAAGATTACTTGGAACCTGCAGCGATTGCTCAATGAGCCTTATGACCCTTAAAGCTGGACTGGAAGAAGCTGTAAAGAAAGTAGCCCCAGAAGTGAAAGCAGTAGAAGCGGTAAATATGCCTGCTTTTGAACAAAACCTTTAAATAAAAAAGGGAAGCTTTCACTCCCCTTTTCAAATAAAAATAAAAAGTAATTCTTATTTCGCGTCAGCGTATTTCTTTGCTACAACATCCCAGTTGATCACATTGAAGAAAGCATTTACGTAATCAGGTCTTCTGTTCTGGTACAACAAATAGTATGCATGTTCCCAAACGTCAAGACCAAGAATTGGAGTGCCTTGACAACCTTCTCCCATCAAAGGATTATCTTGATTCGGCGTTGAACAAACTTCCAATTTTCCATTTGTTACGCACAGCCAAGCCCATCCTGAACCAAATCGAGTAGCAGCAGCTTTTGAAAATTCTTCTTTGAAACTATCAAATGATCCAAAAGCCTCATTGATCGCCGTTGCAAGATCCCCAGTTGGAAGACCTCCTTTATTTGGTCCCATTACTTCCCAGAATAAACAGTGATTCCAGAAACCACCTCCATTGTTACGAACCGCAGGTTTATCCTTACAAACCAACATGATTTCTTCAATTGATTTTCCTTCAAGATCAGTACCCGCAATAGCAGCATTTAAATTTGTAGTATATGCATTATGGTGCTTAGTATGATGTATCTCCATTGTTCTTGCATCAATGTGCGGCTCCAATGCATCATATGCGTATGGTAGATTTGGTAATTCGAATGCCATAATATTGATTTTTGTTATTTATAATGAATCAAAATTAGCAAAAAACAATGGAAAGAACAACCTCAAAAAAATCTCAAAATATAGATCAACTTATACTGATTAGAGGGTTTTCTCTTACATTTGACAACGAAACAACAAAGAAATACAATGAAAAAACTACTATTTTTTCTTCTATTTACCCCAATTTTTCAGCTAACAGGTCAAATCTGTAACATTGATTATACTCAAACCGCAGTAGGAATCTATCCTGATACGTTGCCCACAGGGTATGTCGGTCAACCCTATGATACTGATATTACATTCGTTATGCCGCTTGATACATTAGGTTATGACTTCACCAATTTCAAGATTCTTTCCGTTGCACTTCCGGTTGGACTCTCCTGGCAATGTAACAATGACGCAAACGGATGTAATTATAACCCTCAGGTAAGTCAATATGGTTGTGTTAATATTAGTGGAACGCCTTTATTGGCAGGTCAATATCTGGTCGATGTAACTGTTCTTGCTGATCTTACTGTCGTTTCTGGATACCCCTTTGTTTTCCAGATTTATATGGAAATACTGCCTAGTAACGTATCTACAACCAATGATGGTTTTACCATGATTGGTGCTTCAGGGTGCTCTCCGATTACAGTTGAATTCGAAAATAATAACCCAGGTCTGCTATCCTATTCATGGGATTTTGGGAACGGAAATATTTCAACTTCTGAAAATCCTGCCCCACAAGTGTACACTGCTCCCGGAGATTATGTTGTACATTATGAAGCTTATGACAATCTTGACGTAATTCAGGTCTATACCTTCACAGGAATTACAGTTAATTCCATGACAAACTACGGTGCAGGTTTTCCTTCGTATGACAATGCAGATACCTATTGGGTGCTAAGAGAGAATGGCACACCAATTTACAATTCCAGTATAATAGGAGATCAAAATCCTCCGGTAAGCTGGACTACCAGTATACTATTAGACCCTGCCAATACATACACCCTTCATGTTTACGAAGCCGATGATAGCTTTGGAGAAGTCTTGTTGGGCGCCGATGACTATATGGGACAACATACGGTAATGCTGACAGGATGTACAGGTTGTGCCACATCTGGAGGTGATTCAGGATCAAGTGCAAACATCAATTACACAGTAACCAATCAAACCATCAACCCATCTCCAGTGGTTGTTTCTGAAGATACAGTGCATGTATATGGATATCCACCAGTACCTATCGTAAGCTACAACACTACTACAAATGTTTTGACTACTCCTGACCTGGGATATGGATACCAATGGTATTTCAATGGTAGCCCCATCGGTTGGTCGACATCCAATGAACACCCTGTTTTTCAATCAGGAGTTTATTACGTAGTGGCAGTTAACGAATTCGGATGTGTTAGTTTTTCTGATACCATCACAGCAGTATACTGTAATCCGAATTATACCCCTTCGATTCAATTATCTGCGAACTCCTCTCTTGTGATCAGTAATTCACAGGTAGATTATTCAATCCAATGGTCATTGAACGGTAATGAGATCGCAGGTGCAGCAAATGATACGATAGTGGCCACCAATCCGGGTGCGTATACAGTTACTTTAACAGATAGCTTTGGGTGTGTCTACACTTCCAATGCCTTTAACGTAAATCTTGGGATTGCAGACATTCAGGATTTCACATTCAACGTCTTCCCAAATCCGGCTAATACGTCATGTACGATTCAAACTGCTCACCTGGGGATTGGCCTTGCTGGAAACTTAATGGACATGTCAGGAAGAGTGATCGAATCATTTAAACTGGAAAATGGCTCATATATCCTTGATCTCAGCAATATGAGGGCTGGAAGTTATCTTATTGAGATAAGCGACGGAACAAATAAGAAGGTCAATCACCTCATCAAAGAATAGCAAAAGAGCCCTTTCGGGCCCTTTTATTTTTTCTGGTATTTATTATGGTACTTCTCGTACAGTTGTTTTTGACTGTTGTCAAGTGACATGAATTTGCCATTGATCAATACGAGGGAAACATTGTTTGAGCGCATATCCAAAGCATCTCCATCCGAAACAAAAAGCGTCGCTGATTTTCCTTCTTCAATACTTCCGTAATTTTTACTAATACCTATGATCTCTGCAGTATTCAAAGTAAGTGATTTAACTGCCTCTTCAGCTGGTAATCCATATGCAATGCAGGTGCCTGCCTGAAAGGGCAAGTTTCTCGCATTCATCGCTTCCATATCACCTGAATTTTGAATACAGAATTTTACTCCGGCATCGTGAAGTTGAGCCGCAAGTGCAAATGGCTTGTCTATAGGATCTTCTTCATATTCAGGAAGACTATGCACCCTTCCGATCATAATCGGTATTTTATCTTCTTTCAATCGATCAGCGATCAAGTGACTATCGTATCCACCAATAATCACTGGAAATGGCAATTCAAATTTTCTTACGAAATCGATCACATCTAAGAGCTGTTGTACGTCATTCGCATGAAAGTAGACTCTCTTTTCTCCTTTAAAACAATCCCTCATTGCATTGAATCTAAGATCCAAATCCACTTTTTTACCTCCATCACAGTACGCTTTTGCATCTGAAAAGAAATTAATCAATTCCTCTTTTTGATCTTCGTATTTTTCATTCCTCTTTTTAGGTGATGGCTCAGCCCACCAACCTCCTCCTTCAGTACTCGAGGGCCAGTTCACATGGATCCCATCATCAGAACTGACTGTTGCGTCCTCCCAGTTCCAACCATCCATCAACATGACAGCAGAAGTACCGCTGATACTTCCTCCTCTTGGAGTAGCCTGACAAATCAATACGCCATTCGTTCTCACTGTTGAAATCACTTTTGATTCAACATTGAAAGCAATCTGGGAGCGGACATGAGGGTTATATATCCCAACCTCATCAAAATCTCTTGTCGCTCTGACTGCATCTATCTCTGTCAAGCCAAGCGTTGAATTGGGTGCAATAAATCCAGGATAAATGTGCTTGCCATAAAGATCAATTATCGTATCCCACTCTTCCCGTTTGTATGAAGTCGCAAATGAATTTCTAACCATTTCAATCTTTCCAGCTCTTACACCAATTAATGCTGTTTCCAGGACTTCGCCATTCCCTTTGTGAAGAAATCCATTAATCAGTAAGATGCTCTTTTGATCCTGTGCCTGCGCAAAAAACGTTGCGAGCAGCGAAAAACAAATTATTCCAAATCTCAATTTCATAATTTCTTAATGTTGGTTTTCTCCTTCTGATCCTTCTTCTCCCATTGTATCACAATGAAAATACTTTGCTTTTTTCTTCAGGAAAGGTTTCGATGGTTCTCCCTTATCATTTGACTCAAGCATTTTATTGATAATCCTTGCCTTTTCTTGTCGATTGACCACCTGAAGTTCCTTATCTTTCTCAGCGTCGAACATTACCGTTCCATCGATAATCGTCATCTCAGCCTTTGCTTGAATACTTAGTGGATTGTCAGACCAGATGACTAAATCTGCATCCTTCCCGACTTTCAAACTTCCCATACGATCATCGAGATGAAGGAGCTTCGCAGGATTTAATGTTACCATTTTCAAAGCTTCTACTTCAGTCATCCCTCCATATTTGATTCCCTTTGCAGCTTCCTGATTCAATCTCCTTCCCATTTCAGCATCATCAGAATTGATGGCAACCACCAATCCAATTTCATTCATCAAAGAAGCGTTGTATGGAATTGCATCATTCACCTCATACTTATACGCCCACCAGTCCGAGAATGTAGAAGCCCCAACTCCATGTGCAAGCATTTTATCGGCCACTTTATATCCCTCAAGAATATGAGTAAAGGTATTCACTTTGAATCCCATTGAATCAGCAACTTTCATCAACATATTGATCTCTGATTGTACATACGAGTGACAGCTAATAAAACGTTCTGACCGAAGGATCTCCGCCAACACCTCAAGTTCAAGATCTTTGCGCGGTTCCTTCACTTTTCCTTTTTCGTCAGACTTGAATTGTTCCCAAGCCGCCATATATTCCTGTGCTCTGTGAAAACCATCGTAGTAAACTTGCTCTACCCCCATTCTTGTCTGAGGAAAACGAACTGTATTAAAATCACCCCAATTCGCTTGTTTCACATTTTCACCTAGCGCAAACTTGATGAATTTTGGAGCGTTGTCGATCAGCATTTCCTCAGGTGTCGCGCCCCACTTAAGCTTGATCAAGGCACTTTGCCCTCCAACCGGATTTGCAGAACCATGTAGCAATTGTGCAGCTGTAACACCCCCAGAAAGTTGTCGGTAAATATTGATATCATCTGGGTTAACAACATCTCCTATACTAACCTCAGCCGAAATTGATTGCCCTCCTTCATTCACTCCTTTTGAAATAGCGATGTGAGAATGTTCATCGATGATACCTGGAGTTACATGCTTGCCTTTTGCATCAATTACTCGAGCACCTGTTGGAATGGTAAAGCCACCTTGTCCAACAAATGTTATTTTCCTGTCCTGAACGATTATAGTTCCTTCCTTGATCACACCTTGTTCCTCATTGGTCCACAACTGAGCATTTCGAATTACGATCGTTTCTGAACTCGGTTTGGTATCAAATCCATACGCCATGTGCGGGTACCATATCCGTTGACAGATCATAGTGTCGATTTCAGGATTTTTCGGTTCTTGCTTGTTTTCTTTGACCTTATCGCTCTTAACTGCCGACCACTGAACCCATCTCCCATCCGGAAGAGAAGCATCACCGAAAAGTACTCCCACTCTCATGTTTACCTTCCCATGAAGGCTAATACTTCCCTTAAAGTTTTCATCATCGATATTAAATTGAAGGGTAAGGTCATTCCCGATAAGTTGTGTAAAAGCTTTCAATTGTACCGTATCCTTTTTAGTCAACCCTGTCTTTTCATCTTTTACATCCTTGATCACAGACACTTTTGAGTCAGGCTTTTCTTTTGAGCCAGCAATTTCAAGAGGGTATCTTTTCCCGTCTACGTTGATCGTATATTTCCCAAGAATATCTTGCTCCGGAGCCCTGCTTAACACTTTCTGTTCACCAATTGTCCAGACTTCAAGAAGCTTTCCTCCTGCAAAAGGATCAGCAGAATAAATACTGAAACTTGCCAATTTGCCTTTTTCCAAAGTCCCCAATTTCTTTTCAACTCCGAGTAATTTTGCAGGATTAACCGTTAATGCTGCCAACACATCTTTCTTAGAGAGACCTCGTTGCATCGTCATGTTCAGATTTTTCCAGAACTGATCACTGGTCTTCAACCCACTACTTGTAAAACAAAAGTCTACACCTACGGTCTTCATCACGTGGGGGTTAGAAGGTGCCATTTCCCAATGTTTAAGGTCAGAAAGTGGAATCTGTCTTGCCACATATGGATCTCTTACTTCATACGCTTCGGGAAAATTCAGAGGAAGGATCACAAACCCATTTACTTGATTAAATTGATCATGCGCCATGTATTCATTCCCTGAACCAAAGTAATTGAAATACAACCCAAATTCTTCCGCAATTTTTTCTGCTCTCAGGATTTCCCACTTGTCCTTTGTTTCAAACAAGATCGGAAGGGAATTCTGAGCAAGATAAGCTTCAATTGAAAGATCGGTTTCCTTTGAATTACCGTCTGAATACCATTTTGCATCATACAAAAACTGACGGATCAAAGCAATGCTTCCCATCTGAGAGGAGGGATATGTTTGCTTAGAAGATCCTTTTTGAAAAGAAATAACCTGTGCTGCTTTTGGTTTGATCATTTGTCTGTTTACATCCTCAACACCCAATGATACCAAGGATCCTGTACCTCTAAAAATACCATCTTGATGATGCGTCAGGGTAAAAGTGATTCCGAAATTAATGAGCTCTTCGACTTTTTTGGTATCGATTTCATAGCTATCAGAAGCATTTACTTCCGGATGGACTGACTCATTCCAGTAGTACGCTCCTTTTTTATTCGACTCCAACTGAGGTCTAAAATTGTAACCTCCATTGGATGACGGCTTTGGTAGCCCCAAATCGCTGTTTAATTCGATAAATCCTGGCAAAATAACTAGATCAGAACAGTCGATCTCCTTTGTCCCCGCTGGAATATTTACAAGTATACCAACATCTACAATGTTTTCACCCTGTATGAGGATAGTCGCATTTTTTATTGTTTTATCCGGGCTAACAACAACTTCCGCATTTTTAAGTGCAATAAATCCTGCTTTTGAGTCAGTTACTCCGTTCGTTGGCCTGTATTGGCCAAGGAAATAAAAAGGGATCAAAGTGACTAGAACAATAATAGATCTCATATAATTCTCCGGTAATTCTGTACGGCTCGAAATTAATTAAAACCAAACAGTTTGGTCCCTGCTTTACCGATTTCTTTTGGTATTTTTGCGTCAATTAAAATTGAATCTATGTTGGTACACGCACATTCAGGTTTACGTTGGGTCGCTTTGTTGCTTTTAATCTTTGCGATCTACAATGCCTTTTCAGGAGTTCGATCCGGAAGTTACTCGAAAAAGGATAAAATGGTGACCCTTTTCACAATGGTAATGTTTCACATTCAGCTGGTATTGGGATTGGCCCTTTATTTCACATCAGCCAACGTGTTAATTAAAAATTCTCATAGAATGGAACATTTAGTAGGAATGATCCTAGCGATTCTAATTGTCACTTTAGGTTATTCTTTGGCGAAGAGAATCGATGACCCGATTAAAAAACATAAGAAAACTCTTATTTACTTCACCATAGGATTATTCCTTGTTTTAATTTTCATTCCATGGCCATTCAGAATTGCTTCTGCACACTGGTTCTGATCGCTTTAGGTGTTTCCTTGTTTAGTAGCTGCGGTGGATCTGAAAAGACTGCTTCTGGGCTGCATGAAGAAGAACTTTCCGGACAAGAAATTTATCTGGAAAACTGTGCTTCTTGCCATGGTTCAGATGGAAAACTTGGCTTATCTGGAGCTTTCGATCTTTCAACGTCTGGATTGACTATCGAAGAAGTCAAGAAGGTACTAAACGAAGGACGAAATGGGATGCCGCCAATGAAAGAAATTCTGTCTTCTCAAGAGCAAATTGAAAAGGTTGCAGAATACACCATTGAATTAAGGAAATAAAATGCAAGGACACGTTACAGTAGATGCAAAAGAAGAAACCTGTGTATTAGTCGGTGTAATCAATTCAGATATCAATGAAGATATCGCAAATGAATACATAGATGAGCTGGAGTTTCTTGCTGAAACTGCTGGGGCAATTACCGTGAAAAAGTTTCTTCAAAAAATACCTTTTCCAAATCCAAGAACCTATGTAGGTTCGGGAAAATTGGATGAGATTAAAGATTACATAAAGTCAAACGATGTAGAGTTGGTCATTTTTGATGATGAATTATCTCCATCGCAGCTTCGGAATATTGAACGAGAACTGCAATGTAAAATTCTGGACAGGAACATTTTGATCCTCGACATTTTTGCTAGTCGCGCAAGAACATCTCACGCAAAAACACAAGTCGAACTTGCCCAATTGCAATACATGTTACCGCGTCTTACTCGAATGTGGACCCACCTTGAACGGCAGAAAGGAGGAATTGGTTTAAGAGGACCAGGAGAATCTCAAATTGAATCGGACAGAAGGATCATCCAGACTCGGATAGCGCTGATGAAAGAACGGTTGAAGGAAATCGACAAACAAATGGCAGTTCAGCGAAGTAATCGAGGTCAGCTGGTTCGTGTGGCTCTTGTTGGATATACGAATGTTGGAAAAAGTACCTTGATGAATCTCCTTTCAAAAAGTGATGTATTCGCTGAGAATAAATTGTTCGCAACGCTTGATACTACAGTGCGAAAAGTCGTGGTTGACAACTTGCCCTTCTTGCTTACAGATACTGTCGGTTTTATCCGGAAATTACCTGCGCAATTGGTCGAATCATTTAAATCTACCCTTGACGAGGTGAGAGAAGCTGACTTATTGGTTCATGTACTGGATATTTCTCATCCTAACTTTGAGGATCATTACAATGTAGTAAATGAAACACTGGCTGAACTTGACAATAAAGACAAACCAACAATTCTAGTTTTTAATAAAATTGATGCATATCATCCTGCTGAAAACCCTGAAGTTGAAGAAGAAGATGATCAATTTACGCTTGAAGAATTGAAAAGAACCTGGATGGCAAAAATGGGTCAAACCAA
>JALRFI010000010.1 GCA_023253775.1 Crocinitomicaceae bacterium
AAGGACACTTATAACAACGTTAAACAGGTGTCTGAAGTAGTGATCAATATCGTGAACTATGATCTGGTTCATCAGATGAGCCTAGCTAGCTCTCCTTATCCCGCTGGCACAAGTGAATTTGTTAAATCTGGGCTTACTCCAATTAAATCTGATCTCATCAAACCCATGAGAGTCGCAGAATCTCCTGTCCAGTTTGAATGTAAAGTAAATGAAGTCGTCGAGCTCGGTCATGAAGGAGGAGCAGGTAATCTTGTTATTTGTGAAGTCGTAAAGATCCACATCCGTGAAGAGGTTTTGGATGCTAATCAAATGATTGACCAGAAAAAAATCGATCTTGTTGCGAGAATGGGAGGAAACTGGTATTGTCGTGCTGACGAAAATTCAATGTTTGAAATAGCAAAACCGATCACCACATGTGGCATCGGTTATGACAATATACCAGACGATATTAAAAATAGTAAGATACTGACAGGTAATGATCTTGGGTTCCTTGGTGGAATCGAAGATTTACCAAATGAAACAGATGTAAATGAGTATAAATTGCTGGAGCTAAGTGATCTTTTTTTAACTTTAGAGGATGAACCTGACGCACTTGAAGCTGCCCTTCACCGAAAGGCCCAGCAACTGCTTAAGGAAAATAAATTGAACGAGGCGTGGATGACTCTGCTCTCATTCAACAATGGCTAAGAAACAAACAACAACCAATTAATAATTAACGTATGTATAAGTTAACAGGAACCGTGAAGGTGGTGAACAATACTGTTCAAGTGTCGGAGAAGTTTTCAAAAAGAGAATTTGTGGTTACAGACTCTACTGGGATGTATCCTCAGGATATTTCATTCCAAGCAACTCAAGATAAGTGTTCTCTTCTCGATGGTGTTCATCCAGGAGAACAGATCGAAGTATCATTCAACTTGAGAGGAAGGGAATGGACTAGCCCTCAAGGAGAGGTGAAATATTTCAATACGCTTGAAGCATGGAGAATTGAAAAGGCTGGTGCCAATTCAGGAATGGGCTCTATTTCTAATGATCCAATTCCTGCTTCAACTCCATCTCCTATCGAGGCTGCGAGCAGTGATGAAGATGACGATTTACCATTCTGATATAGATTAAAGAATTGATAGATAGGCCGGTTGATCCGGCCTTTATTTTTTACTAAAAATTCCTTTCAAGCTTTCTGCCTCGCCACTCCGGTTTGAAGAAATACATCATTCCTGCAATTGTGATCAAATAAAATGGATAGATCAATTCGTAAGCAGGAATAAAAAACCACGATCTCAATCTTCGACTTCTATTAAAGAATACTAAAAACACCAACATATCAATGAGCATCTTAGCCATTAAAAGACCAATGAAAGAGCTCCAATTTTCATTTGATATCTCAACGATCAACAACCCAACAAATACCAACGTAAGTACCCCTTGAAGTATCGCAAGCATCGTACTCAAATGGTCTTTGACATCCCCTGTTTTTGCAACCCACCTCAAGCGCTGATTGAAAAATTCTTTAATTGTCTGAGGCGTCTCGGTGTTAATCGAGAGACCAGGATCAGTCATTAATCTGATTTTCGCATTTGCATTTCTGAAGTCTCTTAATAAATAGATGTCATCGCCACTTGGCATATGTTCATGTGTCTCCAACCGATCGAATTGCTCGAAAGCATCTCTTCTGAATAATAAATTTGCCCCACTAGCGATGATCGGCCTAAACCATCCTGACAAACCACAATTAAAAGCATTCACAAGCAGAAGGTCCACTTCAAATAGATGTTTCCAGAATTTATCCGCGACCATAATAGCAGGCAGTACGTACATATCTGAATTTGAAAGTCTGGACAGATTGAGAAAATAATCAGAATGAAAAGAAATATCTGCATCCATGGTCAGAATGTATTCTGAATCGGAATTTGTAATAGCATGACGAATTGCCGCCTTTTTACCTTTTAAACCTTCAGGTAACTCCAATACACGATAAGGAATTTCATCTGAAAGTGTTTTGACCCGTTCAACAGAATTGTCTTCTGAATGATCATTCACAAAAATGAATTCTCCCGGATAATAATTCAATGCTCGGATAGAATCCAGGATAACTTTAATTCTTTTTTCTTCATTACGAAAAGGAATGACGACAACGACGTTTTGATTGGCAATGTGATCTGATTCGTCTCCTTTATACCCTCCTTCACGCATCCGCTGAATAAAATATCCTAACACAGCGATTAAGATCAATAATGCGCCATAAAGACCTAAAAAAAGAATCATCCAATTCATACCAACTATTTTTTTCTGATCAGGACCAATGCCAGTACTGTCGGCAACACCAAATTAATTAACCAGATACTGAAACTCGAAATTAAAATAATGGGACCACTTAAATGAATAGAAGTTAATACCCATACAGCCACACTGTCACGAATAATGACCTTTCCAAGAAATAAAGATGGAGTTAAAGTTACCCAGAAATAATATTGCCAGATCCAAAAGAAGAATTCCAGATCGATCGTAGTCCCAAATGCCGCAAGCATCAACAACATTTGAATCGTAAAGATCATCAACCTTAACATACTAATACCTAGAATTTGCCAGCGAAAACTAAGTCGATATCGAAAATCTTTCAAATGATAGAATAATTTCATACGTTTAGGAAAGATGAATTTGAAGAACGAATCGAAATAAAAATATCCAACAAACAAAACAAGTAAAACGAGTCCACCCAATAAGATCAAATGATTCGGCGGGACTCCTAATGGCGACATCCAGAGATAGAGAAGGGAAATAAATCCCACTAGCATACTTATCACAAATTGAGCATAGTTCGAAAGCAGCGTCAATACAGTAACACTAATGGACGAGCTCTTAGAAAAATACATTAGTCGTCCGACAAAGTTCCCGATCATATTCGGAGTGAGCATTCCAGTAATGATGCCGGCAAAAAAACTGTTTCTGATTTCAAAAGGAGAAGATCTTATATTAGCCACTTTTAAGGTTAATCGCCATTTCATCCACTCACACCACCAGTTGGGAACAACTAACAGAAAACTCAAGACGAACCATAAAGGATTGAAATGGTCAAAAATATTCCAAGACCAGTCCATCTTCTTGATCTGCTCAAATAAGTAAACTGCAAATCCAATCAACAGAATCAGTTTGCCGACAATAAAGAACTTCTTACCTTTTTTAGTAGCTTTAGACATTCCTAGTGTACAATGGTTGAAGATAAGATTATTCTTGGAATTGACCCCGGCACCACCGTGTTGGGTTATGGATTGATCCATGTAAAAAAGAACAAAATTGAACTAGTTAATTTTGGAATCATTCAATTACACAAATTACCAACTCAACCGGATAAATTAAAAAAGATCTACGACCGACTGGATTCGATCATCCGAGAATTTAAACCGGATGAAATGGCAATCGAAGCACCTTTCTTTGGAAAGAATGTGCAATCGATGCTAAAACTTGGGAGAGCTCAGGGTGTAGCAATCGCTGCTTGCCTTGCTCATAATATCCCTATTGAAGAATATACTCCTAAAAGGATCAAACAATCGATTACGGGGAACGGAGCCGCATCGAAGGAACAAGTTGCAGCAATGCTTCAAAAATTATTGAATTTTGAAGACTTGCCGAAGTACCTCGATGCAACGGATGGTTTGGCTGCTGCAGTTTGTCACTATTTTTCAAAAGGTGTTGGTGAAAATAATAAAGCCAAAGTGGGAGGTTGGAATGATTTTATAAAGAACAATCCTAAAAGAAAACTAAGATGAGCCCCTCAAGACTATAGTTTAAAGACCGAGAATAGCGGGTGTCTGATTTACAGAATCGTTCGGTAATGGACTGGCTTTCAATCCTTTCTGTTCCAATTTGCCAGACATTCTATTTAATGAATCAAGAACCTCAGCATAGATCGACTGCATCTCAGTCTTATTACCCCCATAATAACTCATGCTTCGATCGTAACGATCATGCTTTAAATGAAACTTATCAAGAACCCTGTCTCCAGACTTTTTCATCAAACGATGATATCTTGAAACACTTTGATATTTCATTTTTACATGAGATTCGATCAACATCATCTCACATAAAACCTGAACAATCGTATCCCTAGGGATTAAGTCTTTAGGGGCAGATGAACTATTCACTTCATCTCTACAACCAGTGAAGATCAGTAAAATACAAATTATGCCTATTAACTTTATCATCTGTCAAACCTCAATCGACTACCATTGGTTCCCTCGATTATTTTTCCGCTTTCGAAAACTAAATTTCCATTCACGTAGGTACTGTCAATCGAATGACTGAAAGTGAAGCCTTCAAATGGAGACCATCCACATTTGTAGAGTATATTTTCTTTCGAAACTGTGGTCTTTTTATTTGGATCAACAATAACCAAGTCAGCATAATACCCTTCTCTCAAATAACCTCTTTGGTTCACTCTGAAAAGATCTGCAGGAGCATGAGCCATTTTTTCGACCACTTTTTCGATAGAAAAATGATGCTCTATTGATTTTTCTATCATGGCTAACAATGCATGCTGAACAAGAGGCCCTCCCGACGGTGCTTTAAAATAAGAGTTTTCTTTTTCTTCAATCGTGTGAGGAGCGTGATCAGTTGCTACCACATCAATTCTATTATCAAGAACTGCCGCAAGAATCGCATCTCTGTCAGTTGCTTTTTTCACTGCAGGATTCCATTTGATGTAATTCCCTTTTGTTGTGTAATCTTCATCTGAAAACCACATGTGATGAATACACGCTTCCGCAGTGATCAATTTATCCTTGAGAGGTATTTCATTGGAGAACAATTCGAGTTCTTTTGCCGTTGAAATATGAAGGATATGTAATCTTGTTTTGTGTTTTTTTGCCAGACGAACGGCAAGTGAAGATGATAAATGACATGCTTCTTCACTTCTGATGATTGGGTGCATTTCTATCGGCACATCCTCTCCATACTGAGCCCTTGCCCGTTCAATATTTACTCTGATCGTATGCTCATCTTCACAATGCGTAGCAATCAACATTGGAGGCACCTTACTAAATAAAGAATCGAGTGTCTTTTCATTGTCGACAAGCATATTCCCTGTTGACGATCCCATAAAGATCTTCACTCCGCAAACATCCTTATGGTTTGTTTTTAAAACTTCATCGATGTTATCGTTAGAAGCTCCCATGAAAAAGGAATAGTTAGCAATCGATGATTCTACTGCAATCTGATATTTAACTTCTAGTAATTCCTGAGTGAGAGCATTAGGAACCGTATTCGGCATTTCCATGAATGAAGTGATTCCACCTGCTACTGCAGCTCTCGATTCTGTTCTGATATTTGCCTTATGGGTTAAGCCTGGTTCTCTAAAATGAACTTGATCATCGATACAACCCGGAAGAATATATTTCCCATTTAGATCTACAATAGTCGTATTACCCTCTGTTGATAAAGAATTTCCAATCTTTGAAATTCTACCTTTCTCGATAAGTATGTCTGCCTCTTTTCTGGAACCTTCATTGATCAGAATCCCATTTTTCAGAACCGTTCTTTGACTCATAAATTCATTTTACGCATTTTCCAAACTCCAAAAAATGCCTCCTTAAAAATACCCGTGCTCATTTTTGAAACTCCATAAAGTCTATCAACAAAAGTGATGGGAACTTCTATCACTATATGGCCATGTTTCACAGCAGCGTACTTCATACAAATCTGAAAAGCATAACCTTTAAATGTTACACCATCCAGATTTATTGATTCCAACACCTTTCTCCTGTAACACTTGAATCCGGCAGTGGTATCCTTGATCGAAATCCAGAGGACTAACCGAACATAAACACTGGCAAAGTACGACATCAAAACTCGCTTAATTGGCCAGTTTGAAACCTTTCCTCCTTTCGTATAGCGAGACCCAATACTAAGATCTGCCCCATCAACGCAAGCCTGGTATAAACGAATCAGATCATCCGGGTTATGCGAGAAATCACAATCCATTTCAAAAATAAAATCGAATCCTTTAGACATCGCCCATTTGAATCCATGAATATAAGCCGTGCCTAGCCCTAGCTTTCCGGCTCTTCTCTCAAGATGAATTCTTCCAGAAAATTCCTGTTGGAGTTCAATGATCTTTTCGGACGTTCCATCGGGTGAATTATCATCGACAAAGAGTATGTCAAAATCCTTTTCAAGAGACATAACTTTGCGAGTCATTTTCTCGACATTTTCAATCTCGTTGTACGTAGGTATGATGATTACCGATTCTGACATTAGATCCTTGATACAGACCACTAAAGTAATTAATATATACCAATCATATTGTTAATAATACTAAATGACACAATGTGAGTATCTTTGAAATCAGATGATTGCATCACATACAAGATTGGTTCTCCTTCTTTGCTTGATAATATGCACAGGTTACTCTCAGGATAAGAAGAATATGACACTCCTTGACCATTGGTATCAGGATAGTCTTGTCACAAATTCGACCTCCGTAAGATATTCCGGTTGCTGGGGTTTTGACTTTGAGGATAACGAATACGCCGTGATCGGGTCAACTGAGGGAACTCACGTTTTTCTTATTAAGGATAGAAAATTACAACCTGCAGGATTTATCGAAGGAAAGTACAATTCGTCCATGGTCATTCACAGAGAATTCAAAACACATAAGAATTACTTGTATTCTATCTGTGACGAGGGGAATAGTAGTCTCCAGATAATTGACATCTCCTATCTTCCGGACTCAATTGTTTTGGCAGCAGACATCCAAGACAGTAGAATAGGAAGGTGTCACAATTTATTTATTGATACGACTAATAATCTTCTGTTTGCATGTCTTGTAACACCAATTATTTCAGGAACTCCTTCTTCTGTTGAGCCAATGAGGGTATTTTCACTTGCAGACCCTCTTGACCCACAAATCCTTTGGACTGGACCAGATGACATCCCTGAGGTTCATGACTGCTACGTTAGAGATCGAAAAGCAATCCTGAATTGTGGGACAAATGGGATTAGAATCTATGACTACACTAATACCTCTTCTCCTTCTTACATCAGTAATTTAACCTTCTATACTGATCAGGGATACAATCACCAGGGTTGGCTATCACCAGACGGAAACACCTACGTCTTTGCAGATGAAACCAATGGTAAAAAAGTAAAACGTTGCTCAGTAGACGATGCGTTTAACCTACAAGTTACGGGAAGTTTCGGTACTGCTTTCAATGACGGAAGTGTTCCGCATAACATTATGATCTCAGATACCTTTGCCTATGTAGCATATTACAACGAGGGGGTCCGAATATTCGACCTTCGGGATCCCATACCTCATGAAGTAGCATTCTACGATACCTACCCTGACGAGAACATTTTTAAGATGAATGGCGCTTGGGGTGTATACAGTCAATATTCAAATAACCAATTGATCGTATCGGATCGTCAATATGGACTTTTTCTTTTGGAGTTCAATTCAAGTGATTTTAGCGCAGTGACAAGCATTTCCCCATTTACAATTTATCCTAACCCTTCAGTAACAGGACAATCGGCTACCATTCGATCAACCAACGATGAAATAAGTCAATTCCATACATATATCTACTCTGCAGATGGAAGACTTGTTTTTGAAAAAGAAAATGATCAGAGTACGATCGTTCTTGCCACAACAGATCTAAGCGTAGGGTCTTATTTCGTCCGGATTTTTTACGAGAATTACCTGGGAAATACAGCAATGTTTATCGGAAAGTTCATCATTCATTGATCAAGATATTGATCACATCAAAACAAAGATCTTGCTCGTATCCCCTTGAAGCAAGGAATCGAAGTGTTTTGACCTTTCTTTGAAATGGTTCCTGGTTATCAAGATCATTCCATTTTCTCTCCGCAATGTTCTTAAGCGTTTCGTAGTATGCGTCTGGATCAATTTCATCAATTGCATTTTTTATCATCTCTTTCGATACGCCTTTCGATATAAGTCCTTGTCTGATCTTGATCCGGCCCCACTTTTTAATCCTGAATTTTCCGGTCACATATGATTCCGAAAATCGCTGTTCATTTAAGAAAGAATAGAAAATAAGATGATCTATAATTTTTGATTTCTGTTTATCCGATAATTGAAATGACTTCAATTTTTCAAGAACTTCTTTTTTACATCTGTCCTGATAAACACAAAAGGCCTCCATTTTCATGGTGGCCTCTTTTAATGTATTATCTGTATTTGAACTCACAATGTGATCTCTTCGTTCTTTCCGTTTACAAAAGTATATTGTAATAAATGATTCGCAGTTACGCCTCTGATCGGAATCCACTTTTTGTACTTAAAGAACCATTTCAATTGTTTCGAAATCAATCCTTTTTTAAAGTAGGCCTCTAGATATGGATGCACCAGCAATGCCACCTTATTCTCCTTGCGATCAAGAATCAAGAAATTCAAGTTTGTTTCAATTTCTTCAGCATACAGAATTGAAGCCTGAACTTCTCCAGTTCCATTACAAGTAGGACAAGTTTCTGACGTATTGATATCCGTTTCAGGTCTTACACGCTGACGAGTAATCTCCACTACTCCAAATTTTGACGGAGGCAAAATATTATGTTTGGCACGATCATTTTGCATGAACGTTTTCAGCTTGTCATATAGAATCTTATTGTTTTCTCTATCATGCATATCGATAAAGTCGATACACACGATTCCTCCCATATCTCTTAGCTGAAGTACTCTAGCGATTTCTTCCGCTGCCTCAATATTCGTTGCCATTGCATTGCTTTCCTGTCCATCTGCTCCTTTACGATTTCCGCTGTTCACGTCAATAACGTGCATAGCTTCAGTATGCTCAATAATCAGATATCCACCACTTGGAAGAGGTACCTTTTTCCCAAATAAAGCCTTAATCTGTTTGTTGATCCCGAAACGCTCGTAGATCGACAATTTACCATCATAATGCTTCAAGATCTTTTCCCGTCCTGGAGCGATTCCAGAGACATACTCTCTCATTTCATTATAGACTTTCTCATCATTCACATGAATATTACTAAAGTCTGAATTCAAAAGATCTCTAAGGATTGATGATGTCTTGTCTATTTCGCCAAGAACTCTTTTGGGTGGGGTTGCATTTTTTAAGTTGGTATGCATGGTCTTCCATTTCTCAAGAAGATTCTTGAGATCCTGATCAATCATTTCAACTTTCTTATTTTCAGCAACGGTGCGAATGATGACACCAAAGTTTTTAGGCTTGATTGCCTCAAGAAGGTCTTTCAAACGATCTCTTTCTTCCTGTTCTTTGATTTTCTGAGAAATCGAGATCTTATCTGAAAAAGGAACAAGGACTAAATATCTACCTGCAAGGGTAATCTCAGAACTTAATCTCGGACCTTTTGACGAGATCGGTTCTTTGGCAACCTGCACCAGTATTGGTTGAGAAGCTGAAATTATTTCGTCAATCTTTCCTTCCTTCGGAATATCCTTTTCCGATCTGAAATACAAAAGATCAGCAACGCTTTGCTTACCATGTAGCGTTTCTTTGGTAAACTTATTAAGTGAACCGAATTGTGGCCCCAGATCAAGATAATGCAAGAAAGCATCCTTCTCATATCCTACGTCCACAAAAGCAGCATTTAAACTGGGAACGACTTTACGTACTTTTCCTAGATATATGTCGCCAACAGCGAAATCCGTGTTTCCCTGTTCTTCATGCAACTCAATAAGCTTTCCGTCACGCAACAAAGCAAGCCAGATGCCATTAGGTCTGACATCGACTACTAATTCTAAACTCACGAAAGCTTAAATTAAATTATTTAAAACACAAAAAACTTAGCAAGACAGACCTACTAAGTTATTGATAACTAGTTCAGAAGAATTACTTCTTCTTCTTGTGACGGTTCTTTCTAAGTCTCTTCTTACGCTTATGCGTAGCCATCTTGTGTCTCTTTCTTTTCTTTCCGCTTGGCATAATCTTTATTATTAAATTGGTTAATCTCGACTTGACTGAATTTCGCAAAGGAAAAAAAACACTCCAGCGAAAAACAGGAGTGCAAAGATAGTATTTTCATTCAATCTACAAGAGATTTAATGATAGGAAATCTATTATTTTACTTTGACCTTATTCTTCACTTCGTCAACGAATGTCTTTGCCGGCTTGAATGAAGGAATATTGTGCGCTGGAATAATGATCGTAGTATTTCTAGAAATGTTTCTTCCAGTTTTCTCAGCACGTTCTTTAACCACAAAACTTCCGAAGCCTCTCAAATATACATTTTGTCCGTTTGCCAATGATGATTTGATGCTTGTCATAAATGATTCTACTGCCTTGAGAGCTTCAACTCTTTCCAATCCTGTTTCTTCTGCAATACCTGAAACGATGTCTGCTTTAGTCATTATTCTATGATTTATTTGTTTTCAAAAATTAAGACCGTAAAAGTAGTTCACTCAAAAGAATTAACTTTGCTTAAAGGTCAAAAAAAAAATCTTTTTTCCCTTAATGGCTGATTTTCACCTATTAACAACCGATTGGTATAGACAAAACAAACGTGATCTTCCATGGAGGAACACAAATGACCCATATTATATCTGGTTATCCGAAGTTATCCTGCAACAAACAAGGGTAGCGCAAGGACTCTCCTATTATGAGAAATTTGTTCGAAATTATCCGACACTTCATAGCCTTGCTAGCGCAGAAGAACAGCAAGTTTTAAAAGACTGGCAAGGATTGGGCTACTATTCCCGGGCAAGGAATCTCCATTTTGCTGCAAAACAGATCATAAAAGAATATGGCGGAGATTTCCCATCATCGTTTCTGGAACTGAAGAATGTAAAAGGAATCGGAAATTACACTGCAGCAGCCATTGCTTCATTTGCTTTTAAAGAACCGGTCGCTGTTGTAGACGGAAATGTCTACAGAGTACTCTCACGTTGTTTCGATCTAAGCACTCCAATTGACACAACAGCGGGCGTCAAAGAATTTCAGGAACTTGCTCAACAATTAATCAACCCAGCCTATCCTGACATTCACAACCAGGCAATCATGGAGGTAGGTGCTTTGGTTTGTACTCCTAAAAAACCTGATTGCAATGTTTGTCCGATAAATTCAATGTGTCTTGCAAAGCAGAACAAAACAATTGAATACAGACCAGTAAAATCGAAAAAAACTAAGGTCCGTCAGAGGTACTTGCACTACCTCGTTGAAGATTCGGGTCACTTACATCTCACAAAACGAACAGAAAAAGATATCTGGCAGAACTTGTTTGAATTCCCATTATTTGAGTCGCTTAATGAAAAGGACTTTCAACTGAAACACGAGGAATTAAGCAATAAATCAATCTATCATTCAGAGTTTATAACTCACCAATTATCACATCAGAAATTAAATGTGATCTTTTACCACATGACGGAAATTAGCCATGCATTCGATAATGGAGAAGTTTTTAAAATAGATATTGAACAATTGTCTGATTATCCAGTTCCAAAACTCATAGAAAACTACATTGAAAGGATCATTAATGAGCGCAAATGATTAACTTGAAAACCATATATTTGTATTTTAACAGAGTATTATGGCAGGAAGTGTAAATAAAGTGATTTTGATCGGTAACCTTGGAAAAGACCCGGAAGTAAGAAGGCTAGAGAGCGGTGCAATTGTAGCAAATTTCCCATTGGCAACTTCTGAAGTCTATACAGACAGAAATACAGGCGAAAAGCGAGAGAATACAGACTGGCATGACATTGTTCTATGGAGAGGGTTAGCAGAAATTGCAGAAAAGTATGTTCGCAAAGGGACCAAAGTCTATATCGAAGGGAAACTTAAAAAGAGATCGTGGCAAGATAAAGAAGGTAATACGCGATATTCAACAGAGGTACTTGCAGATGAAATGACCATTCTTTCAAGACCTGAAACCTCTGAAAGAACAGAATCTTCGCAACCTTACCCAAGCAATGATGGTCCTCAGGCACCACCTCCTATTCAGGATTTACTTAATGACAGTTCTGACGATGGATTACCGTTTTAATAAACAATGAGTAGTATGGAACCTCCCAGTCTAACGCCTCTTCTA
>JALRFI010000109.1 GCA_023253775.1 Crocinitomicaceae bacterium
GGTGCAACAACATCACCAGCAATAGCAGCCTTTACTGTATCTGCCGTAGCTGCAGCACCAGCTTGACCCGTGCCTTCAAATGATAAGATCTATGTGCAGGTGAATGGAACGAAAATTGAGTCCTACGAAATTGCTGATATGAAAGGTTCAATAGTTATGTCTGTAAAAGATATGTCAAAGGATGTATTAATCCTTGAATCATCTGAATTTAATTCCGGATTGTACATCATTAATGTAACCACTCCTAAAGGATCGACATCACAAAAATTGATTATTGAGTAAATGAATAAGATAAAGAAAGTGCTACTTTCTGTGTTGGGAGCAGGCTTATTGGCCTGCTCTTCGCATGTTAAAATAATTGCAACTGATGAAGTTGTTCGCATAGATGGGGAACAGAAAGATCTCATTTTGGACTCATTGATCTCTATTTACAGAGATAGCTTAAAGGGAGAGATGGATGAGATTATAGCCTTTACAAAGATTGATCTTACGGTTATCAGAAAACCCTCAGGAACCTTGAGCAACTGGGCAGCTGATGCATTGTTATCGGAAGAAACTAAAAATGTTCGTCTTTCTATACCGGCAGTTGCGATTTTAAATACGGGAGGATTAAGGTCTTCATTGAATAAGGGAGATTTGACAGTTGGAGATTTTTACAAGCTGATGCCATTCGACAATGAAGTTGTTTGGGTAAAATTACCATCATCAGCTTTAGCTGAGATCGTTGATTATTATCATAGCAAAGGAGGTGATCCAATATCAAATGCGATCATCGATGATAATGGACTTGTCTTTTCCTCTCAAGTCAAAGAAGTTAAAGAGTTCTGGGTGATCACTTCTGATTATCTTATGAATGGAGGTGACCACATGAACTTCTTTAAAAACGCAACAGAAAAAGTACTAACGGGAAGATTTTTGAGAGATGTGTTTATTAATGCCGCAATTGCACAGGACACCTTGATTGTAAATACCGAAAATCGAATGAATTTCTAATGAAGAGAAGAGATTTCATCAAGAAAAATATGCTTGTAGCAGGAGGGCTAATGGTTGCTCCTTCGGCACCTTTACTGGCAAAAAAATCTACATCAATTACGATCCTTCATACCAACGATACCCACTCGCAGATCGATCCTTTTCCAACTAATCATAGCAAATACCCCAATAGAGGGGGAGTCGCAGCGCGTTATGCGTTGATTGAAAAGATTAGGTCTGAAGAAGAAAATGTGTTATTACTGGATGCTGGAGATATCTTTCAGGGGACACCTTATTTTAACGTATACAAAGGGGTTCTTGAGATGAAGCTCATGACAAAAATGAAATATGATGTCGCTACACTTGGGAATCACGATTTCGATATTGGATTGGATGGATTTAAGCAAGCCGCTCAGTTTGCAGAATTTCCGTTTGTCTCTGCTAATTATGATTTTAGTGAAACATGTCTAAATGGAAAGATAAAAAGGTCGGTGATCATTGAAAAGGGTAGTTTGAAGATCGGTATACTAGGGATCGGTGTTGAGTTGGAAGGATTGGTTCCTGCAAGCAAATTCGGTGATACTAAATATCTTGATCCTGTTGAAAGTGCTAATTCAGAGGCATTATCATTGAAAAAGCAAGGATGTGATTTGATCATCTGTCTATCCCATTTGGGATATTCTTATGAAACTGAAAAGATCAGTGATCTCAAATTGGCAGCTCAAAGTGAACATATTCATTTGATCATTGGAGGCCATACGCATACTTTTCTGGACGAACCAACGCAGGTTAAAAACAAGAAGGGAGAAATCGTACTGGTGAATCAAGTAGGTTATGCCGGGATTAATATTGGAAGGATCGATTTTGACATCAGAGAACGAAAACTTAAGTGTAAGGATCATATTGAGGTTAAATAAAAAAAAAGCGGCAAATGCCGCTTTTCATTTATGTATTCTACTTTTTTACAAGTGAATTACCTCTCCATATGCAGCTGCCGCTGCTTCCATAACTGCTTCAGACATTGTAGGGTGAGGGTGTACCGTTTTGATGAGCTCTTCACCAGTTGTTTCCAATTTTCTAACGGCAACACATTCAGCGATCATTTCGGTAACATTTGCACCGATCATATGAGCACCAAGTAATTCACCATATTTTGCATCAAAGATAAGTTTAACGAAGCCATCTTTTGCTCCTGCCGCACTCGCTTTTCCAGAAGCTGAGAATGGGAACTTACCAACTTTGATATCATATCCAGCATCCTTTGCTGCTTTTTCTGTATATCCAACAGAAGCGATCTCCGGAGAACAGTATGTACATCCAGGGATGTTGTTGTAATCAAGGGGTTGCGGATGGTGACCTGCAATCTTTTCAACACAAATGATACCTTCTGCCGAAGCAACGTGCGCAAGAGCTGCAGTAGGGATAACATCTCCGATAGCGTAGTATCCTGGGATATTTGTCTGGTAGTAATCATTAACTAAGATGCGCCCTTTATCAACAACGATTCCAAGTTCTTCCAATCCTAGATTTTCAATATTCGCCTGAATCCCTACAGCTGAAAGAACCACATCACAATCGATCTTTTCTTCTCCTTTCGCCGTTTTTACGGTTACAACACATCCCTTGCCTGATGTATCAACAGCTTCAACAGATGATCCTGTCATCACTGTGATACCCATTTTCTTGAATGATTTCTCTAGCTGCTTTGATACGTCCTCGTCCTCAATTGGAACAATGTTCGGCATGTATTCAACAACAACTACCTCTGTTCCAATTGCATTATAAAAATAGGCGAATTCAACCCCAATCGCTCCTGATCCAACTACAACCATTTTCTTCGGTTGCTTCTTTAAGGTCATAGCCTGACGGTAACCGATGATCTTTTCTCCATCTTGTGGAAGATTTGGAAGCTCTCTTGATCTTGCACCAGTAGCAATGATGACACCTTTATCAGCTGTATATTCAGTAACTGTTCCATCTTCTGCAGTAACAGCCACTTTTTTTCCACCTTTGACAACTCCATTTCCTTTCAGAACGTCGATCTTGTTTTTCTTCATCAAAAACTGGATACCATTTGACATTCCATTTGCAACTCCTCGACTTCTTTCGATCATTGCTGAGAAATCCGCTTTCGCTTCTTTCACAGAAATACCATAGTCATTAGCATGAGTCAAATACTCGAAAACATTTGCACTTTTCAAAAGCGCTTTTGTAGGAATACAACCCCAGTTCAAACAAATTCCTCCCAAAGATTCACGTTCAACAATTGCAGTTTTCAAACCCAGCTGAGAAGCCCTGATAGCTGTAACATATCCACCTGGTCCACTTCCTACTACTATGATGTCATAATTCATATCCTAAAATTTTGTGTTGCGAAGTTAATAATTTTTGTCTCTAACTTTATGAACAGCTTAAACTGCAACGTTATACTCTCTTAATGCATCATTCAGTGATGTTTTAAGATCCGTAGATGCTTTTCTTTTCCCAATGATTAGTGCGCAAGGAACCTGATAATCTCCTGCCGGGAATTTCTTGGTGTAAGAACCAGGAATCACGACACTTCGGTCCGGAACGTGTCCAAGATGCTCCACAGGATGGTCTCCTGATACGTCTATGATCTTTGTTGACTTGGTCAAAACCACATTTGCTCCCAAAACTGCTTCTTTGCCGACACGAACTCCTTCAACTACAATACAACGTGAACCAATGAAAGCATTGTCCTCAATAATGACTGGTGCAGCTTGAAGAGGTTCAAGCACACCTCCGATACCAACACCACCACTTAAATGAACATTTTTTCCGATCTGAGCACAAGATCCGACTGTCGCCCAAGTGTCAACCATGGTCCCACTGTCGACATAGGCGCCAATATTCACATAAGAAGGCATCATTATTACACCTGGAGCGATATATGCTCCATAACGTGCAATGGCATGAGGTACAACTCGAACATTCAATTCTTTATAGTTTCTTTTCAAGGCCATTTTGTCATGGAATTCAAAAGGACCAACTTCGATCGTTTCCATTTGACGAATAGGGAAATAAAGCACCACTGCCTTTTTAATCCATTCATTTACCGTCCAGCTTCCATCTTCATTGGGTTCAGCAACACGTGAAATTCCTTTATCGATCTCTTCAATAACATGTTCAATAGCTACAATCGTTTCTTTTTCTTTTAATAATTCCCGGTTTTCCCAGGCCGCTTCAATAATAGATCTCATGTTTCGAATTTGAGGATCAAAGATAAGCAATACGTTGAATAGAAGTTTGGTCTATCTTTGTGAAATGGCGAAGATGTTGGGTATTGATTTTGGTTTGAAAAGAACAGGTTTGGCTATCACGGATGCAGCAAATATTATTGCTTCTCCCCTGGAATACGTCGAATCATCTGAATTAATGGGTCGCCTGATTGCTTTGGTTGAAAAGGAAAAAATAAATATCATTGTTCTTGGATTACCAATGAATTTAAATAATACCCCGACAGACATAACGGCGAATGTCTATTTGCTCAAAGAGGCCTTAGAAAAACAATTCCCTTCAGTTCTTATTGATTTGCAGGATGAAAGATTTTCTTCATCCATAGCTTTTAGCGCGATGATTCAGGGAGGAGCAAAAAAAAGTAAACGTCAGGAAAAAGGAATAACGGACAAGGTAAGTGCTGCAGTTATCCTTCAGTCTTATCTTGATCGAAAGGGATGAATTTTGCTTTTTTTAAAATTTGGTATTCCTTGAAAGAGTTAATTTTGCAGTAAAATTGAAAATATGATACTTCCGATAGTTGCATATGGTGATTCAGTTCTAAAGAAAGAAGCAGAGGAGATTGATAAAGATTATCCCGATTTGAAAAAACTGATCGAAGACATGTATGAAACCATGTATAGTGCCCAGGGAGTTGGTCTTGCAGCGCCTCAGATCGGAAAATCAATTAGGTTGTTTATTGTTGATGGAAGTCCTTTTTCGGATGACGACCAAGAGGATGAAGAATCGGATCCAAGAGCTGTTGGAATGGAAGATTTTAAAAAAGTTTTCATCAATCCAATAATTGAAAACGAGGAAGGTGAAGAGTGGGGCTTTCACGAAGGATGTTTATCAATACCAAAAATTCGTGAAGAGGTTTTCCGAAAGGAGAAAGTGCAGATCAGCTATTTTAATGAAAACTGGGAATTCAAAGAAGAGGTGTATGATGGGTATGCTGCAAGAATCATTCAGCACGAATATGATCACATCGATGGAATACTTTTTACAGATCATCTTTCACCCCTCAAACGAAGATTATTGAACAAAAAACTCCAAAATATCTCAAAAGGAGAGATTAGTGTAGATTATAAAATGAAGTTCCCATTAGTTAAAAAAGGTAGATAATGAAACAAGTATTTTTAATAGGGATCATCCTGGTTTCATTGTTTTCAGGATGTGGTGGTTCAGACGAGAAGTCTTTAGCAGAAAGACCTTCTCAGGGAGAATTGAAAGAGAAGATCAAGCAAATGGAAGATTCTTTAAAAGGTTTGCAGGCGAATCTTCATGAGATCAAACAGATTCCAAATTTGACGAAGATAGAGTTGATCAACCGCTTATTGGATTATTATCATTTCTATCCGGAGGATGACAAGTATAGTCCTGAATGTCTGGACAAGGTACATATGATCTATACAAGTATCAATGTTTATCCGAGAGCATCTGAATATGCAGATACTTTATTGGAAAAATACCCGGACTATATCAATCGTGCAATGGTTCTTGAAAGTCAGGGAAGTACATTCGATATATTTATTCAGCCTCGAGATTCTGCTAAGGTGAGATATTACTATGAATTGCTTTTGAAGGAAAATCCAAAAATGGACAAGGATAAGATGCAAGGGATTAAAAATCGATTAAAATATAACCAGCTGTCATTTGATGAATTCATTGAAATGAACATGAGCAATTTTAGCAAAAATTAATGGTGTTAACGATGTGTTAAAAAATGGTTCTGCCCAAATTGTGGAACTATCTTTGTTTCAGAACCTGAAAAATTTAAATTATACAATTATGAAAAAGGTATTATTTTCCCTAGTGATGATGTTAGTTGCTACAGTGGCATTCAACAAAGTATCTGCTCAGATTGAAGCTGGGCCAAAAATCGATTTTACAAAAGAAACGCACGACTATGGTACGATCAAATATGGTGCTGATGGTACATGTACTTTCGAATTCAAGAATACTGGAAATGCGCCATTGATTATTTCAAACGCTAAAGGATCATGTGGATGTACAGTTCCGGAATGGCCGAAGGAGCCAATTGCACCGGGAGCTAAAGGATCAATTAAAGTGAAGTATGACACGAAGCGTCCTGGAGCGATCAACAAAAGTGTAACAATCACTTCAAATGCAGTGAACGAGCCTACTAAGGTTATTCGCATCAAAGGAAATGTATTGCCAGCTCCGGAAGGTAGTGCTCCTGTGAATAGCGGAGGCGCTCCTGCAAACAACTAAGATGAGGCTATTATTCGCGATCATAATTATAGCATTGAGTTCCGCCACTGGTTTCGGCCAGCTGGCGGAATTTAGTATTAAGGCCCCTATAATTAAGCTCCCTAAAGCTAAAGAAGGCGATCAGGTAAAGCATTTAATTGAATTTACGAATACAGGTAAGTCACCTCTAATCATTAGTTCTTACCATGTCCCTTGTTCATGTACAAAGCTTGAACTTCCCAAAGAACCCATACTCCCAGGTCAAAAAGGGAATATAATTTTATCTTATGATACCAACGGGCAGTCATTCTATCAAGATCGAGAAATTCGTTTGGAGATGAATACAAAAAAGAAGACTGTAAAACTTCGAATCAAGCTCTATGTAGAGCCAAAGCCCGAATAAAGTTGTTCATAACTTCTACTCCGATTACCTGTATTATTTTGTACCTTTAGTCTAAGAATTTTTCCCGGATTATGTACCTGATTTTTGATACGGAAACTACTGGCTTGCCACGTGATTGGAACGCACCATATACGGATGTTTCCAATTGGCCCAGAGTAGTTCAGATTGCTTGGCAATTGCATGATCACATGGGAAAATTGATTGAACATCAGGATTTCCTTATTACTCCCGATGGATTCGATATTCCTTACGATTCTGAAAGAATTCACGGTATTTCCACGCAACTCGCGACCGAGAATGGGAAATCACTTGAGGTGGCTCTCTCGAAGTTTGAGGTAGCGATGAAACAAGCAAAATTCATTGTTGGTCAGAATGTAGGATTTGACATAAATGTTGTCGGATGTGAATTCGTAAGGTTAGGAGTAAATCCGGATCTTGTTAAAATACCTATTCTGGATACATGTACTGAAATTACAGCTGAATTATGCAGGCTTCCAGGTGGTAAAGGAGGACGATTTAAGTTGCCGACATTAACGGAGCTTCATCAACATCTCTTTAATGAACCTTTTGCTGAAGCACACAACGCCACGGCGGATGTTGAGGCAACTGCACGTTGTTTTCTGGAGTTGATCAGAATTGGGAATTATTCGGTTGAACAACTGGATCAGATCGATGAGTACCTTGAAGATTTCAGATCTTTCAATCCTTCACCAATTGGAAGGATTGGTTTATCGCATGTAAATCTAAAGCAAGAAAGCTCTAAATTAAAAGAGGGCTTTAAGGAAGAATTTGAGATTCGAAAAGGTGATTTCGAGGAAAACAAAATTCGACTTGATAAAGCAGAATTTGCCCATCTGCACAATCATACACAATTTTCAATTCTTCAATCGACCATTGACGTTTCTGGATTGGTGAATAAAGCGATTGAATTGAAAATGCCGGCAGTGGCTTTGACTGATACGGGGAACATGATGGCTGCCTTTCACTTTGAAAAGGCTGTTTCTTCGCATAACAACCAAGTAAAAGCTGCCAGAAAAAAGGCTGAGGAGAAGGGGGAATCCTACCATGGAAAAGAACTATTACCGATCATTGGATGTGAGTTCAATGTTTGTCGAAATCACAAGGACAAATCTCAAAAGGATAACGGATATCAGGTGGTTATACTTGCAAAAAACAAAAACGGTTATCACAATCTTGTAAAGTTGGCTTCTCTTGCTTATACGGAAGGGATGTACTACGTTCCGAGAATCGATAAACAGCTTATTTCTGATTTTAAGGATGATCTCATTGTTTTATCGGGTAATTTATATGGAGAGATTCCCTCGTTGATCTTGAATGTAGGAGAAATTCAAGCAGAAGATGCGCTGTTATGGTGGAAGAAGGAGTTTGGAGATGATTTTTACCTTGAGATCATGCGTCATGGTCAGGAGGATGAGAATCGAGTTAATGCTACACTAATAAAATTTGCTGAAAAACATCAAGTAAAGCTGGTCGCAACGAACAATACTTTTTACCTGAAAACAGAAGATGCTGAGGCACATGATGTATTGTTATGTGTTAAAGACAGTGAGTTGGTATCTACACCAAAAGGTAGGGGAAGAGGTTTCAGGTACGGATTGGATAATGATCAGTATTATTTTAAATCTCAGGAAGAGATGAAAGAATTGTTCGTTGATCTTCCTGAAGCAATAGAGAATATTTCCGAGATCATTTCTAAATGTGAAGCCTTTGGATTATCAAGAGATGTTTTGTTACCTGCTTTTGATATCCCCGATGAATTCAAAGACACCAAAGATCTCGAGGATGGGGGGAAAAGAGGAGAGAACAATTATTTACGTCACCTTTCTTACGAAGGGGCAAAACGAAGATATGATATTGTCACTGACGAGATCAAAGAGCGGCTTGATTTCGAATTAGCAACGATTGAAAGAACGGGTTATCCAGGGTATTTCCTGATCGTACAAGATTTTTGTAATGCAGCGCGTGACATGGGAGTATCAGTCGGTCCCGGGAGGGGTTCGGCTGCAGGGTCAGTTGTGGCCTATTGTATTGGAATTACTAATGTGGATCCCATCGCGTACGACCTTCTATTTGAGCGTTTTCTTAATCCTGACAGGGTATCGATGCCAGATATTGATATTGATTTCGATGATGAAGGCCGTGGTCGTGTAATTGATTGGGTGATCAATAAATACGGCGCCAATCAGGTGGCTCAGATCATTACTTATGGCACGATGGCGGCCAAATCAAGTATTCGAGATGCCGCGAGAGTTCTGGATCTTCCTTTGCCTGATGCTGATAGAATCGCCAAACTCGTTCCTGATCTTTCACTCAATAAGATCTTCGCGCTTGATGATGCTTCTTTGGCTGATAAGCTGAAAAATAATCAAGATGATATAGCAAGGGCCAAGGAGCTTAAAAAAATCTCTGAAGGGAAAGATCTTTCTGCAAAGGTGATTAAGAAAGCGTTGCAATTGGAGGGCTCAGTTAGAAACACTGGAATTCATGCGTGTGGAGTGATCATTACACCTGATGACATCACGAATTTCGTGCCTGTAGCAACAGCAAAAGATTCAGAGATGTATTGCACGCAATACGACAACTCAGTTGCTGAATCTGCCGGATTGCTTAAAATGGATTTTCTCGGTCTTAAAACCTTGACGCTCATCAAAGATGCGGTAAAGAACATCAAAGAGACAAAAGGATTGGAATTAGATCCAGACTTGTTCCCGATCGATAACGTAACGACCTTCGAGCTTTTCCAGCGTGGTGAAACGGTTGGAATATTCCAGTACGAATCTCCAGGTATGCAAAAGTACATGAGGGAGCTCAAGCCAACTGTATTTGCCGACCTCATAGCAATGAATGCCTTGTATAGACCCGGGCCTCTTGAATACATACCATCTTTTATTCGAAGAAAACACGGGGAAGAAGAAATTGTATACGATCTTGATGATTGTGAAGAATACTTGAATGAAACCTATGGTATTACTGTCTACCAGGAGCAGGTAATGTTATTATCGCAGAAACTTGCTGATTTTACGAAGGGTGAGGCCGATACACTTCGTAAGGCGATGGGTAAAAAGCAAAAGGACGTCCTGGATAAAATGAAACCAGCATTCCTTGAAAAGGGAGAAGCGAAAGGTCATGATCGAGAAAAACTAGAAAAAATATGGAAGGACTGGGAAGCTTTTGCTTCGTATGCCTTTAACAAGTCACATTCAACTTGTTATGCATGGATTGCATACCAGACGGCTTACTTGAAGGCGAATTTTCCTGCGGAGTATATGTCATCGGTACTTTCTAATAACATGAATGACATCAAACAGGTTTCCTTTTTTATGGAAGAATGCAAAAGAATGGGTATTCCTGTTTTAGGTCCTGATGTTAATGAATCCAATTATCACTTCATAGTAAATAAGGAAGGGGCGATCCGGTTTGGTCTTGGTGCGATCAAAGGACTGGGAAGCGGACCGGTTGAAGCAATCATAGAAGAGAGGAGTGAAAATGGTCCTTTTCATTCGATTTTTGATTTGGCCAAACGAATTAATTTACGAGTGTGTAATAAAAAGGCTTTTGAAAGTATTGCATATGCAGGTGGATTTGATTCTTTTAAAAATGTGCACAGAGCACAATACTTTCAGGAGGATATATCTGGTAAAACCTTCTTGGAAAGTGCAATCCGTTTTGGCGCCAGTTTTCAGGACAACGAATCTTCCTCTCAAGGGACCTTATTTGGAGAAAGTTCCGGAACAAAGATGCCAGAACCCGAAATTCCGAAAGCTACAGAATGGTCCAGTATGTTTAAGCTTAAGAAGGAAAAAGAGGTGGTCGGAATCTTTATTTCCGGACATCCACTAGATGATTTTAGAGTTGAAATTGAAGCATTTTGTAATGGTAATATTTCAATGCTTCATGATCTTGAGAGTCACAAAGGGAAAGATATTCTAGTTCCCGCTATCATTATTGAAGCTGAACATCGGGTAACTAAAAATGGAGATCCATTTGGAACACTCGTCATTGAGGATTATTCAGATAGTCATAAGATATTTCTTTGGAGAGAAAATTATTTGAAATTCAGGCATTTTTTTCATCCGGGAACTTTTGTAGCATTTAAAGGCAAGATTGAAAAGCCGTTTAGAAGAAATGATCTTGAATTCATGGTAAGTAATATCTCATTACTCCAGGAATTAAAAGAAGCAAAAGCTTCTGAGTTGAATATCAAGGTTTCTTCAAAGGAGCTCGATCAAGTAATGATCACTGACTTATACAGGCTATTCACGGAAAATGAAGGTAGAGTTTCTGTTAATTTCACAGTATTCGATCCATTGGATGGCATTGAAGTAAGGATGCCTTCAAAAACAATAAAGATCGATCCGAGTAGTCAGCTATTTAAAGAGTTACAAAAGTTTAATCTGGAATTCAGATTATCTTAAGGGATAATATCTCTCAACTGAGTTAGCTCATCTACCTTTTTTGCATTTCCAACTTGCTGGAAAGATGAGATCAAATTAGTGATCATGCGGCGGATAATATCAGAATGTGAACAAGGCTCAAAATAAGAACGTTCATGTGGTAAATTGAGACCGTCAAGAAATTCCTTAATATCCTTCATACCAAAAAATGTCCCTTTCGAGAAAGGATTTATATAGAATAAAATTCCATAATCATTCTTTTCTTTTAAGTATTGACCGGATCCATACTCGTCCATGAAAGCCAGGATGAAATGGTTCGGAAGATTTACACCGAAGATTGGTAGATCGAGCGATTGTGCAACAATGGAGTAAATCAGACACAGACTAAGCGGATTTCCTTTCCTTGATTCAATTACTGTATTAAGAAAAGAATTCATTGGAGAATGGAAATTCTTGGTGTCACCATGAAATTTATAGAGGCCAAAATAGATCCGGTTCATTATGTTAACTTTCTCAAAAGCCGTCATGTTATCATTGAGCTCCAGCCAGACGTCACGTCTTAATTGCTGAATAGTATCGATTATCAATTGCTCATCTAGTCCGGGATATTGATACCTAGAGACAATAACAGCTCCTCTCAAAAGGTCTTTATCTTCTGATTCAGCCCACTGAGAAAGATCACTTTTTATTTCTTCGAATTGGATCTCATGAATAAGATTTTCTATTCTACTTTGAAACAAAAGTCCCATTGATTCTTGTTCCCATGAGCTTTCAAGGAATGGAATAGCTTCCGAGCCATAGGTTCTCAATCGATCTCTGACATGCTCAAAAACATTGTCGTCCGGATCGTCGATCAGCTGAATCAGCGCTTGTATTTCCTTGAGTTCTTTCACCTTCAGCAAATATAGATGAGCTATTTAGGTCATTTGGATGCAATGCCAAATCTTTATTCATGGAAAAATGTTAATTAAAGTAAAAAAAACTGAAACCTTTTGAATTATCAGGCGTTAGATATCACACGGATCAATTATTAACATCTACAGGTTAAGAAAAGGGAGGCCCCTAAAAGGCCTCTTTTTTTATTTAAAGATTTTGGAGAACTTCAGTTTGGTATGGTTTTTATAACTTCATCGAAAAAAAGATCATGAAATCATTATTGATTAGTTTGATGGTTGTATTACTGATTTCATCGTGTAAATCAGTGGAAGTTGTTGCAACTGAAAATAAGGAAGTAATGGAGGAGGTTTCTCAGGATGATACTGTTTCTGGCGTTGTGTATGTTGGTATAAAAGGCTGCCCTATATTAATCATTGTCGATACTGGGACTGACCAAAAAAGGCTTTATCCAATTAATCTTAATCAAGAATTTAAGATTGACGGAACAAAGATTTCTTTTAACTATGTTCCGAGTAGGGCAATGCAGCCTGAGGGCTGTACATTAATTGATATGGTAGTTTCAGTGGAGAACGTCAAGAAAACAAGATAATCAAAGAGATTTTAGAAGTTTTCTATAGGCATTCTGATTCGCTTTACTGTAAAATGCACGTTCGATCTTGTTTTTTTCTTGTGCCGTTAAATGCCACGAAAGTGAAATCCGGTCGTTGGAATGTTCCCGTAAATTAAATGTAATTACATCCAAAGAAAAGGGGAATGAGTTAGTTGCAGCTTGAAGAAGTTGTTCCTGATCGAAGTCTTGAGTTCTTGGGAAATTGCTGTAAATATTACCAAAAGGTAATGTAATCTTGTCGAGCATGGACACAGAATGATATGACTCATTGTTTAATATACGCTTCGTATCCCTAATTTCGATTATAATCACACCGCTTGTATTTTCTTTGATCCAATCGGAGAGTTGTGAGAGGTATTCAATCGTTGTTCTTGTTCCATAATTGTCTCTGATTCCTGCGTCCATCAATTGCATTTCAGGAAATGTAGGCATGGTTACCATTGGCATGATGAAAGGAAAGGTAGCGTTTGCTCTAAGAACAGATGAGAATCTGATCCTCTGAGGAGTATTTTTAGCAAAAAATGATTGATAGTCAATATTTTCATAGCTATTTGATCTTTCTTCTTTATTAGTGGTTCCAGTTGTGAGAAACTTCAGAGACTGAGAGGAGATTAATAGTCTTCTTCCATCATTAGCTATTGTTGGAGAAAAGATCATTACAGGTACTTTGGCATCTTTTTCAGGTTGAGAATAATATTCCAGGTCATGCCTCAAGATATTGTTTGTATTCTCATGGAGTTGTTCTTCAAATGCATATCCTCTGTCTTTGGTATAGGAATGTCCGTTATATTTAAAAGTTTGGAAACGCAAGAACAGGTCATTTGTAGAAAATGAAAATGCCAGTTTGTTCAATAGATCTTTGCTAAGATTTTTTCTGAATGATCTGTCATAAAGATCATCGATCTTTTTATTTCTATGAAGATGGATCAATTCTCTAAAATAAGCTGCACCGACCATTCCTCCTGATGCACCTGTAATCATTTGAAGATGTGGGGTTAATTTACCTTTGGTTCCTTTTTCACAATTCTGGAGAACGGTAAGTGTCCAAAGTGCACTTCGAGATCCTCCTCCAGACGTGTTAACAATAATCAATTTAGGTTTATGATTGTCCGTGTTTAATTTCCAGTTATCGAGTAGGGAGATGAATTCTTTTTTTGAATTGTCATGAACTGATGTATCGGATCCAGTACTTCTTATTCTCTCTACAGAGAACTCTTGTAATTTCTCAGGGGAGTAATCTAAACCATAGGCGAAATTCGTGTATTTGAACATTCCGGTATGAGTGCTCAAATAGTTCATTGTGAAGATTGCAATAAAAATGATTGGGTATGTCCATCTGTGAAACCAGGACATCATCGCAGAGAATATCATATGGATCATAGTGAGCAAAAGTACAATACTCATTGCCGAGGGAGTCTCAAAAACAGGCCAATCCCTGAAAAAACTCAAAATAAAAAATGCCGATATGGTGAGGATCTCGAAAATTGTAGCATTGATCCTGTTCTGAGCAAAAACCCGCTCTATGACTTCCTTGTCAAGATGTGAAATGTTTCTACTTTGATATAACTTGAGGTGTTTCCCAATATATATGAAGGGTCTTTTTCTTTCGGTTCTAAAATAATCGTACCACTTCATTTGTTTGTTGAGCACGGAGCTGATCGGAGTGTTCTGTGTTTCTGTATCAGAAATGACATGCTTGTTTTTTGTAGTAGGAAAAAAATAAAATATCGATAATAAGATGAAAAGCAGTGCACCCAGACAGACTGAAAAACTAAACATAGTGATCGTTTTCCAATCTGTCAGTTCCTGTTGATTCTGGAAAGAGATCATGTGAAACAGGTAAAATATGAAGAAACAAAGCGGAATCAAAGAATTATTCATGCAGAACTTAAAGAATGGTCTCGATACGGCAGCTAAGAACTGGTATCGCGGGCCAAGTTTTATGTAACTGTATGTGTTGAAGGCCATGGTAAAACCACCGAATGAGAAACCAAGAAGAAAGAACGCCCAGTTATTTACTTCGCCCTGATATTCTGGTGATAGAAAAAGAAATGGTACTCCAAATGCACTACCAAAACTATCTGCAATGATCGAAAAAAGCAGTGCCCAATAGAACAATGAAATAAGATTGTATTTCATCTGTCCCAGAATTAACTGAAAAGGAAAAAAGGATCTTATAAATCCTCCAATGGTCCATTTACTATAATCAAACTTCATTTATATGTTTGACGTCTCTTCGTGCATTATGGTTGTGATTGCAAATTCGTAATGATAAAATCGTAAACCAAAAAGGCAAGGGCCTTACCAGTTATCATTTCTTCGTATTGGTTGTTTGGGGCTGCTTCAGGCAGGTGAAGGTAACATGCCTGAGGAAGAGAGGCGAATGTTTTAACATAGAATCTTGCTTCTTCCATTGATATTCCAGAAGGAGTAAATGCCGAAGATGGCATCAATGCAATGCTGTCCATGTCCAATTCGATGCCCAATTTAAATTCTTTGTCCATTGAAGCTGCCAATGAAGAAATATCCTGAAGTAAAAGCTCTCGATTTAAAATGTAATCGTCCAAAAAAGAAAAGTGACAGTGGTTTTCTTTTAAAAAATCAAGAATAAATTGATTGTTGTATGCTTTGTGAAGACCAATCACATGATATTTCTCAATGTGCCCGAATTCTATCGCATATGAAAATGAGTTTCCACTGTGTCTTTTGTCTGTTTTTCTGCAATCCGCATGAGGATCGAGATTAATAACGTTGATTCTTTTGCTAATTGCGTAATGCGCAATGATAGGATATGCATTATTGTGTCCTCCTCCAATTACAATTAGGCGTTGGTTTTCCAGGAGAATATCTCCGAGTATGTGAATCAATAGGCTGTCAAGCTCCTGAACAAAGTCACATCCTAGTTTCTCTGATTTAAATTTTATGTTTTGTCTTATTTCGCCGGCCACACAGATCTCGCTTCCGTCTAAATATTGATTGGATTGCATGGAAAGGAATCGTCCTATGAAAGAATAGAAACCATTTTCGGAACCGGACCTTCCTAAATTTGACTGAGGGCCAATGGATTCAGAAATTCCCAGTATTACGTACTTCACTGAAGGGTCGTTCGAATTTGTTTTAACTCTTTGTCCAATTCTTACTTCGCCCTCTCGTATTGGGAAAATGGAAGTTAATTTGTTAGTATCGAAAGGGTGGAATTCGAAAGAAAGCTCAGATTTCATAATGTGACATTAGGTCTAAAAAATAGTTTGGTGGATTTTGAGGCCTCATTGTTTCCCTCGAGACAAAGACAAGAGTGGTAGTAGCCGTTGAGATCACCTTGCCAGCTTCATTTATTACAATGTATTCAAAATAGATCCTTGGACCATTGATCTCTGTTATTTTGGTTGTAATCGTTAATTCATCGTCATATTTTGCCGGACCTAGATACTTCACCTGGAATTCAGAAACCGGTAGCATAATGCCATTTTCTTCCATTTGTCGATAGCTCATCCCTGCTTTTCGCAATGCTTCAACACGTCCTACTTCGAAATAGGTAGCGTAATTTCCGTAATAACAATATCCCATCTGATCTGTTTCGGCATATCGAACTCTTAATTTTGTTTCTTCTTCAAAAGAATAATTCATGTGAGTAACTTACAGAATCTTTTGTTAAATATACTATTCTTGTTGAATTCTTGTTGATTAATGTGTATTTTCGAATGTGCAAATTTAAAGGTGAGAAAAAAGGGATTTTATCTATAAAAGGTGGTTGAGGCGCTGACATAAAAGCTTTTCGTTATTGAATTCAACGAAATATTTAATTTACAAGTAAAACTTTTTTAAAAGTCAACCCCTAACTGATTTTTTTTTTAACTTTTTTCTGTAAATATTTGTTCCACTGAAGGAGATCGGTTTTTCCCGATGATTATAGACTTCTGAAAAACAATTATTAACCATTACTAAAAAGTATTTTCGATGAGTAACAATCATGAAGTTGTATGGAATGCTTGTCTCAAAGTAATAAAGGATAATATTCCTCCACCAGCGTTTAAAACCTGGTTCGAGCCAATAGCACCCGTAAAGCTTGAGAACAATATTCTGACGATTCAGGTTCCGTCACATTTTTTCTATGAGTGGCTGGAAGAAAACTATATTACTCTATTGAAAAAGGTCATTAAGAAGGAGCTAGGTCCTGAAGGATCCCTTGAGTATAGCATTGTAATGGAGAATAACTCGACCAATTCAACTCCGTATACGGTAAAATTACCTGCATTGAATAAGAAGTCATTGAAAAATGCTCCAGTAACAATGCCGATTGATCTGAATGAAAACCAAATCAGAAATCCATTTATCATTCCAGGATTAAAGAAGGTAAACGTTGATTCCAATTTGAATCCATCTTACTCCTTTGATAATTTCGTTGAGGGAGATTGCAATCGTCTTGCTCGTGCTTCTGGTTTTGCTGTGGCAAATAAGCCTGGAGGAACAGCATTCAATCCATTATTGATATATGGTGGTGTTGGATTAGGCAAAACCCATCTTGCTCACGCGATTGGTATAGCGATTAAAAATCAGTTCCCGAATAAGACTGTTTTATATGTTGGCTCTGAGAAATTTGCTCATCAGTTCATTGATGCCCTCAAAAATCAGACAACGAATGACTTTATCCATTTCTATCAGATGATCGATGTATTGATCATTGATGACGTGCAGTTCTTCTCTGGAAAAGAGAAAACGCAGGATGTGTTCTTCCATATTTTCAATCACCTGCACCAAAACGGAAAACAGATTATTCTTACATCTGATAAACCACCTGTAGAAATGCAAGGAATGGAGCAACGTCTCCTTTCACGTTTTAAGTGGGGATTGTCTGCAGACCTTGGAACTCCTGATCTAGAAACAAGAATAGCAATCCTTGAGAAGAAAATGTATGGAAATGGCATTGAACTTCCTCGCGATGTAGTTGAATATTTAGCTTACTCAATCAATACGAATGTTCGGGAAATGGAAGGTGCGTTGAATACTCTTCTTGCCCAGGCATCATTGAATAAGAAAGCAATCACCCTTGAGCTTGCTAAGCAAATGGTTGACAAGTTCGTTAAGAATACAGCAAGAGAAGTTTCGATCGAATACATTCAAAAAGTAGTTTGTGATTATTTTGATCTACCTATCGAAATGTTGAAGTCGAAGACAAGAAAAAGAGAGGTGGTTCAAGCGCGTCAGATCTCTATGTATTTTTCGAAGAAAATGACGAAGTCCTCACTTGCTAATATTGGAGCGCACTGTGGAGGTAAAGATCACGCGACTGTACTTCATGCTTGTCGCACAGTAATGAACCTTTCAGAAACAGATAAGCAGTTCAGAGTATATCTCGAAGACCTAGAGAAGAAACTAACAATTCAATAAGTACTTGGCCATCGTTTCTTACGATGGCTTTTTTGTCTAATTAAAACCTAATAAATTATGAATGAGGCAAATTTGATCTTTAATACCGTAATCATTGTACTTTTGGTGGTATTATTATTGAAATCAGTTGTTATTGTTCGAGAAGCTACGGCGGTAGTAATTGAGCGACTCGGTAAATACAACCGAATAGCGACATCTGGTTTCAGCTTGCTGATCCCTTTTATTGACAGAAAAGCAGCGATTATTAATCTACGCGTTCAACAGTTGGATGTAACTGTGGAAACAAAGACGAAGGACAATGTCTTCGTTAATCTTCAGGTGTCAGTGCAATTTCGAGTTGGAAAAGACCAAGTTAAAGAGGCGCACTACTCATTGGATAATCCTCGAAATCAAATTGCATCGTATGTATTTGATGATGTGCGGGCGGAAGTTCCTCGCTTGGATCTTGACGATGTATTCGCAAAAAAGGAAGATATCGCATTAGCAGTGCAACGCAACATCCACGATAGTATGGATGAGTACGGTTACCATATTCTCAAAGCCTTGATAACTGATATTGATCCGGATCATAAGGTAAAAGAATCAATGAATAGAATTAATGCTGCAAAAAGAGAGAAAGAAGCTGCAGCTGAAGAAGGCGAAGCTAAAAAGATCAAGATCATTAAGGAAGCTGAGGCTGAGGCTGAATCGAAAAGGTTATCAGGAGAAGGTATTGCTCGACAGCGTTTGGAAATCGTCAGAGGATTCAAAGAATCAGTTGAAGATTTCCACAAGTCACTTGAGACAGTGACTCACGAGGAAATTATGCAGTTCGTATTGATGACTCAATATTTTGATACAATCAAAGATATTGGAGCAAACTCAAAGAATTCTTCAATACTTATGCCTCACTCACCAGGGGGTATGAAAGACTTTCAAGAGCAGATCATTAATGGAACCTTTATAGGTACTCAAATGAAGGATGATATCGGGAAAACTAATCCAACAAGAAAAAAGGACGCTGAATAAGCGTCCTTTTTTTATTGTTCTATGAAGTTCATTATGGTGCTCAAGTAGTTGGGATATCCCATGATCAAAGGCGTGTCTTCATGATCTCCACTTGGAACACGCACTGCAGTTTTGGATGGTCCCTGGTAGTTGTTATAGACAATTTCACCGTGTTTATCTATCGCAAGAAAACTATCTGCCTCTCCATGGATCCATAATAATGGGATATTTACCTTTTTAATCTCTTCAGCATTATCGATCTTAACATTAACAAAATAGCTCGAAGGTAATGCAAGAATCGAAGCATCCTGTATCATTTTCTCTGCAGAAGCAAAAGGAGCTTCAAGAATCATCTTAGCAGGAGCTAAGGCAAATTCAGTTGGATTTCCTGCAACTTCACATGTTGGAGCCGATCCCAACGAGAATCCAAAAATCACTAGACGATCACTTGTTAGTCCGTTATCTTTAAGCCATTGTAGGGCTCCGTTTACAGCATCATACATGTTTTGTTCGGTAGGATCACCCTCAGACATTCCATACCCAGGATAATCGACCATTAATACGCCAAATCGACATTTCCCACCCATATTGGAGTATAGCTTCTGCCGAGGCCAGTAAAAATCAATATTGTCAGCTGTTCCATGACAATAAAGTATCACTGTATCAACCGCAATTCGTGAAAGTTCTCCGGTGTATAATGCGGAAATATTAAGGTTTTGTCCTTCAGACTGAATTGGAATATTGATCAGATGGATCATAGAATCAGCTACATCATATTCGCTTCCTACTTCAAGTGTGATTCGGCCTGTATAATCATCCAACAAGTATTGATCTGCTTTTACGTTATTGAATAGGAAATCGTCCAGTCGTTTTCTGCATGATGCAATAACAAGTACGAGAGAAATTCCGATGAATAGTATTTTTTTCATTTTCATAGTTTGTAATTAACACCAAAATAAAGACCTAAACCACCATGGTTACCTAAAATGCTTTTATAATCCACAACGATCTTTTCGTTAGAAACATATGGTGCAAGAATTTTAGCTTCCAACGTATAGTTCCATTTACCTCGATCGAATGTATGTCCGATTTGTGGAGAGCAGATAATATGCTGTTTTACCTTCGTGCCATTCGCACCTTCAGCGCGTAATTCGAACCAGTTGTTCAATCCGAAATACAGGTAATTCACTTTTGATTTACCATCTTTTTCTTTGTTGTGGTAATCCATATAATAGTTGGCATCTATTTGCGGATATAGACTTGCTCTTTTTTCGAAGACATCGATCATGAAGTTCAATTCTGGAGCAATACTTACCCCTTTAGTGTTGTCTTCATTTTTCCAGATACTATGACTAGTACCAAAATCAAACTGCACAACTCCAAATACTGAGGAAGTGGTATGGAAATTACCATAAACGGTAGTTTTCGGTGTTAAACCATAACCATAACCAATGGTTGTAAAGGGTATCGGCATGGTGGCAATCCCCGGAACATTGATGACAGGCCCTCCGAAGCTTGCCGTAACAGCATGTTGTTTATGTTCTAGGGGTTTAACAAAACGGGTGGGAGCACATGCAGTGATAAATCCAAAAAACCCAATAAAAACAAGGGTTTTGTGGATTTTTATTTGCTGAATAAATTCTTGGTTAAACATTCTGGTTAAATTTAGCGTGAAGATAAATATTAGTGGAAGATCTGCATTACAAAACATTGAAATTGCTTTCAGAAGGTGAATACCGTGAGAAGGGGTCGAAGTTTATTGCGTATGCAGTAACTTGTACATCTGAAGAAGAAGCTAAGGGTTACCTCAATGAATGGAGAAAAGCCCATCACCAAGCAAGACATGTGTGTTATGCATATCGTTTTGGATATGAAATGAAGGTATTCAGAGCAAATGATGATGGTGAGCCTTCGAATTCTGCCGGGGCACCAATACTTGGTCAGATCCAATCGTTTGAATTAACTGATGTACTCATAGGTGTTGTGCGATATTTTGGAGGTACAAAGTTAGGAGTAGGAGGATTGATCAATGCCTACAGAACAGCGGCAAAAGAAGCGCTGGAATCAGGCGAAATTATCGAATTGCCAGTGTTGAAATCGGTGAAAGTGGAGTTTAGCTACGATCAAATGCCTGATGTGATGAAATTGGTCAAATCATATGAGCTGTCTACAAGAAATAATGATTTTGGATTGAATTGTAGTTTTTCGGTTGATCTCCCGATCCTAAGGTCAGATCAAATTAGTCAATTATTGATGGAAATTGACGGAGTTGAAGTAACGAAAGAAAATTAAAAGAATGGAATTATTAAAAAAGCTTGTTGAGATTAGGGGTGCTTCTGGAGATGAGGCCGGAATCAAAGAATTTATTTCAGATTATGTAAGAACTAACTCAAAAAACTGGTTGAGTGTTCCTGAGATCATTGAGGGAGATGATTTTCAGGATTGTTTGATTCTCATTTTCGGAAAGCCAAGAACTGCAATTTATGCCCATACGGATACGATTGGATTTACATCAGGTTATGGAAAAGATCT
>JALRFI010000111.1 GCA_023253775.1 Crocinitomicaceae bacterium
TCGAATTCACGATTAAAGATTTCCTTCGCTTTCTTTGAATAATAAGGGTCTCCTTTAAGTTTCTCAATAACATCTCTCATCTTCATATCCATCTCTACATGTTCTTGAATTGGGACTATGGCCTGCATTTCAAGTGTTTCCAGATGGGCGTCAAACATCACTTTCTTCAAGAAAACCGAATTCAAAATAGAAGGAGAGTTTCGTTCAGTCATACCCCCTGCAACACCTTCACTTACTTTTTTTCGATCGGTAAAGGCAAATTCAGGCGAATGACAACTCGAACATGAGATACTGTTATCGCGAGAAAGCCGATTATCAAAAAACAATTTTCTTCCTAATTCAATCTTTTCTTTGCTGGAAGGATTGTCAGGGGGAGTATTCATATCGTTGATATAAACCTCAAAAGAATTCTCTTTTCCGGTAACGCATCGAATCAAAAAAAGGGATAGTATCACTATCCCTCCTATATAATATTTGAACATACCGATTTTCATCGATTACTTAGCAACATTTAAAGTAGCAAAGCGCACATTGTCTGAATTAATAAAATTAACTAGATATGTACCAGGAGCAAGCCCTTCAAAAAGAACATTTCCTTTAACATTTGACTGATTTGAGGTCTTAACTAATCTGCCATTAATATCGACCATCTCAACTCTTGACAGGTCTTTATATCCCTCCCAGTAGATCGTCATCGACTCCATTGAAGAGTTAAACCATGACTTACCTGCTGTCGTATTTATTTCAGAAACTGAAGCTGCTTCAGATTGAGTAAATACTGGGTGATTCTCAGGATTTTTAAGCACCATTGCATTTACACCAGTTGTTCCATGAAGTATCCCAACTGTTGCTGGAGTAACATTCGTCATCCAAACATCAACATTACAGTTTAGATGAATATCAATTTGATTTCCGTTGTTTGAAGTGGTTGTTATTGGAACTACAACATCCGCATAATTTTGGCTTCCAAGTGAATGAACTTCAAAATAAGTGTCAGGAATATCATCTCCATTTGAATCTGCATCACCTCCAATGATCATGAACATATAACCTGCTGACCAGCCCCAGTGCATTGCTGGATCTTGAAAGCTTAGTGGATGACCTGTAGGATAAGCAGAAATATCAATCGCATCTGCTCCATTGATCGTGTTCAAGTTTTCTGGAACACCAATACCGAAACGGATTTCTTCAATTGTATTTACATCCATGTAACCTAAATACTTCGTATAATTTTCCGGCTCAAATAAATAAACCTCTTCTTCCAAGTTTAAAATTTGTCCCCCATCATGAACGATCGTAACATTTGAAACGTAATAATCGAAATGATCCAGATTGTAATAATTTCCGACCAAATCTGGAATATCAGTAGTCATTTGCAGATCAACACCTGCATTTTTCGGATGAATAGACAGAAAAACATCTTTCTGACCGAACGCGAATGACGTAAACAATAAAGCGGTAGCAAGTAATTTCATTTTTACTTTTTTCTTACAATGTACAAAATTTCTTCGTCCTGAAGACGATAACGCTGTCTCAAATCCTTGTTATACTTGGATTCCTTATCGAACAATTCTACTTCAAACCCTGCTTTTTTAAGCCATTCAGGGTAATCTTTACCAAAAAGTCTGACATGATCTTTCTGCCAATAATGTTTCTCTCTGTCTTCCGGGGTAACAATCGTAGGATCTTCAAATGTCAACTCCCTGCTGAAATCCTGAGGAACTTGCATAATGCCCCACCCTCCTGGCTTCATGACTCTATAAAGTTCAGACATACATTTGTTCGCGTCTGCAACATGCTCCATCACATGATTACAGAAGATCACATTAAAGCGATTGTCTTCCAATGGAATATCGTGTAAATCAAAATGTAAATCTGCAAGTGGCGACTCCAAATCTCCGGTTAAATAGTTGATGTTCTTCTGATTCTTAAACTTTTTATGAAAACATTGCTCTGGAGCAATGTGCAACACTTCAAGCCCTTCTTCTGTGAAGAAATTTGAATGATCTCTGAGGTAAAGCCACATTAAACGGTGTCTTTCTAATGTCAAGTCATGTGGGCAAAGCACATTTTCCCTGTGTGCCTGATATGATCCATAAGATAGAAACTTTGAGAAAGAGTGCTCACAAACTGGACATTCAACCTTGTTCCCTCTGTATAAAAGCGGAGCCACCATTTTGAAAGGATAACTAAGTCTTATAAGCCATGGCCGTGGAATTGTATTTAAAAGATACCTATACAATTTTTTCATATTCCAAAATTAATGATATTCCTCGGTCAAGCCTGATAAAATAAGAACGCTTATTTATATTTTTATCGTGTTAAAACATTCAAATGAAATCAAAACTAAAATCAACTGTTGTTTTGTCTTGTGCAATAATCACATCAACTTATTACGCTCAAATGAATACCAACGAACCAATCGCTAATAAAATACCGAAATCACTGGAAATCCATAACCACGTTAGAACGGATAATTATTTCTGGATGAATAACAGGGATTCAATTGAAGTTCTCGAGCATTTAACAAAAGAGAATGATTATGCTAAAGCATATTTCTCTCCTCACAAGCCACTAATCGATAATCTTTTGAATGAATTTGAGAATAGGATCGATCCAAATGAATCAAGTTCACCGTTTATATTGAATGGAAGGACTTATCAGGTGCGAAACCGTGAAGGAAAAGATTATGTTCAGATCATGTGTATTAATGATGGTAAGACTGAGTTGTTCCTGGATGAGAATGAGAGAGCTGAAAAACATTCATTTTATGAGCTCGCTGATTGGTCGCCTTCACCAAATAATGAACTTCTTGCGTTGAGTGAAGATTTCATTGGAAGAAGAAAATACTCGATAACAATTAAGAATTTGAAAACGGGTAAATTCCTCAAGGATAAAATAACGAATACTGACGGGACAGTTTTTTGGGCAAATGATAATAAAACACTCTATTACACCAAGAAGGATCCTCAAACGCTGAGAGAATTTCAGGTATACAGACATACCTTAGGTACCGATAGTAAAAAGGATGAACTTGTTTTTCAGGAAGATGATGAGAAATATGGTGTTCACTTATCCAAAACACTGACTGATAAGTACATAATTATTTCTTGCTTGAGTTCTACTACTTCTGAAACCTTGCTGCTTGATGCCGATAACCCGAAGGCAAAACCTGAAGTTTTCCTAAAACGTGAAAAAGGACACCTTTATGAGGTTGATCATCATGAGAATGGATTCTATATTCTCTCAAATAAAAATGCCGACAACAGAAAGGTATTGTTCTCTGCAGGTAAGCCAACTGATATAAAATCATGCGAAGAAGTGATCAAACATGATAAATCTATACTCATTGAGAATGTGCTTGTTCTGAAGAATTTTCTGATCACAGAGGAAAGAAATAATGGTCTACTCAAGATCAAGATCATGAATTTAAAAACAAATGATGTTTCCTTTATTCAGTTCGAGGAAGAGACCTATTACGCAGGACTAACATTCAATGAGGAATACAATTCAGATCGCATTTTTTATTCGTATAATTCTCTGAAACAGCCATCCACTGTATATGCGCTTGACCTCTCGTCTAATAAGAGAACGCTTTGGTATGCAAAAGAACTAAAAGATAAGAATTTCTCCCCTGAGAATTATGAAACCAAACGTATTTGGGCAACAGCAAACGACGGTTCTAAAATTCCCATCTCCTTGATTTATAAAAAGGGAATTGATGTAAAAAAAGCCCCTTGTTTGTTGTATGGGTATGGGTCATATGGATATACCCTTCCCGATGTATTTTCAGCTACAAGAATAAGCCTTGTTGATAGAGGATTTGTATATGCAGTTGCTCATATAAGAGGAAGTAAATACATGGGAGAACATTGGTATGAAAACGGGAAATTTTTAAAAAAGATCAATACATTTACTGATTTCATTAATTCTGCTGAATACCTTGGCATACAAGGTTTTTGCGATCCTGAAAGAATTTATGCGCAAGGTGGAAGTGCCGGAGGATTATTAATGGGTGCCGTAACGAATATGGCGCCCTACCTATGGAAAGGTGTGATCTCACAGGTTCCTTTTGTGGATGTTGTAACTACCATGTTAGATGAATCGATTCCGTTAACTGTCGGCGAATATGAAGAATGGGGGAATCCAAATGACCCTGAATACTATTATTACATGTTGAAATATTCTCCTTACGACAATATTAAAAAGATGGATTATCCACATATGTTTGTGACAACAGGATATCATGATTCACAAGTTCAATATTGGGAACCAATGAAATATGTGGCCAAATTGAGAGAATACCGAACAAATAATAATACACTGATCTTCGATTGTAACATGGATGCAGGTCATGGTGGAGGATCCGGAAGGTCAAACGAACGAATGGAAGTGGCCAAAGAATTTGCCTTCATATTAAGTCTGGAAGGAATCACGAAATGATCAGAATTACGGGTATATTTCTGTTTGTATTGACGAGCTTTTTTGTTGTCGCACAAAACAATTCAACAGATACTTTACCGTACAAAAGTTTCAAAGATAAGATCATTTGGTTTGGGGACCTTGGTTATGCCTCTGCCCCATTTTCCATTCAATATCCGTTCAATGATTCTGTACCCAAATTAAAATACCGAAACAATATCAGAACCGTGCTGGGATTTGGAATGAGTTATAAGTGGTTTTCATTACGCTTAGCAGCTTCACTTCCCGGATACCTCAAGTCCCCTAGCAGATTCGGAAGAACGGACCAGTTTAATCTCAATTTAGACTTCACCATTAAAAAAATGTTTTATGATATTGACATCAAACATTTGAAAGGATATTCAATTGTAGATGCCTTTCATTGGAATGATACGCTTGATGAATTGAATCCGAATGATGTAAGAAGAGACCAAGTTTCTTCAATGTTTTCGATCAATGCATGGTACTTTAATAATCCCGACTTTAAAATGAATGCTTTAAGAGGTCGAACAGGGAATTACCGCTCTAAGGTCCAGACCTGGTATATCAGAAGTATTTTTTCGGCATTCAATATAGAGAATCAGGACGCTGATTTTGTTGTGGTACCCAGTAGTTTAGCTTTAACAGATCATAAAACGTCATCAGATCAATATTTTGGGCTTGATCTAGGGGTTGTACCAGGCATTGCCTATGTCGATCGCAAAGGTGATTGGCAATTTGGAGGAAATATCGGTGCAGGTCTGGCATTTCAATACAAGCAATACAAGATCAACTCCATACCAAAAGGGATTTCAGGTATTGCTCCTCGATACGATATCCGAATAATGGGAGGCTACAATGTGGACAACACATTCTTGATGCTAATCACAGATTTTGATAATAAATCGCTTCGATTCACAAATCTTAAAATCCGACAAACTTATTACTCGATTCGATTAGCATTTGGAACGAGAATAACTCCAAAACCAAAGCAAAAGGATAAAAGTAAAGGGAAGAAAAAAGATCAGGCTTTGACCATGTGATACAGTTGACTTTTTGAAAACGGTTTTACCCACTCTTTTCTGAACTCCCCCAGCGTTGTAATCATAGGGTCAAAGAATAATTCATCTGGTAAATCTGCCAATGACGACAGGTCTGTTTTAATTAGATCTTCTCCATTTGTACTGTAAAAGATCATGCGATTAAAGAAATCAATTCCAAGTTCTTTGGATAAGGCCTTAAGAAAATGAACTTGAGTGTCAATGGAACAACCGGATGCGGAAACTTTTGATTCATCCGCTGAAATCACAATAAATGTTCCATTGATAATATCTGCTCCTGCTGTCAATTTAGTACCGTGGGCAGCCCACTGTTTTATAAAAGTCTGAAGCTGTTCTCGAGAATAATTCTCCTCTGTTAAATCCATCTTCCTCTCCAAAGTGTAAATCCACACTCTTGATGTATCAGATAAAGTCTCAAACAAAGAATTAAAGTTCAGCTGCATTTGCGATTAATTCTGCAACGTCAAGTACTTTGATCTCAGACTCCTTTTCAAAATTCTTTATACCATCAGTCATCATGGTGTTACAAAAAGGGCAACCGGTAGCAATGATAGAAGCCTTCGTCTCTAAAGCATCTTCAGTTCTCTCGATATTAACTTCTTTATCCCCTTTTTCTGCCTCTTTGAACATTTGAGCTCCACCTGCTCCGCAACAAAGACCTTTTGTCTTACAGCGTTTCATTTCTACTAGCTCAGCATCCAGTTTCTCAATCAACTCACGAGGAGCATCAAATACATTGTTTGCTCTACCAAGGTAGCAAGGATCATGAAAAGTGATCTTTTTTCCTTTGAATACTCCACCGTCCTTAAGTGCAAGTTTTCCTGTGTTAATCAGGTCTTGAATCAATTGTGTATGATGAATAACTTCATATTCGCCACCCAATTCAGGATATTCATTTTTAAGCGTATTAAAGCAATGAGGACATGCAGTAACGATCTTTTTCACTTCATATCCATTCAATACCTGGATATTCATCATTGCTTGCATCTGAAATGTAAATTCATTCCCTGCTCTTTTGGCAGGATCGCCTGTACAGCTTTCCTCAGTTCCAAGAACAGCAAAACTTACATTACAATGATTTAGAATTTTAACGACAGCTTTTGTGATCTTTTTCGCGCGATCATCAAAGCTTCCAGCGCATCCAACCCAAAATAAGACATCAGGAGTCTCTCCTTTTGCCATCATTTCTGCCATTGTAGGTACTTGCATACTCATATTATTGTTCAAATACTTGAATACTCACTTGCTTCTCTACCAGATCAGTGAACTTTCCGTCGTATCTCGTAGCGCGAACGATATGATTATCGATCCAATGATAATTACCTCCCCTTGGTTTACCCATAAGAAGACCGTGATATCTGAATCCGTTTTCGTTCAACCATTTTTCGGTAACTTCACGATGTTCTTCTACTCTTGAGGTAAAAAAGGTAATAACATGGCCTTCGTCATGCCATTTGTTTATCGTATCTAATGCATCCGGAAATAAAGCAGCTGTGCCCATTCGTTCCGGCTCTTCATTTGGGATGTCGTCACAAACTGTGCCGTCAATATCGATCAAATAATTCTTAATATGATCAGGTAAAACTGGAGACAAATGCTTCCCGTTTTCGACTAGCTCAATTAAATCTTTTCCGTTATCAGTCTTCATTTGCCCAGTTTAATCTATCATTAGAGGAGAATTGCCATGGAGCACCATTGTTTTCTATGTTCGTCAGCATGCCCGTAAGCTCTGTTGGCATTTTGGACTCTTCCATAACAAGGTACCTTCTTAGGTCAACAATGATCGAAAGAGGATCAATATTTACCGGACATTCCTGAACACATGCATTACAGGATGTACATGCCCATATCTCTTCTTCAGTAATATAATCACCTAAAAGACTCTTTCCATCTGAATAGTCCTTACCCTGTTTTCTGATATTATCCCCTACTTCTGTCAAACGATCTCTAGTATCCATCATGATCTTTCTAGGAGAAAGTTTCTTTCCAGTTATATTAGCAGGGCAAGACGAAGTACATCTACCACATTCCGTGCAGGTATATGCATCCAGAAGATTTTTCCAAGTAAGATCGGTAACGTCTTTGGCTCCAAAACGCATTTGTTCAACTACTCCATCAGCAGGCGCAGCAAATGGATCTGCAGTCGGATCAAGCATTAACTTAACCTCATTCGTCACAGATTCCATGTTCGTGAATTTACCTTTTGGTTCCAGATTGGAATAATAGGTGTTTGGGAAAGCCAAAAGAATATGAAAGTGCTTCGAATAAGGAAGGTAATTTAAAAACGCAAAGACCATAATGATATGCCCCCACCAGCCGATCTGTTCCAATAAATGAAGCGAATGAGCCTCCATCCCACCGAATATGGCTGGTCCAATTAATGATGAAATAGAGAAACCATAGCTCTTTGAGCCATTTTCAGCAAGATTCAACCATGCTTCATCAGCACCGTTCATCGTAAAGATGCAACTCACCAGGATTATTTCCATGATCAAGATCAAATTAGCGTCTTGCTTTGGCCAGCCTGCAAGTTCCTTCATGTTCAGACGAGGCAGTTTTAACATATTTCTTCTAGCGAGAAATGCAACTGTGGCAAAAAGTGCAAGTAAAGAAAGAATCTCTATGAACGAGATTACGAAAGTGTAAAATCCTCCAAGCGCTTCATGAAAAATTCTATGAGATCCTGTTATTCCGTCAATAAATATCTCGATCAATTCTATTTGAGTGATCACAAACGCAGCGTAGATTGCTAAATGCAATAACGCTGGAAGTGGTCTTGAAAACATTTTCTGTTGACCAAAAGCGACAAGCAGCATCGTTTTCCATCTTTCCGAGCTATTATCTGAACGTTCAGTGGATCGTCCTAAAAGAATGTTGTTTCGAACTTTTAAGACATTAAAAGAGAAAAAACCTATTCCTCCAACAAGCAATAGAGCAAATAAAATGATTGAGATCATAATTAATTTGGAATAGAATCTAACAAATTACGAAGCTTCTTTTCTTCTTTACCCGTTAAAGGAACTCCTTTTGTTTTTGCTCCCAAAACAGAGAAATGAATATATCGTTCAGGATGCAATTGAAGGTCATTTACGAGATTCTGCAACTCTTGATTGGTATTAACAAGTTGTTGATA
>JALRFI010000166.1 GCA_023253775.1 Crocinitomicaceae bacterium
CTCCAATTCTCTATTTAACTCTTCCTTATTATGACTGAAATCGTTCATGCGATCTATCGTTGTTCATCGAAATATAATTAATTATTGCTTGCTTCTCCAACCATTTCATTTTTTTAACAAATCAAATTCGTGACCTCTAAGGATTCAAAGACCTTATCTTTGCAACATGGCAGGCATTTATGTCCATATTCCTTTTTGCAGAAAAAAATGTTCGTACTGTGACTTTCATTTCAGTACCACTTTCTCAGGATATAGAGGTCGAATGATCAATATGATCACCAAAGAGATCACGACACGAAGGAATGAATTCTCCGGTGAATCAATTGAAACGATCTATTTTGGAGGAGGGACACCAAGCCTGCTTACAATTCAAGAACTCGAGCTCATCCTTCAAGCGATCTACTCGAGTTACGAGGTAACAAATGATGCTGAATTAACTCTAGAGGCAAATCCGGAAGATATTTCACCTGATTCGTTGAAAGTCTGGCGAAAGGTAGGAGTCAATCGATTGAGCATCGGAATCCAATCGTTTCGTGAACAGGATCTCGAATGGATGAATCGATCGCATAATGCTGAGCAATCAAAACAGGCCGTTGAATGGGCGCAAAAAGCTGGTTTCACAAACATTACGATCGACCTTATCTACGGACTACCCAACCTCAGCATAGCGGATTGGGAAAATCATCTGCAAATGGTGTTTGACCTTTCCATAGATCATATTTCAGCCTATTGTCTCACCATCGAAGAAGGGACTGCGCTGAATAACTGGGTAAAAAAAGGAAAAATCCATCCTGCAGGAGAAGAAATCCAAAGCATCCAGTTTGATCGTATGATCGAATTAATGGGTCAGAACGGCTATGAGCAATATGAGATTTCCAATTTTGCCCGCGATCAAAAATATTCAAAACACAATTCAGCCTATTGGACCGGAAGATCTTATTTAGGTTTTGGACCCTCAGCCCACTCATTTGATGGAATTTCAAGAAGATGGAACATATCCAACAATGCCCAATACATGCAAGGTCTGGAAACGGAGACGAACTACTGTGAAACTGAAAAACTTTCTCATCAGGACCGTTGGAACGAGTTGATCATGACCGGCTTAAGAACGAAATTCGGTGTATATCTTCAATCCTTGTATTCATTGTTCCCTCCCGATGAAGAATTTCTGGAAACATTAAATTTCTGGAAAGAAAAGGGGATGCTGACCATTCAAAACGAAAGAATCCTACTGACCCCACAAGGCAAAATACTTGCCGATCGAATCGCTTCCGAATTGTTCAAAACCAATTAAATAAATACTTTTAAGTCAAAGTCATTTTATGAAACAGAGCATCATAGTTACATTTTTGCTATTCCTTTTCAACTTCAATTCATTTGCTCAAAAGCAAGTGATCGACCACAATGCCTACGACGGGTGGAAAAAAATTGAAAATGTGATCCTATCAAATGATGGCAGATATGTTTCATACGAGATCACACCTCATCGTGGTGATGGTTTCATTTATCTGTACGATTCAGAAAAGGACAAACTGGATAGTATGGCCAGAGGGAAAGGAGCCAGATTTTCAAATGATGGAAAATTACTTGTCTTTAAAATCACCCCTGGATTTGACACTTTGCGCACTTGCGAATTGGATAAGGTCGATAAAAAGAAATGGCCAAAGGATACATTGGGGGTATGGTTGCTGGAAAAGGATTCCTTGATCAAATTTGCCAAAATAAAATCCTTCGACCTAGCAGAAAAAGGTGACCTGTTAAGCTTTGTTTCTGAAGAAAATAAACTCGAATCCGAGCAAGTTAATAGTGAGCCTAAAAAGAAACTGAAACACATCAGCAAGAAGAAAAAGAAAAAGGACACCGAGGAAGCGTACAAATCAGACGGGAGTGTTCTTACCATATATGATCCAAAAACAGGACAATCCAAACAGTTCAAGGATGTTACCGAACACACGATTAGTGAGAAAGGAGAGCACGTTGCCATTGTTCAACATAAAAAAACCAAAACCGACTCCGTTTACCTAATGATCACGGACCGCAGCGGAAATGAGTTGCGTTCATTTGGAGCGGCCAAATCCTACAAGCAGCTTGTATTCTCACCCAATGAAGCATGGTTCAGCTACCATGAAAGTGCAGATACTGCAAAACAAAAACAGCATCAACTTCACTTGTATTCGTTTGCTAATAAAAAGCTATTCTCAATTGCAGACACACTTTCCGGGATTCTTCCCAAAGGGAAGGCGGTTTCTGAATCATACAAACCTGTATTCACAGAAAACGGAAAATACTTCTTTTTTGGATCATCCGACCGTGTTCTTCCGGAAGAAAAAGATACCCTTTTAGAAAGTGAAAAAGCGAAAGTCGACATCTGGCACTATGCGGATCACAGAATTCAACCACAGCAGCTCAAAGAGTTGAAAAGAGATGAACTAAAAACAGATCTATATGTGTATCATCTGAACAACGGACAGATCATTAATGTAAACAATGATACATTAAACGCTTATGTTTCAAGATTTACGGATGGCGAATACATTTTAGGAAGCTCCGAGGAGTTATTTGCCATACAGAATAACTGGGATATGCCTGATCGAAAGGATCATTATCGTATTAACCTGTTAACCGGGGAGAAGGAGCTGATTCGATCGGAGGTACGCACAGGAGGTGAACTTTCACCGGATGGGAAAAGCTATCTTTATTTTAATGAGCTCAAAGGTCAGCATCACATCATTGATATTGAATCCGGAATTGAGAAATGTTTGACTTGTGGAACCACAGGCGTTAAGTGGCAGGACGATATAAACGGAATGCCAATGATCGCTTCGCCATACGGGGTACTTGGATATACCAGGGACAGAAAAGATATTCTGATCCAATCCGAATATGATCTATGGTCGTATGACCTTAATACGGAAAAACTTAACAATCTGACATCGACTATAGGTTCTGAGAAAAGTACAAAGATCTCTCTGATTAACTGGGAAAGGGATTCAACCACAATTCAACTCAATGGATCCGTTCTGAAAGGGTTTGATGAAATCACCAAAGACGAGGTTTATTACAAGTTCATAGAACACGGTGATCACAATGACATGATGGAGATCTACCGTACCGCGCACAAAAATGTACAGCTTTCAAAAGCTGAAAATTCAGATGAACTAATATTGAGAGAAATGTCAGTGAGTGAATACCCTGAAGTTCAATTGACCAATACATCCTTTGAAAAGCGCAAGCAGATCTCAATCACCAATCCACAGCAAAGTAATTACAACTGGGCCAATGTGAGATTGATCGAATGGAAAAGTTATTCAGGCATTCCTCTGGAAGGATTGATCTATACTCCGGAAAATTTCGATCCGGAAAAGAAATATCCATTAATGGTCTATTACTACGAGACCTACTCTGAGAATCTGCATAATCACTATGTGCCTAAACCAACCGCATCGATCATTTATCCGACAGAATACGCCTCTTCTGGATATATTGTCCTGATCCCGGATATCAGATACAAGGAAGGTCACCCGGCAAAATCAGCATACGACTGTATCATGAGTGCGACTGATCATGCCTTAAAACTTTATCCGAACATTGACTCAACACGCATGGGACTGCAAGGTCAAAGCTGGGGAGGTTATCAAACGGCACAGCTCATCACAATGACCAATCGATATAGAGCGGCAATGGCAGGTGCTCCGGTATCCAATATGTTCTCTGCTTATGGTGGCATCCGTTGGGGAAGCGGAATGAATCGTCAGTTCCAATATGAGAGAACTCAAAGTCGAATCGGTAAAACGATTTGGGAAGCTCCAGAGTTGTATATTGAGAATTCACCATTGTTCCACCTTCCAAATGTAAATACCCCATTACTGATCATGCACAATGATGAAGACGGTGCCGTTCCATGGTATCAGGGAATTGAATTGTACACGGGAATGAGACGATTGGGGAAACCTTGCTGGTTATTAAATTACAATGGGGATGATCATAATCTGATGAAAAATGCCAATCGTATTGACCTTAGTATCCGTATGAAGCAGTTTTTTGATCATTATTTACAGGGTCAACCTGCTCCACTGTGGTTATCGGAGGGTATTCCAGCACTTAAAAAGGGGAAAGAACAAGGATATGAGCTTCAGGAATCGCATTGATCCTATATCTATCGGATTGGTTTCTTTATTTATGACCTGATAGCAAATACAGGAGGAGTTCTATTCGGAAAAACAATTCTAGCTATCTTTGGAAGCGCGATCCTGAGGATCTGTATAAAACTCAAACTCACATCCCGAAGCACCTGATTATGGAAAAGCTTAAGAATTTTATCAACGGAAAATATGTAGAGCCAATAGCAGGAAACTACATGGACAATTATGAACCAGCAACAGGTAAAGTATATTGTCTGATCCCGAATTCCGATTCTCAGGATGTGGAGATGGCAGTTCAGGCGGCAGAAAAAGCATTTCCAATCTGGTCATCAATGAGTACCGAAGAGCGGTCTGCCGTAATGGTCGGCATATCAGAAGGGATCGAGAGAAGAATGGATGAGTTTGTTGCAGCAGAATCAAAGGATAATGGAAAACCAATTACCCTTGCGGCGCATGTAGATATACCTCGTGCAGTATCCAATTTTCATTTCTTTGCAACAGCGATCATTCACTTTGCTTCTGAGTCTCATTACATGGAAGGCGTTGGAGTGAATTACACCGTGCGCAAACCGTTAGGTATTGTGGGTTGTATTTCTCCATGGAACTTGCCTCTGTATCTTTTTTCCTGGAAAATTGCACCAGCACTTGCCTCAGGAAATTGTGTTGTAGCAAAACCTTCAGAGATCACCCCTTATACTGCCTATTTGTTAGGACAGGTCTGTAAAGAAGCGGGCATGCCTGATGGGGTACTCAATATTTTGCATGGTGAAGGGGGAAGTGTTGGTGATGCCATTGTGAAACATCCAAAAGTGAAAGCAATTTCCTTTACAGGAGGTACAAAAACAGGAGAATACATCGCAAGAACTGCCGCACCGATGTTCAAGAAGTTATCACTTGAGCTTGGTGGCAAGAATCCGAATATCATTTTTGCAGACTGTGATTTTGATGACATGTTGAGTACAACCTTACGTTCGTCATTTGCAAATCAGGGGCAGATCTGCTTGTGTGGATCCAGGATCTTTGTCGAAAGATCGATCTATGAAAAGTTCAAGAAAGCCTTTGTTGAGAAGGTTGAAAATACAGTGGTTTCCTATCCGACGGATAAACACGCAAAATTAGGAGCGGTGGTTTCTAAACCTCATATGGAAAAAGTAATGTCTTATGTCGAATTGGCAAAAGAGGAAGGTGGAACGATACTTACTGGCGGTCATCGCGTGATCATGGAAGGAGAATATGCTGAAGGGTATTACCTTCGTCCAACGGTGATCGAAGGTTTGGCATACGATTGCCGCACAAATCAGGAAGAGATCTTTGGCCCTGTAGTGACGATCACGCCTTTTGATACAGAAGAAGAAGTCTTAATGATGGCTAATTCAACACAATATGGACTTTCTGCTACCCTATGGACCAATGACTTGAAAAGAGCACATCGTATGGCCGATAAAATTCATGCAGGGATCGTATGGATCAACTCATGGCTGGTAAGAGATCTTCGAACTCCATTTGGAGGTGTAAAAGCATCCGGTGTGGGGAGAGAAGGTGGCTGGGAAGCACTTCGCTTCTTCACAGAACCGAAGAACGTCTTCATTAAATATTAAGCAATAAAAAAGGGCGGTGTTACCGCCCTTTTTCTTTATTCCGATCAATTACTTGATCACTATTCTCTTAATTGTACTTCCGTTCTCAGTTGAAACTTCTACCAGATAAATTCCTGCAGAAAGATCTAATTGAATATTCGCTTCAGAAGCACCGATTAGTTTTGACATGATTTCCTGACCTGAAACATTCATCACTTTAACAGAGGTTATGTTCATTCCATTCGCGTCGATCACAAACTGTCCATTCGATGGGTTTGGATACAACTTGATCGCTGAAGCATTGAACTCATCCAATCCTGCTCCACTTCCACCATCTACATTTCTTACCGTTGTAGATTCATCTCCTCCAAAGTCAACCGGATTCAATGTATAAAGTGTTGCTCCTGAATTACTCAATAGAGAAAGTGAACCATTTGTTCCTCCCCACTGCTGTGAGTCAACTCCATCACCATAGTAGTCATAGATACTGAATGTGTAACAATCCAAAGCAGGTAATGTTACGTTCCATGAATATGAATTATTAGCAGTCAAAGCATTTGTAGGGTCAGCTGTCGGATTAGCATTACCTGTTCCGAAGTTTCCGTCAACGTTTTCATTTCCCTCAGACCAAACAACATTTCCCAGAGAGTTTGTGATCTCCATATATGTTTCTTCCGGATAATCATCTGTTAAGAAGTTTACCGTAAGTGTCACCATCGTCTCAGGAATTGCATTCACAGTAATGTTTGTCGTTGCGTTATTATTCGAAAGGTTTTCATCTGTCGCACCATTAGGAGAGACAACGTTCACAGACATTGTGTGTGACCCTACAGCCAACGATACAGTTGGTAAAGTGACCACTTGAGTTTGCCATTGAGCAAGTGATCCACTCCAGTTATAAGTTTGAGTCGCTCCACCATCAATTGAATACTCGATAATTGCACTTGTCAATGTCGAGGTGCCTGAATTGGAAAGATTCATTGTAGGTTCGAAATCCGTCCCACAAATAATGACTTCTGAAAGTGTCAGACCAGTCACTCCAGCATCAATTGCAGCAGCCGACGCTCCAGAAGGATCATAACCATCGATGAACTGAGCTCCCGTCGTGTTTGGGTCTAACCAAGTCACCAAGTGATTTGTACTGTTACTTCCTGATGGGTTCCAAGAATTAGACACTCTTCCATAATAATCAGGAGCCGAAAGGTTCGAGCATGACGCACCTCCACCCCAAAGCTGTCCAATTATTCTGTGGTTCTGATCAAACAATGGTGATCCAGAGGACCCACCTTCAGTTGTTGTATTTCTGTCCCATTCAACTGTCCAGGTAGAGTTCGCTTCTGTAGATCCCATTCCTTGAGAGATAGACGGCGCAGCATCGTCAAAGGAAATCTTTTTAATGTCTCCAGACGGATGGTGGATACATACTGTTGAACTTGGAATCACACCGGATTTGTCCCAACCCGAAAAATAAGGATTATAAGCAGCTGGAACAGTTCCACCCACAAGACCACCTGTGATTTCAACCAAGCAGAAATCAGAAGGAGTTCTTCTCGATCTTAATACTGCGCCGGACAAAGACTGGAAAGTAGGAGAAGAACCAGGGTTTGTGCATGCGGTTGCTTGCCAATTGAATCTGAAAACCCAATTCGCTGGATTGCTGTAACAGTGATTCGCTGTTAGAACATATGGTTTACCATCATTTAATGTATTATTTATCAAAGCTCCAGAGCAGAATCCTGAACCACCAGAAACGAGCATTACAGCACTATTTCTCTCATTCGTCCAAGAAGCTCCATCAGGGCAATTAACATTCATATTACAGTTCCCAGAACCTCCAAATGCTTTCTCAATGTATTCGCCTGCTGTGCGGTATCCGTGAGTAACCATACTAACTTGAACAGACCCAACGCGATTTGCATCATAGTTATAAGAAGGTACAAAATACTCTACGATAACTGTATTTCCCGGAACTAATTCAGTTCCTAACTGTCCTTCATACAAGTGATATGCTGTAAATTTCCCTAAAATGAAATCTTTCTGTGGATTATATACGTACAATTCATTTCCTTCGGGGATCTCTGTATTGTCAAATGTCAAATTCACAGTCAAAGCTTCCTGACATTTCAATTTCAATAACCAAACTCTTCCTGCCGGAATATCGTACCATGAACCAGAATTATTCAAATTCAATGAAGTGTAATTGTTGTACCCGAACCGCCATGGACCTGTCTTCTCAACATCATTGATTTCATCGTCCAGTCTTAGCGCCTCAATATCCGGTTGGGCGAAAACCCTTGTGTCGATTTCCTTGAAACCGTTGCTTACTTTTTCACCTTTAGGTAAACCTCCGTCACCCTGTTGAGCGAAGGACCATCCGAAGAACAACGATCCTAAGATAATCAGTACTTGTTTTTTCATATATCTAGTTTAGCTTGTTTACTTTTTAATACGCTTAATGCTGCATCCTCTTGGTAATGACTCCTTCGTAGATACCTTCAATCCAGAACCAATTTCCACCATTGCATTTGCAAGATAAGAAATATCCTCCGTTCGTTGACTGTCCCAAGAATTATCAATACTACCGGAATAAACTAATTTCAGATCCTTATTGAAAAGAAAAATATGCGGTGTCGTTTTCGCGCCAAAAGCATCAGCTAGTTTCGAATCAGTATCGAGCAAGTATGACATCGTGTACCCCTTTTCACTTGCTCTTGTTTTCATTGCTTCAAATGAATCTTCATTTTCTCTTTTTGCTTCATTTGAATTGATGAGAGTCATCCCTATTTTCAAACTGTCCGCCAATAATTTCAAACCGTTGTACTTAATTTCCCAACCCGCAAACTTATCATTCCCTACCACGAAAGGACAAGTGTTGCATGAGAAAACAACCAATAACCCATTCTCCCCATTCAGATCCTTCAAAGAATAATTCTGAATATTGATATTCTGAAGTTTCACATCACTCATTGGTGCCTCCTTTCCAATTTTAAGAGGTTTTGGTGACTTATCCTTCATTTGTAATGACGAAAACGAAACCAATAAAGTTGGTAACGTTACAACGAGCATAAAATGGACTAACTTTTTCATCTTCTTTTTAATTTAACCTTCAAACAACTATTTTTAGCACATTGTTTGTACAAAGCGAGAACAAATTACAAAATTCTATGAGAAAACTGATCCTACTTTTTCCCCTTCTTGCATTGCTAAATGGTACTGCGCAAGAATTTTCAATCCCAGCAGAGGACTACCCATTTTTTGATGCGGTTGAATGGAAAGGTATGGGAACGATGCTTTTAAACAGAGATCCTTCAGGAGTAAAAAGAAAGATCAATATTACAATGGTTGGCGAACAAACTACTTCTGTCTGGCAGCAAAGCTTTAATCCATCGGGAAAAGATTATTTCTACATCGCTGGAGAAAATGCCAGATATGTATATTTCCTGGATCAATTAATGCCCGTTGATGGAAAGATCTTTTTTCATCAGGTCAACAGTGCCGGAAATATCAAGAGCTCATCAGTTTTGTTGAGTTCTGCCATTAAAAAATTGGGAAGCTATGATATCAATGAGATGTCTATGACAGATATTATCACAACTGACAAAGCCCTGGTATTTTTGATGAGATGGAATAATAAAAAAGATAAAAAACATGTTGACTTTATTATCACCATGACCCATCACAATATGCTTTTGTATGCCGCGATCATTGGCGAAATTGACGAAGCAATGTTGAAGGATCCTAAATATGGACACTGGGGATATTCAGGTTTTGGTGAAGATGAGATCTATTTTACAACACCTGATTACCAGGACAAAAAATCTGGATGGACTGTACGTGTATTTACGTCTAAAGCACAATTAAAAGAATCGATTTTCCTTGAGGGAGGAATGAACTTTACATCAGTTTCTCTTTCAGCTTCTGGAACGACAGGCGGGTTCTATTTAAAGTCAAAAGAAAATTCAACTGGTAAAGTCTTTTATAATAAAGGGAGTTATTATCTGGTCGGAATACAATCATCTCAACTGGAAACCTACACAATGAAAAGTGGAAAATGGCAAAAACTCCAAAGTACCTCTTTCTCTCCGCTTAATTCGAAAAAAGGAATAACTGATTTTACGGCAATGTGCTTGAACGAAGGAATTGCGTGCACATTGGAAGGAAAAATGTATATGCTGCCAACAGCAGGGAGCATCATAGTTAATTCACCAAATGATCGTACACCTTTTAACCCAAGTAGTTTCCTGATCAAAGATCCCAAATCGAGTTTTGCAGTATCTTTGTCAACCAGCAATTTATTCCTGGACCCTTCACAGCTTAACAGACAGGGTGAACTAAAATTTGAATTAATCAAGAAATGATCATTGGTATTTGCGGAGGAAGCGGTTCGGGAAAAACAACCTTGCTTGATAAGCTTTCTGAATATTATGCTTACTTGAATCCTTCTGTCTTTTCAATGGACAATTATTACGAACCCATTGAAAAACAGGTAATTGACGACAACGGTAAAGTTAATTTTGACTTACCTACCGCTTTGGATGAAAGACGACTTGTGGATGATCTATATCGTCTACTGCATGGAGAAGAAATTACAATTAAAGAATACCATTTCAACGCACCTCCTGACCTAGATACTACGATCATCATCAAGCCATCCAGATTAATTATTGTGGAAGGACTCTTTCTTTTTCATTACGAAAAGGTAAGAAGCATTCTAGATTATTCGATCTTTATTTCTGTTAGTCCGGAAGAACAACTTGACAGAAGGATAAAAAGGGATCAGGAGAACCGAGGCTATAGCAAAGAGGACATTCTCTATCAATGGGAGCACCATGTGATGCCTTGTTACCACAATTATTTGTTGCCGTATCAGAGTCTTGCTGATTTCAGATTCAGAAATGATAACCATGCTGACGATGATTTTACTAAATTGACACTTGAGATCGACAGTCGTATCGAAACGGTCAATATTACTTCATGAACAGGATCAAGAAATACCGATTATTGCTACTTGCCTTACTGAGCAGTACCATATTTGTAGCATTCCGGTATTCTGTTCTTCATCCGGATCTTACTAATTCGGTCAAAATATTTCAGGCTACATTTCTTGAATTAGAAAAAAAGCTAGACCGTTCACTGCAGATCAATTCAAAGGAACTTGATCGAAACACTGACTTTGGCAGTTGGAAAAATAGTAGCCCCCATGACGGAATAGCCATTCATTATTTCAGAAATGATTCCTTGATCTATTGGAATACTAACCAGATGCCTATTTCCCAATTTGCTGATGTCCATTTTCCTTCTGATGGAGTAATTCGACTACAAAATGGTTGGTTCTACGCTAAGCAAGTAAAGAAAGATGGATATATTCTTAGTAGTTCATTTCTGATCAAAAATGAATTCCCCATTGAAAATGACCAGCTTAAAAATTCATTTTCCTCCCCATTTAATGAAGATTTCAAGGCTCATATTGTTCCAGAAAAAACGACCAATGGCTACCCTATCTATAATGCAAAAAGTGAATTTCTTTTCTGCGTTGAACCTGATGACGAAATTCTACCTACTCATATCCATAGTCTGATCACCGGTTTACTGTTCTTTTCTGCATTATTTTTCTGGCTTGGGTTATTGAGAATTCTCATAAAAAGGTATAAACCTGCATTGGGATGGACTTTAATGATTGGAATTCCGATCGTTCAGATCCTTCTCATCAAAGTTCAATTTCTTTCTTTCATGAATCCTTTTGAGATCAGTGATGTAAGTTTATACGCCAGTAACGAGTATTATCCAAATTTCACATATTTCCTTTGGAATCTGATACTATTATCGTTTGTTCTTTTTAATTCGGGTGACCTGATCTCCAGATCCACAAAAAGACAACAATTTGTCATCGGATATTTTATTATTCCTATTTTCCTAATTCTCTGGTATCTCCTTACTCTTCAGATCGAAGATCTGATCTTAAACTCGTCGATTCCTTTGGAGATCGATCAGCTTTTTACTTTGAACAGCTATTCTTTTATGGCGATTTTCTCCATTGGCTTGACTTACTATTCGATGCATCACTTACTTTCATCAAGTATCAAGGCAATCTGCAATCAGAGTGCTCGTATTTCGTTATTCACTACCTATGGATTTATCGCAGGTGTTCTTTATTTCATCTTTGATATATTCTATGGTCAAGAAGTACTTTTTGTTGCCTTATTCCCGCTGATAACGATACTTGTGGTCATCTATCAGCATTTTAAAAACGATAAAAATTCAATATTGGCTTATGGGATTTTGTTCCTGATTCTTTTTTGTGGTTCACAAGCATCTTTATTTACAAACATCAATAATAAAAAAGAAAAAGGCGAAAGGGAATTATATGCAAACCAGCTGGCGACAGAAAAAGACATTGTTAGCGAGATCGAATTCACGAATATTGAAAATCGAATAGAAAAAGATCCATTTGTGCTTCGTTTTCTTCATTCTCCAAAGAATATGGAGATCAACGACTTTGAAGATGCAATGGAACGTCGATTTTTCCATGGTTACTGGGAGCGATATGATATAGATCTCAATTTATTTGACAGTGTAGGAGTTACGGTGATCATGGATGAAAACCAGAATTTCAGTATTTCTGAAATGGAACACGTTATTGCTGATCATTGTTCTGCGTCCGAATTTAATCCCTCCGTCTTTTACGTAAATGACAATATCAATCAATACTCTTATATCATTAGAAAGAAAATCTATGTTAATGGAAGATTTAATGGCACGCTCATCGCAGCAATGCGATCTAAAAAAATTCCGGAAGAAATCGGTTTTCCACGTTTGTTAATCTCTTCAAAGGCCAATGTTCTGGAACCTCTCGAAAATTATTCGATTGGTAAATATTATCTAGGGAAATTGAACAACAAATATGGGGCCTTCGCCTTTCCGTCAGACATAAAAGAGCTGAAGAAATGGAGAAGTACCAGCGGGTATTTTGACACTGATGGCTACAGTCACTATATCTTGTATCAGTCATCCGTGAATACCATATTGCTTTCTACACCACTGATCACATGGGTAGAAAATTTAACCTCCTTCTCTTATCTTTTTTGCTTATTTGGTGTACTTCTATTACCAGTAATTTTTGGTAAAAAAAATGGATACAGCTTTTATTCAGGTAAGCTGGGCATTGCGATGCGCGTCCAATTGATTCTGATCGGATTGGTATTCATCACCCTTCTCGGGTTTGGATTCGGTAGCGGGATCTTTATTAAGGATCAATACTTTGAATATACCAACAGTGTAATTAGAGAGCGAATGTCTTCTGTTTACACAGAGATCAAAGGAAAAATCGGTTCAAAGAAAGAGCTTGATCTCGCAAAAGACGGAAGCTATCTGAATTTTTTATTGAAGAAATTTTCTAAAGTCTTCGTCACGGATATCAATATCTATA
>JALRFI010000012.1 GCA_023253775.1 Crocinitomicaceae bacterium
AAATGACCCACCTATCGTTGACAACGATGTTAATACCATCAATGAAGACTCGGGTCCTGCAACAGGTGATTTGACTGATGTTGGGGATTCGGATCCAGATGGAACAGCTCTGACGGTGAATCCGACACCAATTTCCGGACCTTCTAATGGAACAATTACAATCAATCCGGATGGAACATATAGTTACACTCCAAATCCAAATTTCAACGGAACAGATGTAATTATTGTTGAAATCTGTGATAACGGAACTCCACTGCCGGCTGAATGCGTAACTCAAACATTAACGATTACCGTTAATCCTGTTAATGACCCACCTGTGGTTGATAATGAGAATCATACAATTAACTATAATTCCACGGCTTCGGGAGATTTAACAAATGGCGGGGATTTTGACATTGATGGAAATTTAGTTGTAAATACAACACCTTTATCAGGTCCATCGAATGGAGCAATCATTATTAACCCTGACGGTACATACACCTATACTCCAGACACTGATTTCAGCGGAACAGACATGATCATAGTTTCAATCTGTGATGATGGTACGCCATTACCCTCGATTTGTGTTAATGATACAATTTTTATTACAGTAAGTGATTGTATTACTGATCCTTTGGCAGACTGTGACGGTGACGGTGTAAACAACGGCGATGAGATTAGCGATGGAACGGATCCGAACGATCCTTGTAGCCTGGATGTTGCAAGTCAAACGATACTTCCTGATGTAACATGGGGAGCACTCGACTGTGATAACGATGGATTAACCAATGAAGAGGAGATCAACCAAGGAACAGATCCATTTGATCCTGACACTGACGGAGATGGTGTCACAGATGGTGATGAAGTCGCAGATGGAACAGATCCATTAGACCCATGTAGTTTGGTTATTGCTAGTCAAACGGTAACTCCTGATGTATCTTGGAGTGCATCCGATTGTGATGGAGATGGAGTTTCCAATGGAGACGAGGTAGCAAATGGTAACAATCCGTTCGATCCATGTGATCCAAAACCATGCGATTTTGAAATCCCACAAGCCTTTACACCTGATGGAGATGGAATAAATGACAATTTTGTAATCACTGGTATTGAGCAATTCCCAATGAACGAACTCATTATCTACAACAGATGGGGCAACTTAGTCTATCAAGCAACTGATTACCAGAATAATTGGGACGGAATTTCTATCAGCAACTTCAATTTCGCTGGTGAAGCCCTTCCAAGTGGTACATACTATTACCTGTTTGATACTAAAACAGAGGAATACAAAACGTTAAAAGGTTTCATTTATCTACAGAGATAAGATTTAAAACATTGAGTTATGAAAAATTGGAAATTAATAATTAGCGCAGTCCTTTGTTTGGTTATTGATCAAACGTCATTTGCGCAACAAGAGCCTCAATTTACGCAGTATTTTGACAACACATTATTTGTTAATCCAGCTTATGCAGGTAGCCGCGGTGTATTGAACATGACTGCCATACATAGAGAACAATGGATTGGTTTTGAAGGCCGGCCTCGATCTACCACATTTAGTATACACTCACCCCTTAAATACGAATCTGTGGGTGTTGGGTTAACAATGGTGAATGATCAATTAGGACCAATCACTCAACGAATGGTTTACGGTGATTTTTCATATTCCTTAAGGTTTAAGGAAGGAGATCGAAAACTATCGTTCGGACTGAAAGGAGGCTTCAATATGATCTCTGTTGGTTCATCTCAATTGGTAACCACTATTGATAATGATCCAAAGTTGATACAGAGTATCAGAAATACTATCAATCCGAATTTTGGATTTGGAATGTATTATCATACACCAAGGTTCTTCTTGGGAATGAGTACTCCAAGAATTATTGAACAAAGTTATGGCGGAGTTAGTTCAACAAACATTGAAAGGCGTCACTACTTCGGAATTATCGGAGGTGTTATTAAAATGAATTCAGATTGGAAGTTGAGACCTACGAGCCAAATAAAAGTGACTCAAGGGGCACCTCTGAGTGTTGACGCAAGTATAACGACTATTTTCAAGGATAAATTCTGGTTTGGAGGCATGTATCGATTAGGTGCGGCTTATGGTATTTTCACACAATTCATGGTGAACGATCAATTCAAGATAGGTATTGCGAGTGATTTTGGAACTCAAGCCCTGAAAAATTATAACTCAGGGACTTTCGAAATGATGTTGTCATACGACTTCAATTTCAAGAAAAAGGGGATTCGTTCTCCTAGATATTTCTAATCTATTAATGCGAAATCCTATGAGAATATCAATCATAACAATAGCACTTCTTGTTCTAGGACAAACGGTAAGTGCTCAGCAATCAAAGATCAATAGAGGCGATCAACTGTACAACTTATTAGCTTATTCTGAAGCAATTCCGGAATATGAATCAGCCCTTTGGAAGAAAGGTTCAACTCAAGTTGTATTATCTCTGAAACTTGCCAAGAGTTATTACTATTACGGTAATCTTGAAAAAGCTAAAAATTATTTTTCCGATGCTGAAGGACTGAAGGCTTCATTTTCTGCAGAAGATTGTTTCGTGTATTCTCAGTGTCTGAAACAACTGGGAGATTATTCGGGAGCAGATCTATGGATGAAGAAATACGACTCTCTGATGCCTGGATCATTGTCTGTAGGTGATTTCAATAATCATCTTGATTATTTGGAGGCAATACGAAATGACCAAAAACATTTTATCATCACAACAGTGAATTTCAATTCAAAAATGAATGATTTTGGGGGTTATGAATATAATAAAGGTCAGGTTGTTTTCATTCTTTCAGATCGAAATTCAACACCAGTGAAAAGAATATATGGCTGGAATAGCATGAACTTCCTTGATTTCCTCGTGGTAAGTAACCAAAACGGTTCCAAAACAAAAATCTCCAATCATTCAAGTGGTAATTCAAAATACCATGAAGGTCCACTTTGTTTTACCTCAGATGAGTCACGAGTTTATTACACAAGTAATAACCGTGCTAAAAGTACAGAATCTAGTGGTCAAAAAGGAATACAGAACTTGGTGCTTTATACTGCAAAAGTTTCTTCAAAAGGAAATTGGTCTGAACAAAAAGCCTTGAAAATAAATTCGAAAGAATATTCTGTTGGCCACCCAACACTTTCACTGGATGGTGAGTGGTTGTACTTCGTTTCCGATATGCCTGGTGGTTTTGGGGGCTCAGACATTTACAAGGCACAAATCATGGCCGATGGAGAACTTGGAAACCCAATTAATTTGGGACAAAAAGTAAACACAGAAAAACAAGAAGCTTTCCCATGGATTTCAACGGAAGGTCAACTTTTCTTTTCTTCCAATGGGTTGACAGGTCTGGGAGGACTTGACATATTTGTAGCAAATCTGGGGGAAGATGGAATGGTCAAGGCTGTAAAGCACACTGGACCTGAAATAAACAGCGCAAAGGATGATTTCGGTTTGACTTTCTCATCTGAAGGAAAAAAAGGCTACTTTTCTTCGAATCGTGAAGGTGGACAAGGGAATGATGATATCTACGGGTTTGAATTAGTTCAGCCTTTCAAATTTAGTATCAACTTGGCAGGAACTGTAACAGATCTTGCTACAGGAGACATCTTGAAAGAAACAGAAGTAAAGTTGATGGATGACAATGGTAATGTTTTACAAACCGTCAAAAGCGATGAAAATGGAAATTATCATTTTGATTTAGAGCCAGGAAAGAATTATTCGATCTCTTTCGCTCAAAATGGTTATACAGACCTGAAAAAAGCAGTAATTGTCGCTCCTCAAGAACAAGATTTAACTCTAAACGCCGCTCTCGCAAAAGTGCCTTCTTTCGGGTTATTGTGTAAAATAACTGAGGCTGAATCAGGTAAGGTTTTAGATGGAGTTGAGGTTAAAATCGTCGATCCTAAAACTGGAAATACAATAATGGATCAACTGACATCTCTTGAAGGACTGACTGAAACTGGTTTGGAAAATATCAAATTAGGCGATCAGATGAATTTGAAAGTTACCATCTCTAAAGAAGGATACTTGTCGAAAACAGTAGACCTAAACCTCAAGATCATAAAAGAAGGAATATACAATGTTCACGACATGATCGATGCCACCATCGGTAAAATGGAGGTAGGTGTTGATCTGGCATCATTAATAGATATAAAGCCAATTTATTTCGATTTAGGCAAATACAATATCCGAAAAGATGCTACTATTGAACTGGACAAGATCGTTAAGATCATGAATGAATATCCAACCATGGAAATAGAGCTTGGATCACATACTGATTGTCGCGGGTCAATTGCTTCTAATGAAAAATTATCCTCTAATCGGGCAAATGCTTCTGCTGATTATATTAAAACAAGAATTAATAATCCTGAAAGGATTTATGGAAAGGGTTATGGTGAATCAAAATTGAAAGTGGATTGCCCATGCGAAGGTGCAGTAAAATCAGATTGTCCGGAGTTGGAACATCAAAAAAACAGAAGAACTGAATTTGTGATAATTAAAATGTAAATCGGTCAATATTAATATAGAAGGGCCGAATCAAATACAAATTGATTCGGCCTTTTTGATTATAAGGGTTTCTTGCTATTTTTACGTCGCAACAAAGAGAAATGAATAGAACCAAGATTGCAGATTTATTGAACGATCCAAAGATCGGTCAAAAATATTTTGTGAAAGGATGGGTACGTGCCTTCAGAAGTAATCGTTTCATTCAACTGAACGATGGGTCTACCATTAAGACGCTTCAAGGGGTAGTTGATTTTGAACAAATGGATGAACAAACCTTGAAAAGGATCACTACCGGTGCTGCTTTAAGCCTTTCTGGCACCTTGATTGAATCTCAGGGTTCAGGCCAGTCTGTAGAACTTCAGGTGAATGAAGTTGAGATCATTGGTGACGCAAACCCTGATGACATTCAGAAGACTGTAATGCAGCCAAAGAAACACAGTATGGAGTTTCTTCGCGAACAGGCTCATCTTCGTTTCAGAACGAATACCTTCAGTGCTGTTTTTAGGATTCGACACGCAGTAGCGTATGCGATTCACAAATTTTTCAATGATAGAGGGTTTTATTACATCCATACACCAATCATCACTGGTTCAGACGCTGAGGGCGCAGGAGAAATGTTCAGAGTAACAACTTTGGATCCTGTCCGTCCACCATTGAATCATGATGGTACAATTAATTTTAAAGAAGATTTTTTTGGAAAATCAGTTAACCTGACAGTCTCTGGACAACTAGAAGCTGAGCTTGCTGCCTTGGCTCTCGGTCAAGTATACACATTTGGGCCAACTTTCAGAGCAGAAAATTCGAATACCTCCCGACACCTTGCTGAATTTTGGATGATCGAACCAGAGGTGGCATTCAACGATATTCATGATAATATGAATCTTGCTGAAGACATGTTGAAATATATCTGTAGTTACGTAATGGAAAATTGTTCAGATGATATCCAGTTCCTGAACGATCGTGAAGCTGCTGAACAACAATCCAAGCCACAAAATGAGCGTAATGAGCTTTCTTTGATCGAACGATTGAAATTCGTCACTGTAAACAATTTCGAAAGGATCACTTACACGAGAGCGATTGATGTACTTCGCAATTCCAACCACTACAAAAAGAAAAAATTCCAGTATGAAGTGGTTTGGGGAACTGACCTTCAGAGTGAGCATGAAAGATATCTGGTAGAAAAAGAATATAAGCGTCCGGTGATTATTACGGATTATCCAGCTTCATTTAAGGCATTCTACATGCGCAGAAATGATCATAGTGATCCGGGAAAAGAGACCGTTGCAGCGATGGATATTCTATTCCCTGGTATTGGAGAAATGGTTGGAGGTTCACAACGTGAAGAGCGATTAGAAATATTGAAGCAGAAATGTGCGGCATTTCATATCGAAGAGAAAGAGTTGTGGTGGTACCTTGAAACCAGAAAATTCGGAACAGTTCCTCACGCAGGTTTTGGTCTCGGATTTGAAAGGATGATCATGTTCGTGACCGGAATGACCAACATCAGGGATGTGATCCCATTCCCAAGAACTCCATTAAATGCTGAATTCTAGATAGAATTATTGTATTTTTAACTGAAACCTTAACTATGGCGTTGAAACAACATCTGGTACAGAAACTTGAGCAAAGGCTATCGCCTCAGCAAATCCAGTTGATGAAACTTTTGCAGGTGCCTACTATGGAGTTAGACCAACGTATCAAACAAGAAATTGAAGAAAATCCTGCTTTGGAGGAAGGTTCTGATTTTGAAGAAGATGATTTTGGCGATCAGCAGGAAGATGAGTATGATGAAAACGATGATCTTGACTTTGATATTTCAGAGTACATCGATGAAGAAGGATCCGACTACAAAACGAGAGCAAACAATACCAGTAAGGATGATGAAGAGAGAGTCATTCCTTTGTCAGGTGAACAATCCTTCCAGGACCGTTTAACCGAACAATTACATCTACTCGATCTGAACGATACCCAATTCATGATCGCTGACACCATTATTGGAAATCTGGATGAGTCTGGTTACCTAAATAGAGAGATCGAAGCTATCGTTGATGATCTTGCGTTTTCAGCTAATGTTGCGACAACAGAAGAGGAAGTACTCGAAGTGCTACAAGTGATACAGGAACTTGACCCGGCAGGTGTTGGAGCAAGAGATCTTCAGGAATGCCTTTTGATCCAGATCAACAGAATTCAGGATGGAGATATCACAAAATATACATCCAAGATCATTCTAGAGCAGTGTTTTGAAGAATTTACAAAGAAGCACTACGATAAGATCATAAAGAAACTAGAGATTGAAGACAATGATCTAAAAGAAGCAATCGATATCATTTTAAAATTGAATCCGAAACCTGGAGGTTCAATGAAGGAAGCTTCTAAGAATCATCAGCAGATCATTCCTGATTTCATGATTACGGAATTTGAGGGCACCTTGGAACTTTCTCTAAACGGAAGAAATGCTCCTGAATTAAAAGTCAGTAGAGATTACGAGCAGATGCTGAGAACATATGCAGAAGGAGCAAAAACATCACGTTCCGATAAAGAGGCTTTGATGTTCGTTAAGCAAAAACTTGACGGAGCAAAATGGTTCATTGATGCTATTAAGCAACGACAAAATACATTGCTCACTACGATGCATGCGATCATGGAATACCAGAGGGAGTATTTTCTGACAGGTGATGAAGTGAACATGAAACCAATGATTCTTAAGGATATTGCTGAAATCGTTGGGCTAGACATTTCCACTATATCGAGGGTTGCAAACAGTAAGTATGTTCAAACGAATTTTGGAATCTTTGCTTTGAAATATTTCTTCTCAGAAAGCTTAAGTACTGATTCAGGGGAAGAAGTGTCTACAAGAGAGGTAAAGAAGATTTTAACTGATGCAATAGAAGCAGAAAACAAGCGAAAACCACTCACCGATGAAAGACTGATGGAATTGCTTCAAGAAAAGGGCTATAATATTGCACGTAGAACTGTAGCCAAATATCGCGAACAATTGAATATCCCTGTGGCTAGATTGAGAAAGGAGCTGTAATGAAACAATTGGCAGAAATAATTTCCTGGATCTTTTTACCCTTGTTCATGCCCGTATATGGTTTGTTGCTGGTGATGTATATCCCAAATAATCAGGATTATTTGTTACATAATATGTCATATACTCAGAATAATCTGCATTTGGAATATATCGCTTAATTTTTTTTAGTGTTTCCGTATTATAGATTTCCATTCCAGTTCCAACGTCACACTTTGCAGCATAGGTAAAATCAGCC
>JALRFI010000161.1 GCA_023253775.1 Crocinitomicaceae bacterium
TAAACCATCTCTACCTAGATCAAGTAATTGATGCCTCTAAAACTCAAATCTTTATCAATGGAGTTGCGATGTTTGACAATAGAGATGGAGTAGCATGGAATACGAGTACTGGAGCATTGTGTGGAGGACCGGGAAATCCGCCTTGTCCGGGTGGCCCGACCGCTACCATGCCATGGAACAGGGATGCTGTATTAGCAGAAAAACCTGGATTTGATTGTTCAAAAGGACATCCAGCGATGGGGAATTATCATCATCACCAAAATCCATCTGCTTTTAATCTTGATCTGGTTGTTATTTCTGATATCTGTGACTTATATGTCGCAGACGGTCTTTACACGATAAACGATCAGGAGCATTCTCCATTAATTGGTTTTTCCTACGATGGATTCCCTGTGTATGGTGCATACGGGTATGCTAACGCTGATGGTTCAGGAGGAATTGCCAGAATAAAATCAGGTTATCAACTTAGAAACATAACCGTGAGAACTCATTGGGCCGACGGGACAGATGTTGCAGATGGTCCGCCAGTAAGTACAACCTATCCTTTGGGGTATTTTAAAGAAGATTATGAGTTTGTATCGCACCCAGGTCAAGATGATTATCTAGATGAGCATAATGGCAGATTTTGCGTGACTCCTGAATATCCGCAAGGCACCTATGCATACTTTGCTACGGTTGATGCAAACTGGAATTCAGCATATCCTTATTTAGTTGGTCCAACTCATTATGGAGTGGTAAGTGCGTCAAAGGTTACCAGCATAACTGAGCCTGTGACAACTTATGACCCGGCAAGTGCTTCAGTAGAATCTATTTTGGATGAAGCGATCGTGACCGTTTTTCCTAATCCAGCGAGTGATCTGGTTGCTGTTCAGGTTTCGGGAATTAATAAAAGAGATCAGAAAGTATTCATGTTTGATCAACAAGGGAATATCATTGCGGAAACAGTTATTACGCAGGGAAGTACAATTGCACATTTCGATACAAGAAAGATCTATCCTGGGATTTATTACGTTACAATCAGTGACGGGGTAATTTCGAGAACAGAGAAACTAGAGATCATTAAATAATACAGACTGTAAGGCTGTTTGCCTAGGTTAGGAAGGCCTTACAGCTCTTTTTCCATTAAAAAATGCTGGAGTACATCGAATAGTTTGTACGACGGTTCGATTACTTTGTATCCCAGATTCAAATAGAAGTCGACAGCATAATCTCTTGCATGAAGGATCATTTTGGATGATCCTTTTTCTTTGGCTCTTATTTCGGTTGCCATCATCATTTTTTTTCCCAGTCCTTTGCCTTGTTGACCACTTTCAACCGCAACAAATCTAGCCTGTGAAATTCCAGCTTCGCATTCGTCTAGACGTGCAATTGCCTTCAGAATACCATCCTCATATAATGCAAAATGCTCTCCTGTAGCATCGCCATCATTGCGTTCAGAGTCACGTTCCTTGCCAAGTGGTTCTCTTAATACACGATAGCGGAGGTCATAATAGTTCTCCCACTCATCCTGATTTAATGGTGTTCTGAGCTCTATTCCCATTTAAAAGCAAAGGATGTTACTCTTTTTGTTGGTACTCCATCAATTTTCTCTTCACGAATCAGCTCTTTGGATGTTTCATTCTCAAATACTTCCTGAAGATCTTTGATTTTTCCAGCCGGAACCTTCTCTTCAAACATTTTTTGAAGTATCGAATGAGAAGTATGCTTGCCAATTTTATGCTTGAGTAATTCAAAAAGCTCCTTGCGATTTACTACTCTTGCGGGATTCGTTGAAAACTTAGGGTCATCTGTTAAATGCTCCAATTCCAGATAAATACAGAGTTTATTGAAGTGGATGTCACTTCCGATCGCGAAAGTGATCTGTTTCCCATCGGATGTTTCGAATATTTCTCCATAAGGAGCGATGTTTGGATGCAAACTCCCAATTCTTTCTGGGACATTTCCGGTCATTAAATAATTTGATGCCTGATTGATCAAACTACAAACCGCAGCTTCGTAAAGAGAAACACTTACAGTTCTTCCAATACCTGTTTTATTCTTTTCAAGTAAAGCGATCAATAGTCCTTCTTTAAGGTGATGTGCCGCGAGGACATCGATCATAGCAACGGGCATTTTAACCGGCCCACTTTCAGGTGTTCCATTCATGGACATGAACCCTGTTTCTGCTTGAAGGATGAGGTCATAAGCAACACGGTCTGATTTGGAGCCAAATCCATTGATCTTTCCGATGATCAATCCTGAATTGAATGTTCTGAGCTCCTTGTCAGTGATCGAGAGTTTTTCCTCATCGCCAGGTTTAAAATTGGAAATAAGCATATCTGCTTTATTCGTCAGATTCACAAATAATTCCCGATCTCCGGCATCTTTAAGGTTCACCTGAAGATACTCCTTTTTGTAATTTATACTTGAGAAATACGCTGAAATTGTACTTTCAGGATCCTCAGAAGGAAGTTTCCAGCTCCGTGTTACATCAGGGATGGTTTTATTTTCAATCTTGATCACTTTAGCACCCAGCTCCGCAAAAAATGTCCCGACTGATGGGCCGGCAAGCACGGTGGATGCGTCAATTATCAATAGATCTTTAAATGGATTCAAATCAACCAAATTTAACGGAGGTCATTGTCAATGATCCAGCCATGGGTTTATCATTGAAGAAGCTTACTTCATCATTTTCCTGCTTTAATCCCAAGGTGTATAACAACGGGTAATAATGGTCAGGAGTTGGAATGGCAAGGAAAGCTGCTTTGTTTAGCTTTTCGTAATCGATCAAAGCTTTGTGGTCACCTGAATTGATCTTTTCTTTGAAGAGCTCATTCATTTCGATCGTCCAATCAAAGCCATAAGCCTGATCGATCTTATCCCAAGCGACCATCCTGAGATTATGAACCATGTTTCCGCTGCCAAGGATCAACACTCCTTTTTTCCGCAGCGCCATAAGTTCTTTAGCAAGATCATAGTGGTACTGGGCTGGTTTGTTATAATCAATGCTGAACTGAAGAACGGGAATGTCTGCTTCAGGATACATGTGTCTCACAATAGTCCATGTTCCGTGATCCAGCCCCCATTCGTGATCCAGCACAACCTTTGTAGAGGTAATCAAACCCAATGTTTCTTCCGCAAGCTTGGGATCTCCCGGTGCGGGATACTGAACATCAAATAGTGCTTGTGGGAATCCACCAAAATCATGGATTGTTTGAGGATGCTCCATTGCTGTGATGAAAGTACCTCTTGTCAGCCAATGCGCGGAAATGCAAAGGACGGCTTTCGGTCTTTCTATTTCTAAAGCCAGCTTTTTCCAGTATCTCGAAAATTCATTATCCTCTATACCATTCATTGGAGATCCATGACCTATAAAGATCACTGGCATCATCGTTTCTGATTCTTCCAGATTATCTGCAAAACTTGATAATGAACCAAGCCCTGTTATAGCAAAGGCACCACCCATCAATCCCAAAAATGTCGAGCGTTCCACTACTTGTTTTCAGTCTTCCACAAGACAAATTGAAGGATCTTGTTCTCTGCATCGGAATCAATCTTTGCTTTCGCCGCCATGTTCGGAACGATCTTTTTCCATTGCTCAGGAGTGTAATCCGTAACTGTTTTTAAACCGTGACATTTACCACAATTCTCAACATACAATTTGTCTCCCATGGCAACATCCTCATTTGGAAAAGAAGGCTCAACCTTCTCAGTTATTTCAGCTGTTTTAGGAGTACATGCAAACAAAGAGATGGATGCAGTTGCGATAAAAAGGAATTTTTTCATTCTTCTGGATTAAGTTTTTCTACTGTTACTAAAGTAATACCTTGACGGACAAAATTCAATTGTTTTGCTGCTTTTAAACTGAGATCGATGATATTGCCTGAATTCTTGCTCAAACGATCATTAATTTTAACGATGACTACGGAATCATTTTTTGTATTAACTACCTTGACTTTTGTCCCAAAAGGCAATGTTTTATGAGCCGCAGTTAAGCTATCTTGTCTGAATATTTCGCCAGAAGCAGTTCGTCTGCCTTCAAATTTTGAAGCGTAATAACTGGCTTTTCCGGATTGAATTTCACTGCCAGTGAAACTCATTAATAAGAGCAAAATGAACCAAGCTTGTTTCTTCATCGTATTCGAATGTAGGCAAGATTCGATATTCGTTCAAAAAATTATTAATTCGTTAACAAATTTCAATTTTCGCATCTTAATATTTTGCGAGTTTTGTGGACATGGAAAAGCACAAATTCATTCAAAATAACAGCGGACTTACCGAAAAATCAATCAACAATACGTTGGCGCTTTTATCTGAAGGTGCAACGGTTCCATTTATTGCTCGATACAGAAAAGAAAGAACAGGTGGACTGGACGAACTTCAAATTTCCTCTATACGTGATCTAAGTAAGACATTTGATGATTTGATCGCTCGTCAAAAAACAATATTAAATGCAATTGAGGAGCAAGGAAAACTCTCTCTAGAATTGGAGAGTAAGATCAAAACATGTTTTGACAGCAATGTTTTGGAGGATCTCTATTTACCCTTTAAACAGAAGAAACTCACCAGAGGAGAGAAAGCCCGAAAAGCTGGACTTGAACCATTGGCAAAAATGATCATGTCCCAAAGGGGAGGCGTACCGGAGGTCATGGCTTCAAAATTTGTGAAAGGAGAGATCCAGGATGAAGATGAGGCGATTCAGGGAGCGATGGATATAATTGCTGAATGGGTCAATGAGAGCACTTTCGCAAGAGAGAGAATGAGAACACTTTTTCAGCGTAGAAGTGTAGTTCAAACCAAATTAATAAAGGGTAAAGATGAGGAAGGAGAGAAGTACAAGGATTACTTTAATTTTTCTGAACAAGCTTCAAGAATTGCTTCACATCGTTTTCTGGCTATTTCGAGAGCGGAGAAGGAAGGAATAGTTTCATTGAAAGCCCTTCCTGATCAGGATGAGGCCAATTCTCAACTTGAACGAATATTCGTTAAAGGAAATGATGACTGTTCTGAGATTGTAGCCAAAGCAACCAGAGATAGCTACAAAAGATTAATGGCTCCATCACTTGAAAATGAGCTATTGACAGCAATGAAGAAAAAGGCCGATGAGGAAGCCATAAAGGTTTTTTCTTCGAATCTGAAGCAGCTTTTATTGTCTTCGCCATTGGGAAATAAGAGAATACTTGCGATAGACCCTGGTTACAGGACTGGGTGCAAGGTGGTATGTTTGGACGAGAAAGGTGACCTTCTGACGAATGTTACGATTTATCCTCATCCTCCTCAGAATGAGTTTGCTCAGGCACAAGCAAAGCTATCTCAATTAGTACAAGCCTATAAAATCGAAGCAATTGCTGTTGGTGATGGAACTGCGGGTAGAGAAACAGAAACATTGGTTAAGAAAACCAAGTATGACAGAGATTTACAGGTTTTTGTCGTAAGAGAAGATGGAGCTTCCATCTATTCTGCTAGCTCTGTTGCGAGAAAAGAATTTCCTCAACATGATGTCACTGTGAGAGGAGCTGTTTCGATTGGTAGAAGATTGATGGATCCTTTGGCAGAACTGGTTAAAATTGATCCCAAATCAGTTGGAGTGGGACAGTACCAGCATGAAGTTGATCAAGCAATGCTGAAATCCGCCCTCGATGATGTTGTCATCTCTTGTGTGAACTCAGTAGGGGTAGATTTGAATACAGCTTCACCCTATCTGTTGAGTTATGTATCCGGACTAGGACCAGCTTTGGCTGAAAATATCGTTGAATAC
>JALRFI010000024.1 GCA_023253775.1 Crocinitomicaceae bacterium
TTTTGTTCAGCGCAATTTCAATATCGACATGGCCGTTCCTGACTCCAATGTCTATGCAACAAATGACCTTTCTTTCATTGCGTATGAAATTCCTTTGAATGGTCTTGTCTATGTTCAAATGAATGAGCAGATCTACATGAATGCGTCACTTGGAGTTGCATTTAATTTCAAGCCCACTGACGTAGGTATCTTAACACTACCTGGTGGATCCTATTCATTTACACATACCGGAAGAGTTCTTCGTAAAATGGGATTTGACCTAAATGCGAATTTCGGATTTGAATACCGTACAGAAAAAAATGGATTCTTCTATCTCGGCGGATCTGGAAGAGTGCCTTTTGCTCCACTTTTCACCATGGTGGCACAATACAAATACCAAGGCTATAAAACCACCATATATGGAGAGGTAGACGGTTCGTATCTCAGCATAGATTTCAAATATTTCTTCCCGAACGTTTCAAAGAAGGGAACTCAGTTTATCAAAGGACCAATCGATTGACATGAACGAAAGAGTAAAAGAACTGATAGATATTCTTGAATTACAACCTCATCCTGAAGGTGGATTTTATAAGGAAACGTATCGTTCGGATCAAGTTCTTGATAATGATCGAAATCTGATGACTTCCATCTATTTTCTGATCACAGGTCGTAATATGTCCAGATTGCATCGCATTAAAAGTGATGAATTGTGGTATTTTCATGAAGGAAGCACATTGAGCATTCACACACTGGATCACAATGGTTACAGATGCATCAAGCTGGGAAGAGACATCAATAGCAACGAGCAGCCATTTGCTTTAGTCCAAGGAAATACCATATTCGGATCGAACCTGGAAAATGAATCTGAAGAAAGCTACGCTCTTGTTTCGTGTGGGGTTGCACCAGGATTTGATTTCAGGGATTTTGAGCTCTTTACGGCAGATGATCTTCTGAAGGATTATCCTGAACATGAAGAAATAATACGCCAACTTACTTAGGAAGTTCTGACTCCCGCACAGTACTGGTCCACAAAGTGATCTTTCCTGCATCCATTCTTGGCCATATTGCAGAAATTACCCCATTCACTGCCGAAATATTCAGGTAGTCTCCAAAAAACACCTTTTTGAATGGAATAAAGGAAGAATCCGTTAGCCTGTGGTCGACAAAAGATTTCCCTCCATCTCTGGACACAGACAAATACACATCTGTCTGATTCAATTTTTGATGATCATTTCTGCGATCATAATAAACGAAGTATAAATATCCTGTTGATTGATCAATTGTCATCCATGTGAAGAATTGATCCGATCCTGTGGTGTCAGTACCTACTTTGATCGGTGATGACCAGGACTTGCCCTTATCGTCTGAGATCGATATCCAGTTTTCTTTTGCTGATTGAGGATCTCGATCATCGATCCAATTCAGATATAATCTTCCTTTATGAGGTCCATTACTCAAATCACAACTCAGCACAGGCAAACCATTACAGCGATTAATACCCGGCACGTCAAAAGTCCACCCTCCCACATGATCCATGATCAAACTTTCTTTTTGCATCCAGGTTTCACCTTTGTCCATTGAACACTGAAAAACCAATCCTTTCGGACCGGACCAGGTCACATACAATTCTCCATTCGGACCTACCGCAGGTACTGCCCCTTCAACCGTATTGTCATCATCAATACAATCTCCGGCGTAATAGGAAATCCTTTTGGGCTTTGTCCAGGTGTTTCCCTGATCTGTCGATTTTGAAAAAAGGATGATTGATGAATCCGTTGGCTCTTCTGAACCATAAACATCAAATTGAGTCCAGGTCATGTAGATCGTGTTCGTAGCAGGGTCGACACAAGTCCAGTGTTTATCCTGTGCTTTTGGAGCCTCCGGCTCCGGAAATGTGCCCTGATCAAATTTCTTATCGACCTGTTCCGTTTTCTGACAGACAATTCTGTCGATCCAATAGGTTTTCTTGTAATTCGCTAAATGAAAATAATAAAGCTTACCGAGAGCATCAAACATGATCACGGGATCTCCCCAAACACCATATTTACTTGTAATACGTTGTGATGCCCAAGTTTTGCCTCCATCTTTCGAATAATAATATCCATTTAAAATTGAACCAGCTGCTATTATATTCTGGTCTTTAGGATGGATTGCAATTGAAGGTTCGCATTGATCATAAAAAGCAAAGATCCCCTTTGGCTTTGGCAACAAAACAGGCTCCACTATAGCTTGACATACTGCTAGAAATGGTAAAAATGATCCAATAATCAACAAGTACCTCATCACATCGTTCTTAACCAGTAATTCAATAAGTCTTTTTGCGGTTCATTTTTCATCGGAATAAAGTGAAAAGATGGCTTCTCATACAGGCTGATTTTAACCACAAGCTTCATAAGACGGTCGTCTCTGGAAACCAATAACTCCAATTCATCACCTTCTTTCATTTCTGCAATCCTTGACTCAAGTCCTTTTTGGTCAGCTCTGAAATCACCATAAACAAGGATCTCATCATTCACACTCAATCCTGCCTCTTCTGCCGATGATCCTGCTCTGATCGATCGAACGATCAAGTTTCCACCATCTTGTCTTAGAGAAGCACCAAATGAAGGGGTCGCGACTCCTGTATACTCAGCCCCAAATCCAATTTCTCTGAAGATCTCATTGTAAGGTGGAATTTCAGTTCCGTGAATGTATTTTTCGAAAAACTCCTTCATACTTTTTCCAGTGAATCTTTCCAGCTCAGCTCGGAATTCATCTTCAGTGAAACCTCTTTTCTGCTTTACATAAAACTTGTCGTAAAGAGCTTGTAAAAAATGATCAAGTCCTTGCTCTCCTTTCGAATGACTGATGATCATCATATCAAATAAAGCCGCCATAACCGCTCCTCTCGAATAATAGGTCATGGTGGTATTTGCACTGTTTTCATTCGGGCGATATGCCTTGATCCATGCATCATAACTTGAGTGTGCAAGCGGTTGAACACGAGAACCCACTGATCCTTCCACATAATTGATCGTATTCTCTAATTTGCTGAGGTACTCATTCGGGTCATAATAACCTGCCCTTAACAAAAGCAATTCATCGTAATAAGAAGTGAATCCTTCCATCACCCATAGAAGACTAGTGTAATTCTCCTCATCATAATTAAATGGCCCTAATTCAATCGGTCTGATACGTTTAACATTCCAAAGGTGGAAATATTCATGTGCCACAAGCGACAGGAATCCGATATATGCGCTGCCTGTGTAGGTCCATCTGTTCACACTTAATGTTGTTGAGCTGGTGTGCTCAAGTCCTCCTTGCCCGTCGACAACATTGTGAATGATGAAAACATAATTCTTGTTCGGATTCTGACCAAAAATCCCGGTTGCAGACTCTACGATCCTTGCCATGTCCTTTTGTAAGACTTCAATGTTGTAATTACCAGGGCCATACATAGCCACGGTATGCTCTATTCCTGCTGCTGTAAAAGAAAATACTTCCTGAGTACCAATTTCAAGTGGCGAATCAGCTAGTTCATCATAGCTAGCAAATGAATAATTGAAACCATGTTTCTGGTACCGTGTCATTGCCGTTGTTACCTGATTAAAATCCTTGTAAGGAATAACCTCCAAAGTTCCAGATCGATCTTTATGTCCATTCACGTACATAAAAACACCCGATCCACTTACAAAACCATGAGTGAGATCGAGAAAGCTTGTTCTCACCGACAATTCAAAGGAATAAACCTCGTATTTCACCTTCACTTTCGAAGCCTTTCCTTTCGAAATCGACCAGGTATTTTTAGAAGTTTTCTTCACACCAATTGCTTTTCCATTTTCATCAAAAGCTTTTACCAGATTGACATTTTTAGAAAATTCTCTTACCAAATATGAGCCCGGAGCCCATACTGGCATTTTCACCTCAAGCACTTTTTCCTTAAACCCTTCTAGATCCATTTCAACTTCAAAATAATGGCTTTGAGGTTTAGACATCCCTAAGGTATAATGCACTTTCTGTGACCACACCAGGAAACACGTACTAAGAAGACCGAGTGTCAATAGGATGTTTTTCATAAATTTACATTTGTTTCAAAGATACGATTTGTCCATGAAGGATTATCTATACAACAACTAAAACAATAGCATGCGTTATTTGATCCCACTTTTCACCATCATACTTTTTACAATTCAATCCTGTACTACTGATTCAAATGCAGCAGGAGAAGATAACGAGCTTGAAAAGAAGATCGCTCAACTCGAAAAAGAATCAGCCGCCAAAGATTCGATGATCAATGAATCACTTACCTTTTTCTCAGAGATCCAGAAAAATCTGGCAGCAATTGAATTAAAGAAGGATGAAATCCGATTGATTTCTAAAGATGGTGAATTTTCTCAAGATGAAAAGGACTGGATCCTGGAACAGATCAATCACATCAACTATTTAAGGGAAGAGAATCTGAAGAAGGTGAAATTCTTGAATGATCAGTTGAAGAAGAATAACCTGAAGATCAAGGAACTTGAAAATATGATCCAGTCATTACTTGAATCCATTCAGGAAAAAGACGAACAAATAGCTGTATTGCAAAGGGATCTTGAGGCTTTAGATAATGCCTATTCAAGATTATTTGATGCTTATCAGGAAAAAGCTGAAATGGTTGAAGTACTGACTGAAGAGCTCAATAAAGTGTTCTATACTTATGGAACAGAAGATGAATTGACAAAGAACAAAGTGATCGAACGAAAAAATGGATTTATCGGGATCGGCAAAAAGATCCATTTAATGGACAATTTCAATCAGAAGTATTTTGCCCAGGTGAATCTGACCGAAGAATCTGAAATCTTTATTGAAGGTTCTGACGTAAAGTTTATCACGGATCATCCCTCTACGTCTTACAAACTTATTCCCACAGGAAAAAACACCAAGATCAAGATCTTGAACGCTCGGGATTTCTGGAAAGTATCCCGTTATCTGGTAGTGATCATTGATTGATATTTACAGATGGTGGAATGAAAACTCCTTTGAATTGAATTCTTCTTCAAACAAATGAGGATAATACTTTTTCATTTCCTCATTCATCAACATCACAGGGACATCACTAAAAGTGCCATAGTAATGAAGGTATTTCATGAACTTTTTACCTTGATCAAATTCCTGGAACATTGAGTCCTCCTCTCCATTCCATTCCAATGGGGAAACCCCCGAAATTCTGCAAATTCTCGAATCGAAGGCAGGAGTGCATTTGACCCACTTACCTTGAAGATACATCTCAACAAATCCATGAAAAACGATCTCAGGTCTTCTAAGATAATTCGTAAGTTTCTCTACACCAATGTGATTGGTTACAATTGCATACCCCAGACGGGAAGGAATATTGAATTTACGAGCACATGCGGCAAGCACAATCGCTTTTTCAACACACCAAGCCCTCCTTCCCTTTCGAATAATTTCAGATCCAATCAAAGCTGATGGCCGAAGATCAAGATGATACGGATCATAAAGAAAAGACTCACGGACTAAATTATAAATCTGCACCGCCAAAATTGTTTGGTCCTCATTTTGAACGATTTTCTCACAGAATTCTTCGTAAACAGGAGAATGGAAATCCAGAAAATATGTATCCTTTACAAACTCTTCCATTATACTAATCACGTAAATATTTGCAATTTTACACAAAGGATGTCATCATTGAGTAATAAATATCAAGTAGAGAATAAAAAGGAAACGACTGTATTAATTAAAATGAGACAGTTGATCTTAGGAGATGAGATCGCCGATTTATTCACTCAGGTTACTTTTTATATCAACTTGGTTTTTTGGATCCTTTTCATGGTTTGGTCGGTGGCCTCTCTTATTGCCTTCTCTCAGATAGAGCTCATTATTAGCGCGAAAGAAATTCCTGTAGAGGAAATTATTGACCAAAGGGGAATTCAACTTGGTTTCGAGCCAGGGAGATTCATTGATTCATTGATGTTCTATCAATACATTCGACTTTTCACTTGGATCACTTTCCTATTCGGACTTATTTTGTTGTACCGAAAAATGAAGTCTTTCATTTATTTTACGCTGATTCCCTTAATTGTAAATGTAATTGCAGTCCTGTTCTTACTGGGATATGAGTACTTTAAAAGTGACATAAGCACCTTTGACAAGATCTCCTTGTTGATCATGGCAGTGAGTTGTGTCGTCTTTTATTTTTTGATCAGAAAAGAGGACGATGAGGGAGTCATGAATTTCTTTGGGGTTGAAGATACTGATGAATGATCTTTGGATCCTGTTCCTCTCTCTCCAGTATAAAATGTGCCATTCGATAATATTCTTCTCTCTCCGCCAGCTTCGTATCAATGTATTGAAGTAAATCAGACTCAGACAATCCTTCAAGCAAGGGCCTCTGATTTTTAGCTTGCTTTAATCGCTGTGCAAGCTCTTTTGCTGATCTCTGAAGGTACAATGTCGTGCCCAATTCATTTAATATGGACATGTTATCTGAAACACAAGGCATTCCTCCTCCTGTTGCTAGTACAAAACCAGATTCAGGCAAAGAAAGTATGAATGAACGCTCAAGATTTCTGAAATAGGCTTCTCCGTGAATAGAAAAGATCTCTCCGATCGACATTCCAGTGCTCCTTTCGATTTCAAGATCGGAATCCATGAAGGGAATAGCGAGCAATGTTGCCAGTTTCTTACCTATGGTAGTTTTCCCAGACCCCATAAACCCAACTAGAATAATCTTGCTCACCTCGATTGATTTATATCAAAGTTAGGTAAAAATTATAATGGCTTCGGGCTTGCATATCAATGGCTTATAAATTCAGGATGAAAATTCGGGTAAAAAAAATTGCAATAAAAAATAATACGGCTATATTTGCACTCCCAAAAGGAAATGATTCCGTAGCTCAGTCGGTAGAGCAATACACTTTTAATGTATGGGTCCTGGGTTCGAGCCCCAGCGGGATCACAAAGGCCACCGAAAGGTGGCCTTTTTTTGTGCCCATTTGGAGCTAAAATGTGTGAATTAAGCATGTTTCAATCTTGAAAATTTCTTATTATTACATTTTTGTGCATAATAAGCACTATATACATGGCTTATTTTTACATTGTTGGATTAGATACATATTTAGGCAATAAACGGCTTATTATTACATTTTTGTACATATTAAGCATTATAAAGGTGGCTTATTTTGCATATATTTTTATAATTAAGCAATATTATGAGTCATGCTTCTCTTATTCCTGCTCATAAAATTACCGAACGCTTGAGGTTTGAGAATACTTTGTGTCTCAGTAGGCGCGTAGCTTAGTCGCCCTTCAAGAAAGATTATTAGAGCTTTATAAAATTAAGCTTGTGCATTCTGACATTAATCAGCTGTTGAATGTACTGAATTTTAACTTTTTCAAGGCGAAAGTAGAACCGATAATTGGATACGGCAAAGATCAATTTATACTGACTGATTTTTTCAAAGAACAATTGAGAAGTGCCTATTTTAGATTGTTTTTAACGGATAATATCAATTATTCACAGAACAAATTTGAACAAGCATTTCACCGATCAGAGAATGTCAGTGGATTTCTTACAATTGAAAAATACAGTCGAAGAGATGTTTGTCGTATTTTGAATTGGGAACATGATTTCTCGAGCACCATATATGGATATCGAACAAGAGATAAGGCCACGCCTTGTTTTGTTACCTATAACAAATCAGAAGATTTAGAGGGAGATATCAATTATAATGACCATTTTATTAACCAAGAAGTGTTTGCTTGGGAGTCGCGTTCAAATCGGAAAATCGATAGTGATGAATTCAAAAATGTAATTAACTCTGAGCGAATATTATTGTTTATTAAAAAAGCAGATT
>JALRFI010000034.1 GCA_023253775.1 Crocinitomicaceae bacterium
AAAAGGGGGATGATCGCTCATCCCCCGTGTCGGGGCGGCAGGATTCGAACCTGCGACCTCCTGGTCCCAAACCAGGCGCGATGACCGGACTACGCTACGCCCCGATCGAGTCGGATATTTCAACTCTTAAGGTTGTTAACAACGGAACGTTTTCCGAGTTGGGAGTGCAAAAGTAACAACTAAATTCAATTCTGCAAACATTACAGTTAAATTAAAATTGTTTCTTTCATACTTCATTTTCTGCGGAGAGAGCGGGATTCGAACCCGCGGTACAGTTACCCGTACGTCAGTTTAGCAAACTGGTGGTTTCAGCCACTCACCCATCCCTCCAAAAGTCCAAAGAACTAGGGCGACAAAAATAAGAAAACGATTGAATTTACAAGAAAAAAATAAAAAAAATTACGCCAATAAAAGCATAACTTCCTTCATGGTCATCAAAACCGCCTGGAGTAACCACAGCATATGAAATGGAGCTATATCCTTGTGTTTAAAGTGTAATGTATACGGAATAAATAAGGTGACGATCATCAGGACCGGCTCTGATAAGATCAATGCTGATGACATCAAAAGGAAAAATAATAGAAAAAAGGCCGACCTAAATTTGTTCTCTGGTCTGATGATCTGAACTCCAGACCATATCAACAATGCTACATTAGACATTAAAGCAATTACATCAGGCAACGAGCTTTGGAAAAAACGATCGAATTGCTCCTCACTCATGAAAAAAGACCAGAAAAACTCTGAAGTAAGCATCGCAAGTACGGCGTAGCAACAACTGAACAAGACCGTAAAGAAAGAATACTTGTAATGTCTGATCGCAAAGATGAGAGTAACAATAAAAAAGATCACTTCATTCAATGGAAAAGGAACGATCAACATTCCGCTTTGAACAAAATTTAAAACAGCGTACACGATCAACATTAAGATCGCTAATGATACTGTTCTTTCATCACGTGTCATTTCTTCTTTTTAGCCAATGCCTCTTCGATGAAATCAAAAGTGGACAAGATTACAGGTTTTCCATCTACAACGGCCACATCATGCTCAAAATGTGCACTAGGTAATCCATCCTGAGTGACGATGGTCCAGTTGTCATCCAATTGCTCGACTTTTTCAGTACCCATATTTATCATAGGCTCGATGGCGATCGTTAATCCATTCTGGATCTTTTTACCTCTTCCTCTACGACCATAATTCGGAACCTGTGGATCCTCGTGCAGCGCTCTTCCTAAACCATGGCCTACAAGATCTCGTACTACACCATATCCATGTTTTTCTGCATGGGTTTGAATAGCCCAACCTATGTCTTCAAGACGATTTGCCGTAGTACACTGTTCAATTCCTAAATAAAGACATTCCTTTGTCACTTCGAGTAACTTCTTCACCTCCGGAGCAACTTCTCCGATTTCGAAGGTGTAGGCATGATCTCCATAGAACCCATCCAGAATTGCTCCGCAATCAACAGAAACAACATCCCCTTCCTGAAACGGTCGATCCGTTGGTAAACCATGAACAACTTGTTCATTCACCGAAATAAGCAACGTACTTGGGCAGCCATACAAACCAAGGAAACCTGGAATTGCTTTTTGAGACCTAATGTACTCTTCGGCCATTGTATCCAGAAATCTGGGAGTCACACCCGGACCAATTTCTTCCGCAACCTTTCCTAAAGTTCTACTCACTACCAATGCTGCTTCGCGCATGATATCGATCTCCTCTTCCGTTTTGTATATGATCATATTTCGATTAAAGAAATTCATGGACTGCAAAGATACATTCAATCTTTCAGCTAACTTCTTTTAGAGAATCGATTATTAATTTTTTACCAATCTCAAATAGCCAAAGTTCATTCCGCTTCCGTATACTTTGATCAAATAAGTTTCGGGCTTGAGACCGATCAAGTCGATCTTACCTGTGGTTGTATCATTGAAATGTTGCACTTTCATTAGTTGACCATTCATCATCAGTACCTGAACGCTCCAAGCTTCTTTTAGCATTTCGGGTACTTCAACCGTAGTTTCGGTTGATGCAGGATTTGGATATAATTTCAATTCAGGAAACTTATCTTCAGTAATTTCTGGTGCTTTTTCGATCACATATCCTTCCCACATTTCAGCCGTTTTCTCCATTAACCCAACAAACTCCACGCGCTTTTCATAGGATAACTTATTGCTTTCATTGCCCAAATTTTGTTTGCCTCTCGCAATCGCTCTACTCATGCTTGCCTCATCCCTGAATTCACTTTCTCGAAGACATAAAGCAAACTCCACCACGCAACTTGCATAATTATAATCAGAGCTCACCTTTTCTACCTTCTTCGACATCGGCACACTCAAAAGAGTGCTTACATCACTTTTCAACGGTTTGTACCTAAAGTCAATTTTCCCCAAAGAAGTTGATCCAGGATATTTTCTTTTTACCTGATAAAAGGCAATTACGTTCTGGCCCATTCCCAGATCACCGGCATCAATGCTATCTGTCTCGAATTGCCAGTTTTCCAACACTCTGTTCTCATAACCGATCAATCGATATTTTTCAACCTCCAGAGAATCGAAATTGACCTGCAACTTCACATCCTTGGCAACGACATACATCGATCCTGAAAATTCAGCATTGAAAATCCTGTCTGCCTCCTTTTCACTGTCAATATACCCGTAATTCCCATTTCCATTATCGGCCAACGACTCCATCATTTCGTCATTCAGATTATACATTCCAAAGCCTAGAACACTTAAATATACCCCAGTGCTTCTTTTTCCTTCGATAACCTTCTTTAGATCATTTTTATCTGTAATACCGATGTTCCAGTCACCATCTGTCGCAACGATCACTCGATTATTGCCATCCGGCAAAAGGTTTTTTTCAGCTAATTCATACGCTGTTTTTATCCCTTCAGATCCAGCTGTCCCACCTCCGGATTTCAGTCCATCAATCGCCTTTCGGATCCTATCTTTTTCAGCCCCTGAAGTCGGTTGAAGCACTACTCCAGCACTTCCTGCATAGGTTACAATACTCATATGGTCTTCTGGTCTAAGCTTTTCAACCAGCTTATACATGGAAGTCTGAACTAATGGAAGTTTGTTTGGAGAATTCATTGACCCACTGACATCCACCAGAAAAACCAAATTGGAAGGCGGAAGGTCTCTATCCTTTGCTCTTTTCGCTTGCAGCTTGATCATTACCAGATCATCATGTTGATTCCAGGGACAAGGTCCGATCTCGGTTGTTATTTTCAGAGGATGCTGATCCGAACTTTCAGGTGCCTCAAGGTCATAATTAAAAAAGTTCAGCCATTCCTCCATTCGAATAGCATCTTTGGGAGGCAACTGTCCCTGATTGGCAAATCTTCTGAAGTTGGTGTACGATGCATTGTCCACATCAATACCAAAAGTAGATCGATTTTCTTTTCCGGCATTTATCCATTCATTTTCTTCAAAAGGATTGTACCGTTCGTAAGCTGTTGCCACGTCCGGTAGATCTTTTTTTGCTTTTGACAACGGATCCTCTCCAAATTCAGCTTCTTCGTCTAACAGATACTGATCTCCATTCGTGTACATTCTTCTGGACTGAAAGGACTCCAGATCACCCACGTTCTTTACTTTACCATCGACCAGATAATGAGACTTATTCAGACGCCCAATGTTTTCACTTTCGTTGACTTTACGATAATACATCACACTACCTTGACCGTTTCCTGAACCGGCACTAGCTCCACTGCCATATGCATAACAGGCAGATTTATTTTTATTCTGGCAACTATTATTCAGAAAAAGAATGAAAATGGACAAGGTGAATAGGGTCGTTTTCATAATCACAAAGTTGAAGTAATTGGTATAACCCACTGTTACAATTCTGTTACATGAAGGTTCAACAGCATTTATAAACGACCGATTTTAACATTTATTTGGCCAATAAAATCTAAAAGGAAAAAGTTAAAATATGATTCGGAATAGTTTTAACGTTAGGTGAAAAATCAAAAACGAAAGACATGCGAATCTCAATCACTCTACTACTCAGTGCGATCTTGTTTACCTTTTTGTTCTATGATCAAGCGCTGGGATTGAATCTAATGATCTATGAGATCTCAATCCTGCTCTATTTGGGATATGAAGGTGCAATACAGTTTAAAAACCGAAAGCACCTAATCGGACTTCTGGCAGTTGTCTTGAGTTGTGTCATGACCATTATTCATCATTCTAACCTAAGCTTTTTGATCCATTTCTTAATTGGATTTCTGTATGTTGGATCCTTATCATCGCCTGAAATAAGATCGATCCCCTATGTCTGGGCCAATAGTATGTCCTCATTTTTTATCACTCCGGGGTACCTTCCGGGAGTGCTTTTTAATAATAAAGAAACCGCAGTCAGAAAGAAATCAGGCACCTGGAAAATGGTCAAATTCCTGATCATCCCTATGTTGATCATCATCGTTTTTATCAGTATCTATAGTGGTTCAAATCCTGAATTTGGTGCTTTCTTCTCCTGGCTGAGCGATTGGATCGGAAAAGCACTTGAAAACATTTTAAAGTACATTGAACCCTATGCACTAGTCGTATTTGTTTTCGGAATTTTAATTGGTGGATTCATACTGATCCGAAGGAAAGACCAGTGGGCATCCACGAAAGATGAATTAAGCAGTGATCAGCTTAAAAGAAGAAAAAAAACTACCCAGAAAAGAAGGTTCAAGCCTCTGGCTCTTTTGAACGAATATCGTTCTGCCGTCTTTCTTTTTGTCTCTTTGAATGCCCTTCTTTTATTCTTGAACGTCATGGACATCAATCATGTCTGGATCAACTTTAAATGGGAAGGTCAATATCTGAAAGAATACGTCCATCAAGGAACCTATCTCTTAATCGTATCGATCATCATCTCTATTTCACTTGTCCTCTTCTATTTCAGAGGTAATATGAACTTCCTTTCCAAAAACAAATTTTTGAGACAGCTGACCTATCTGTGGATCCTTCAAAATGCCTTTTTAGCGATCTCAGTTGGATTGAGAAACTGGTATTACATTTCTTATTATGCGCTTGCCTATAAAAGGATCGCTGTTGTATTTTTCCTTTTGCTTACTCTATTCGCTTTATTTACAGTGTACATGAAGGTAAAAAATGTAAGATCACCTTATTACCTGATCCGAACAAATTCATTTGCCCTGATATTCATTCTGTTGTTGTCTTCATTTTTTAACTGGGACAAGATCATTGCAAAATATAACTTCTCAAAAGCTGAAAAATCATTCGTCCACCTAAATTATCTGGCAACACTTTCGGATACAGCCCTCCCCTATCTTGATCAACCTATAGAAGACGTTAAAGAAATGGACAGTCATCAAATGAAAAGCTTCAATCCATATTCGTCTATTGGATCATCAAGCTCATTTTCACTCTATAGAAACCTGTATATGTCGCCGGAGGATTACATCGAAGTGATCAATTCCAGAAAAAAAGAGTTCATTCAACGCTGGAAGAAGAAATCATGGCTTGAATGGAACCTGGCAGAACAAAAAGCATATAATGAGCTTGTTAAGAGTTAATTTTCATTTAACATTTCATGATTTAAACTAAGACAAAAGAAAGATCATTCGCATCAAGTTTCAGTTGTATTTTGATTTAGGAGAATTACTTGAAGGAGATAACGATGTTTGATCGAATTGTTTCCTTTTAAGTGATATTCATTTGTTTTAAATTTGGCGAATGATAAAATTAAAAGTTTCGCTGCTTTTTTTGATTATTTCCCAAGGCGCCTATACGCAATCCATTGTAAGCAATGCTGGAGAAGAGTTTTCTTCATCTTCGGGAAGATTATCCTGGACATTAGGAGAAGCGGTGATTGAAACCGTTAGCTCAACTTCAAACATTTTAACTCAGGGATTCCAGCAGGATTATCTGAATATTCTGAATGTTCCGGAGCATTTTAATCTTGACGACCTAAATATTTATCCAAATCCTACCAGAGATGTACTTTACATTCGTTCAAAAGATCATTTACAAATCTGCATTTTATCGACCGATGGAAAGGAACTTCAGCTTCCTGTTGAAGTATTAAATGGAAATTATATGATCAACACTTCAGCTTTGTCTTCCGGGATGTATCATTTGAATATTCTAAAAGAAAATCAAACAATAGAATTTAAACTTATCAAACTATGAGTACGCAAAGAATATTACTCAATTTCATATTACTTTTTCTTCCATTGGCATTTTGGGCTCAAGTCCCAGAAGCTTTCAAATATCAGGCAGTGGCAAGAGACGCTTCCGGGATAACACTAGTTAGTAGTCCAATTTCAATTAGAGCAAGCATTGTCGATCAAAATATCACAGGGACTGTTCTTTACAGTGAAATTCATAATACCATAACCAATGATTTTGGTCTTTTTTCACTAGAAATTGGATCAGGTTCTATAGAAATTGGTGATTTCTCGACAATTGACTGGAGCACGAATGCAAAATTTATTAAGATCGAAGCAGATTTTTCAGGAGGGTCCACTTTCGACGATCTTGGGATCGCTCAACTTTTAAGTGTCCCTTATGCCATTTATGCTAAAAACGCTGGAAATGGAACTTTTCCTGATGGACTAGCAACAGGAAACACAGTTTTCTGGAACGGTACGAACTGGAGTGTGGATAATGGCAATTTATTCAATACAGGTACCCGTGTTGGAATAGGAACTTCCACACCACTTCAAAAACTGGATGTTAACGGACAGATTACGATACCTACGGATAGTGCTTATTTGATCAATAATAAATCTGTGCTAAATACAAAGGGACAATTCAATCTTAATCTGGGAGTAAATGCGGCCGCAAGCAATACATTTGGTCAATACAATCTTACTGCTGGCTTCAACAGTGGCGTAGCGAATACAATTGGAAGTCAGAACGTCTTTTTAGGAGCTGAAACAGGGGAGGCAAATCTTGATGGTGCTATGAATACATTCGCCGGAAGAAGAGCCGGAAAATCTAATATTTCAGGTGATGAGAATACCTTTATTGGGACCTACTCAGGGCAAAACAATACTGATGGTAATCACAATTCTTTTCTTGGAGTGACAACAGGAAACAACAATACTCTAGGTGAAGAGAATACGTTTCTTGGTGCTCATGCCGGGTTCTTCAATACGATCGGAAACAATAACACTTATGTTGGAAATTTTGCAGGGCAGTATTCGGTTTCTGGGAGCAACAATGTCTTCATTGGATTCAACGCTGACGCACAGACCAGTGCTTTAAATAATGCAATAGCAATTGGAAGTGGCGCCGTTGTTACTTCCAGTAATAGCGCGATTATCGGAAATACATCAATAACTTCCATCGGGGGCCAGGTTGGCTGGAGTACATTTTCAGATGCAAGATTAAAAAAGAATATTTTGCCGGAAACTTTAGGACTTGATTTTATTTTGGACTTAAATCCGGTGAGGTATGAATATAATGCCGAAGGTCAAAAAGGAATAATTTACAGCGGACTTATTGCACAGGAGGTTGAAAGCTCAATTCGGAAATTCAATACAACATTCAGTGGAGTGGTTAAACCATCAAACGATGAAGGTTTTTATTCAATACGTTACAGTGAATTTGTTGTGCCGCTTATCAAAGCAATACAGGAGCAAGAAAAAAGAATTAGCACTTTGGAGATGCTAATTTTAGAACAATCTTCTCCAAAGAATAAAAATATTGAATAAAGATGCAACCATTTTGATATAGAATTGGTCTAATCATCGCAATTTATTAATTTCGTGACAACTATTTTTACTATGAAAAATTTACTTTTTGCTATCTTCCTTCTGTCAGCTAGTTTTTCAATGGCCTGCAGCCCTTGCGGGGCTTTATCAGGTATTTCCCAAAATATAAATGGTAATAATCTAGAACTATCATTTACAAGTAATGCAGGATGGCAGTGTTGCTATAATGTTCGAATAGAATTAATTTGTGTAGATGCCAATTTTACTGGTGTCGCCAATTACCTTTCTCCTCAAATCTGTATTAATGGTGGTAGCGCATCATCTTCAACATGGGCGACGCCAGTTCCATATCCATTAACGGTTATTGACATGTCAGGATTCTGTCCAGGAACATACAAATGGAGAGCTTGGGAAACACCTTGCAATATCTACACAGCAGAATTTACCTTTACAATTGCAGGATCAAATCCTCTGGAAGTAACGAGCTCTGCAAGTGCAAATGAAATCTGTTTAGGCGAACAAACGCAATTGAGTTCGACTGCTCAAAATGGTTGTAATGGCCCCTATTCATATTCTTGGTCACCTGCGACAGGGTTGAACAACCCAAACAGTGCAAATCCGATTGCATCACCAACTACTACAACAACATATACGCTAACCGTTACCGAACCAGGTTCTTGTGCGGCAACACAAACATCGACTCAAACAATTACGGTAAATCCACTTCCGACTGCATCGATTACTGACAATGTCGCATTATGTCCAGGAGATCCCAGTCCGGAGTTGATAATTACGGGTGATAATGGAACCGGACCATACACGATTAATTATTCCATAAATGGTGTTCCGCAAACACCAGTTACAACAGCCAATGATGTCTTTTACTTATACCCTCCTACCAATGTACCAGGTTTTTATGATTATCAATTAATCGATGTTACGGATTCGAGTCCGACAGCATGTTTTCAAGATCAAACCACCTATGTTACCGTGACCGTTTGGCCTCCACCAGTAGTCAATGCCGGAGAGGATGTAGATATTTGTGAACCAAGTGGTTCGAACCCGACGGAAGTAACACTAAATGGTTCAGGAGCCGTAAGCTATACATGGGATAATGGTGTAACCAATGGTGTTCCTTTTCAACCGTCCACTGGGATTACAATATACACCGTAACAGGAACTGATTTTAATGGATGTACAGACACTGATGAAGTCCAGGTCACAGCATTTCCCTTGCCTATTGCTGGTGGAACGGCATCTCCAGTGTATGCTAATGCACCTATTACAGTTTCATTCACGAATACAAGTCAGGGAGCGAATGATTACACATGGGACTACGGAAATGGCACTGCCCCTTACAATACGACATCAACCTCAATTGTATCAAGTAATTACAATGAAGCGGGAATCTATACGATTACAATTTTAGCATCCAACGGCCTTTGCTATGACACTTATGATATTGAGATTGAAGTAATTCCACCTATGGTGGTGACTCCTCCAAATATTTTCACTCCCAATGGTGACGGGAATAATGATGAATATTTCGTAAATGTACTTTATGGAGACCAGTTTGAAGCTGTCATCATTAACCGTTGGGGGAATGCAGTACACGAACTTCACTCAATCAACGAAGGTTGGGACGGTAAGATCAATGGTAAAGACGCCGATGATGGAGTTTATTATGTGAAATTTACTGCTATTGATTTTAATGGGCTAAGTGTGGAAGGTCACACGTATTTCCATCTGGTCCGATAAAATATAAATCTAAGGCGCTTTTGGCGCCTTTTTTTGTACTTTAACATTTATGAAAAAGTTCTTAATCCTAAGCTTGATGACATCAAGATTTTGTTACGCTCAATCGGACGTTGTGACTTCTGGAGGCAATGCTTCAAGTGCAGCTGGTTCTATTTCTTACACAATAGGACAAGTCGATTATGTTTCGGCATCTGGAACTACCGGTAATATTAATCTGGGAGTTCAACAACCCTTTGAAATTTATGGCCCTCTAGAAGTCATTTCAATTGAAGGATTCACTATTGAAATTTACCCTAACCCTACACAAGATTTCGTTTATATCGAATTAGACAATTCTAAACTTGACAATGGTAGAATTCTTTTATATGATGTAAATGGTCGACTCATCAAGGGAAACTTTATTACTAATGAAAAAACAGAGATAAATATAACTGAATTGGCCGCGGGGAACTATTATCTCGAAATCTCCTCGAACGATTTAAAAATTTGCTCCTATAAGATCATTAAAAACTAAACTATGAAAAAACTACTCTTGGCATTTTGTGTTGCTGGATCTTTCTATTCAGTCGCGCAGTCTCCTCAAAAAATGACCTACCAATCAGTTGTGCGCAACGCTTCCAATACCTTAATTTCAAACAGTCCTGTTGGAGTTCAGATCAGTATTTTACAAGAATCTTCTTCGGGACTTGCCGTATATATTGAAAGACATACTGTAACCACAAATACCAATGGTCTTGCGACCATGGAAATTGGAAATGGTACTCCTGTTTCAGGATCCTTTTCAAGCATCAACTGGGCAAACGGACCTTACTATTTAAAATCTGAAACTGATCCAGCTGGAGGGACAGTTTATAGCATTTCAGCCACAAGTCAATTGCTGAGTGTTCCGTATGCACTTTATGCCGAAACCTCTGGTGGTGATGCCGACAGTAATCCGACAAATGAAATTCAAACGCTCAGTCTCGCTGGACAAACCTTATCAATTTCCGGCGGCAACTCCGTTACTTTACCTACGGGAAGTGGTTCTGGAGGAACATTGGATCAGGCATATGATTTTGGTGGTGCTGGGCTAGGAAGATCGATAACTACTGATGCAGGTGCAGTGCAGATCAATAACACAGGTTTAAATTTGACAGCCTTGGAAATCAATTCAGCTGTAACGGGCTCTACGGCAGTTTTAGCCAATGTATCAGGAGTTGGTGTAGGACTTAGGGCAGAAAGCACCAATGCTTCAAATTCATTCGCCGCAATACAAGGGAATACAAATAGTTCTGGAACGACGAATTCTGCAATTCTAGGAAACAACTCAGGTGCAGGTTACGGGGTTTCAGGACAGATCCCTTCTACAGCTACTGGTTTTGCTGCCGTTTATGGTAATAACCTGAGAACTACCGGTGGAGTTGGTGTAAATGGTATAGGATATAATGGTGTTTCCGGGTCTTCATCCTATAATCAAGGATTCGGTATTTTCGGACAGAATTCTGCCACCCCAAACATTCCTAGTTCTTTCTTCGCTTCAGCAGTAGCTGGTGTAGGTGCTATCGGGGTTCAGGGACAAACATTGAATGGACAGCTCCCTGGAGTTTATGGTCAGAATTTAAATTCGGGTTTTACTTATAACAACATTGCTGTTCTGGGATCATCAAATACAGGTGTCGGTGTTTGGGGAGAGAACCTTGATGGAAGCTTCTTCGGAGTATATTCTATCGGTGACCTTGGTGCATCTGGAGTTAAAACATTTATGATTGACCATCCAGGTGATCCTGAAAACAAATATTTAAAGCATTTCTCTATCGAATCCGATGAGATCTTAAACGTTTATAGAGGTATTGCAGCATTCGACGAAAACGGAGAAGCTGTTGTTGAATTAAAAGATTATGTGGAATTAGTTAATATGAATTTCACCTATCAATTGACCATGATCAATGGCTTTGCTCCTGTATATATCAAAGAAAAAGTTTCCAATGGGCAATTTGTTATCGCAGGGGGTCAACCAGGACTTGAAGTAAGCTGGCAGTTATCAGGTGAACGAAATGACCCTTATATGAAACAACATCCTGAAAAAAGAGACGTTGAAGTTGAGAAAAGAAGTGGGGATCAAGGTAAATATCTGGTTCCTTCTCTTTATGATCAACCAGTGGAGAAAAAGATCAATTATCTTCCTCAGACACCCTTGAAAGAACAAAAATAAGCACTAAAAATGCTTTTGAAAAGGCGATCCAATTGGGTCGTCTTTTTTTATGTACGCACAACTTTTGTTATTACCTGATTTCATTGGGGTTTCAGCCTTTATTTTTTCTTTAGTCTGATGTTTTTATTATGTACGCATTGCTTTTTTAGGCAACCGTTCCAAAAATCAACACGTTATCCATATAGAACCCCAAATCTTACGAGCCATGGAAACTAATATGAAAATAAAAGGAATAAAGGCTTTATTGACTGTGCTAATGATCAGTTCGTCTTTTTTTGGGAAAACTCAATATTGTGATAGTTTAGTCCCTACATTTAATGTGGATCTTTCTTCAAATCCTAATGCTAGCTGGGTAAGTCCATTGGTTTCTAGAAATGGTAATTGTTGTGGTACATCGAACCCTGACAAATGCTTGGAATTTGTAATCACGTTAAATCCTTCTGCTATTGCTGTAAGTTTTAACATTGCGTCTGGAGCTGTTCCTCCTGGAGCTTTGTTCTATCAAATCGATTGTGGTCCGGTGACCCCTGTTGGATCGCCAATCTGTTTAATTGGACCCGGACCATTCACATTGACATTTTGTAAGCCTGGTAACAACAGTAATACTTTCAGCATTACGTCTTATTCTGAGCCGATCATTGGTCCGGATATCACTGTAAACAGCAGTTGTTCAGGAGATATCTATGCACAATACTACAATGAGCCATCAATGACATGGACAAGTATTTTTCCTGGAGCAACAGGAGCATACGATTATCTTTTAGGATGTACTTCCGGTTGTGACACGACGTCATTTACAGCTAATGGAAACTTACCTGCATATATTGATTATTTAGTTTGTGGAACTGATATTGCCGGTTGTAATCCACTTCCTTACTGTGACACTATTCGTGTTACTATTAATCCACCTCATACGGTTACAATAGATCCTGATTCTGCTCATCTTTGTTTTGGCGCTGCACCAATTCCATTGAATACAACTGTTACGGGTGGTGCTGGCCCATTCACTTATCTCTGGAGTACAGGTGCAATCACTCCGTCAATCAATGCAGGAGCTGGAGTATTTATTGTAGAAGTATTTGATATAACAGGTTGTATGATTGCAACTGATACCTCAATTATCACTCAGGATCTTCTTCCGATAGCTGCAAATGCAGGACCTGATCAGCTCTTCTGTAATCAATCCATCCCAAATGTTCAGTTGAGTGGAATCATTCAGACTGCTGCTGGAGGAATCTGGTCTGGTGGAGCGGGAGTATTTGTTCCAAACAATACAGATCTGAATGCTCAATACACACCTACCCCAGCTGAAATTGCATCAGGATCAGTTATCCTCACGCTATCATCCACTAGTAGCAATGGTTGTACTCCTGATTCAGATCAAATGACTATCTCATTCTCAGGATTCAATGCAAACCTTTCTTTGTCTACAAATGATATAACTTGTAATGGAGCCAATGATGGTTCCGCATCAGTAACTGGAGCAGCTGGTCTTCAATTTTCATGGGATGGAGGAGCATTAGTTCCGGACACATTTGCTCTTAACTTAACCCCTGGTGCTCATGATGTTCAAATTTTAGACGAACTTGGTTGTGACACTACAATCAATTTCATGATCAGTGAGCCTTCGATCCTCACAACTTCAATTGACTTTACTGTTGATCTGCTTTGTAATGGAACTCCAACAGGTTCTGCTCAGGTAACTGCAAACGGTGGAACACCGGGATACAATTACTCATGGAATTCAGTTCCTGTCCAAAACTCAAATTTAATGACAGGGGTTCCGGCTGGTAATTATTCTTGTACGATTACTGATGCAAATGGCTGTGTTGATTTCGTGAATGTTCAGATCAATGAACCAGCAGTATTGAATGTGAACCTTTCAGTAGTTCCTCCAAGTTGCAATGGGTATAACAATGGTTCCATTTCTACAAATGTAGCTGGAGGAGTGGGTCCATATAGCTATACATGGTCAACCGGAGCAATATCAAGCAACCTGTACAATGTTTCTGCTGGAAACTACTCCGTGATCGTAACCGACACAAATGGATGTGTAAACCAGCAATTTGCATTCGTAAATGAACCGGCTCTTTTGACAGGAATGATCACTAACGATACAGTGATCTGTCTGGGAAGTAATCTGGATCTGTCTGTAAATATTCAAGGTGGATCAGGAAACTACGGGTACGTTTGGACACCTGGTGGTCAAAACACTGCAACGATCCAAGTTTCACCTGCTTCAGATCAATCTTATAGCTGTTTGATCACAGATAACAATGGCTGTCAGATCAATTTTAGTGTTAACGTTCAGATCGAAGTATTAAATGCCGATGACTTGGTTGCAAGTGCCACAGCAGG
>JALRFI010000140.1 GCA_023253775.1 Crocinitomicaceae bacterium
ACAAAGTGTTGATTTTGTGTACATCATTCCGGAAGATCCCCTTCCCGGCGATGTCATCATCAACGAATTCATGTGCGACCAAACCCCTCCTGTTGGTTTGCCGGAAGTTGAATACATCGAACTGTACAATAAGAGCAGTAAATACTTCAACCTGAATGGATGGAAGATCGGTGATGCATCAGCAGACGGAACCATTCAGAATGCCTGGTTATATCCTGGAGAATATATTGTGCTTTGTGCAACGGCCAATGTTGATTCTTTTACCGTTGCTGCGGCAGTCACCAGCTTCCCTAGCTTGAATAATACCGGCGATGATATTGTTCTCAAGGATGCCAACGGAGTTGAGCTTGATAAGATCAGCTATACCGACGACTGGTATCAGGATGATACGAAAACTGATGGGGGATGGTCGATCGAATTGATCAACCCAAATGACCCTTGTTCGGATCAGTATAACTGGCGAGCCAGTGAAAATGGAAATGGAGGAACACCCGGTGCACAAAACTCGGTTTACGATCTGACTGCAGATAATGAAAACCCACTTTTGACCCTATCACTTGCCCTTGCACCAAATTATCTGGAGGTTTATTTCAATGAAGGAATGGACTCCTTGGCTTTGACCGGAACTTCACTTAGCATTAATCCCCCACTGACAATAGGCAACACCTACGTATTGGGCGAACACCCGAATTATGTGACCTACCAATTCAATGAATCCATACAACCAAGCACGGTATACAACTATACCATAACAGGCGCACAAGACTGCTGGGGGAATGGTGGAAATTTGACGGGGCAATTCATATTGACAGAGTTTCCGCAACCCGGTGATGTCTTGATCAATGAAATCCTTTTCGATCCCTTGACAGGTGGTTCTGACTGGATCGAGGTATACAACCATTCTTCCAAAGCATTTAACCTGAAGGACTGGCAGATCGCCAATTTCGACAATGACACGATCGATAATTTTAAAACGATCCCTCAAAACAAGGTGCTTATGCCGGGGGATTATGCTGTTCTCGGAAAAGACAGCTCGTTCGTTAAAACGAATTATCCGTATGCGGTTCCTGGAAAGTTCTGTTTTACGGAATTGCCGTCATTGACCAATGACTCGTCAACGATCTATCTAATTTTCAATAATTCAGTGATCGACAAGGTGTCTTATTCAGATGATTGGCATTTTAAATTACTGGATGTAACCGATGGGGTTTCACTCGAGCGACTGGACTTCGAACAGCCCTCAAACGGCAAAAGCAACTGGCATTCAGCTGCAGAAGCAGTTGGTTATGCAACTCCTGGGGGAGAAAATTCACAGTTTTACCCTGCTGTGGCAAATGGAACACTTTCATTTACCAGTGATGTGATCTCTCCGGACAGTGATGGTTATGAGGATGTTTTACAAGTAATTTATGAATTGACTGAAACCGGTATGCTGGGACAATTCACCATCTACGATGATCGTGGCCGACTGATCCGTACGCTGTTCACAAATGAGCTTCTCGGTACTTCAGGAACATTTACCTGGGATGGAATCCGAGATGATGACACAAAGGCAAGCATCGGACCATATGTTGCCGTATTCGAAGCGTTCAATATCAACGGTGGCTTATTTTTCACGACCCGAAAAGCCTTTGTGGTAGCCGGTAAATTTTGATTTCTTTTAACTTTGCTTAAAATTTAACAATTATGAGAAAACACCTTTTCATTTTAGCGATGCTGTGCTCGACAATTTCTTTTGGACAGCAATATTCTACAGCCATAGGTATTAAGGGGGGATATCCCGGATACGGATCTTTGAACCTTAAGCATTTTCTGGGAGGATCGAATGCCATTGAAGCTTCTGTTGGCGGTGGAGCGCATCATCTATGGTTGCAGGGATTATATGAAAGAAACGCTGCTCTTGAGGGTGGTTTGGACTGGTACTGGGGACTTGGTGCAGATCTTGGATTCTGGTCAAATGGATACTCATACTATCACAAAAAATCAGACAGATACTATAGTGGTGCATGGGGAGGTCTTGACGCGGTGATCGGGTTGGAATATACTTTCGAAGAAGTGCCAATTAACATCGCAGCAGATCTTGGGCCAACCATCAGACTGTTTCCTTATGTTGGATTTGGATGGGGAGGAGCTGTAGCACTGCGATACGCGATCAAATAAATTCATCAGTTAAAATATCGAGAAGGGGTGTTATGCACTCCTTTTTTTGTTGTTCAATCTTATTTCAATGTACATTTGTTGTAAGAATCCGAACGAATGTTAGCACCGGGGTCAAAAGGATGGATCAGAAAATACTTCGATCTTGTTGAAAAGAACGAGATCAAACTGGTCTATTCTCAACTTGCAGAAGTAGATTCTCAGGAATTCATTCATGCTGCATTAGGCCGCACAGGCATCGTATTCGGATATCCATCCAGAAGGATTTTCGGAAAAACCCTTGACGATTCCAAATGGACCGTTGAAGAAAAGCTTACACTTCTGCTTTTTGAAGCGCATCTATTTGTTTATAAAGAATCTCTTGAGGAGACCCAATTTGATCAGCAATCATTCATCACCGACCTGGTCAACTTCTATGGACACCATAATTCCCGTTCGATCACAAAATTGTTCAGTTTTTTCGTGAAGGAAACGGAAGAAGAACGACTCGAATCCATCTTAGCCAAGCGCGTTGATATTCGAATAAACATCTTGGATAATAAGATCTGGGTGAATTCTGCAAATAATGTTTTCGTCTATTTGGACGTCATCCTATTCAATGAATACCTGAAACATCGTAAGAAGAGCACATTCTACAATTTCGATGATTTTGCCATGACGAGTCTGTATTCCATTTCCATGGCCATCCATTCAGACGGAGTCGTTGATCGCAAGGAAAAGGAATTGTTCCATATTTTTCTGGCTTCCGCCGGATTATCTGAGCTTCACCGGGATATCATTACAGATCGCTTTGAGGATAAGCTGCAACTGGAGGATATCAATTACAAAGACAAGGACATTTATCTCTTCAAGAAATTCTTGCTGGATATTTCCTCATTCGTGATCTTTTCCAACCACGAAGCTTTACCTGAAGAACGAGAGTTTCTATCAGAGCTTTGCGCATACCTTGGGTTAGAGGATGAAGACTTGAACGAAACTCTGGCCTTATCGGAACAGTTCATCATTAATAATCAGAACCAGATCTCTTTTCTGCAGAATAACACGAGTATTGAAAAGGTTTATGGCAATTTGTCCAAACGATGGATCAAGATACTAGGAAGAAATAAGGATAAGCTCGTAAAGGAATTAAATGAGAGTAAGGAGCTTCTTCAATTGATCCGAAAATCAACGACGCAGGAATTAACCAAAGAGGAAAAGGATGCAGTCAAGACACAGTTCCTTGACATCGTACGAACAATGCCTTCCCTTGCAATTTTTCTGCTACCAGGAGGAACATTTTTGCTACCCATTATATTAAAAGTGATTCCTGACCTGATGCCCTCTGCCTTCAGAGATAATGAGGTGGATAAAAAGTGATCACAAGATCTTGATCCATTCTGTCATAATGTCCAGCACCTCAACATTGAAGGTTTCTTCCAGTTCGCCATATTCCATTACTGTGCACTTCTCGCAGCGCTGAAATAAATGATTCAGACTGTCTACGACAATCGCTTTCGACCTTGGATCAGCAGCCGTCTTTTTAGAAAACCCTTTCTCAAAATCAGCTGAATTTTCAATCGGTGGAACCTGAATATCCGAACCGCCGTTGATCGCCAAAATTGGGACCTTGATCTTCTTCAGGTAAACGGCAGCTTTAAATTTCACAAATTGTTCTCCCCAAGGATTATTGATGAACATGTTCATTCCGATTTTAAAATTAAAGACCGTTGTCGATGCTTTATACTTCTCAGAGGACGTTGAATACATAGAATCCAGAAAAATGCTGATCTCCATTGCTCGTTGCTCCTTATTCTTGATCATCATTTTATCACAAAGCCCGGCATATAAATTCTTGTTCCAGATGGCTTCTTCTTCAGAATCTCCATTCTGTTTCGGAATCAAATATTGTTGTTCCACCAAAACGTCTCGACCTGAAGTGCCGACACTGGCCAATTCAATGATAAAATCAACATTTTTGTCTTTCGATGCAGCCATTAGCGCGTGCATACCTCCTTCAGAATGCCCGGCAATCCCAATCATTGCTTTTTTATACAATGGGTCATTTCTCAGATGATCTACACAAGCGCTTACATCAGAGGCAAAATCTTCCAGGGTTGCTTTCTGAAACGAACCAGTACTTTCACCTGTTCCACGATCATCAAAACGCAAACAACCAATTCGATTTTTTGCCAGATGATCAGCGATGACCCAAAATGGTTTGTGTCCCATGATGTCACAATCTCTGTTTTGAGGACCCGATCCGGAAGCCAGAACAACCATTTTCAACGATTGCTGATCCTTTGCGTCTTGGGGAGTTACGATCGTAGCACCGAGTTCAACATCCCCATTTTTTACCTTAACATATTCAATAGAATACTCAAATGGGGGCCTTGGTTCTTGCGGTCTTCGTATTTCGATCGCTGCTTGTTCTGTCCTGTGAAAAATAACCTCCCAGGTAAGTCCTCCTTGTTCCATTACCCCTTTGATCGTCGTGTCTGATGCTGAGTATAAACCAGTGTAATTGATGCCCAAATTTGCCCATCGAAATGAGATGCTTGAATCAGAGATCTGTACCAGAGTCATTTCCCTTTCCTTTTGCTCTTCTATATCGAGAATTGTAAGATACACCTCAGGTCCACCCTGAACAACTCTCATTTTTAACCTGGAAGCATTTCCGGCAGCAGCAAAAGACGCATACCAATCTCCCTGGAATTGAGCGGATACGAGAAAACTAAATGTAAATAAGTTAATGAACAGTACTATTCTCAAGCAACGAGAGAATGTGAATGCAGTTCTTTTTGGTGTTGAAATGTTCATCGATAAAGGTTTTCCTTTTTATAAAATCCTTTTCCTCTAAAGTAACACTTTGTAGCCCAACAAAATGCATTTTGAATGTCTTAGGGTCATTAGCCTCCACACAAAACTCTTCCAAATGTGTTCCGTTAATCATTTTGTTATTGGCAAGAATGTGGCCTGAGCTCACCATACAATTCAATAACTTCAATTTGATCCCTGTTTGCAGCGGTGTATATAGCGTGTGGATCTGAGCTTCCTGAATCAGTTTTTCCATCTCAGCCTTGGGTGGATTTTCAACCAGCTCAATATCGTTTTTCTGACAAGCAGATTTTAGTGATCTGGAGGGCGATTTACCCGCAATGACAAAGTCAAATTCCGGACGTAAAATCGGTTTTAGTGTTTTGATCAGCCACATGGCCGCCTTATGATTTTCCGGCACAGAAAGATTCCCATGAAAGAGGGCGTATCTTTCGGCGGCTTGATATTTCCCCTGGATCTCTGGTATCGATGCCGGCAAAACAGAAACGTTCGGATTGATCTTTTCTAGCCGACTCTAACTTTGAAGATTGAGCTTGTGCTTCCGTAAAATGTGCCATTTATTTTCTCCTATATAAAACTTTACAACTATAAATATTAGTTTGTGTCAAATCTGTGGCGGGGAGGAGGGCTTCAGGTGTAATGCTTATTAGTTGTGGTTGCTACCGAAGTACAGGAAAACGTTGCCGGGATCACTTTCACCGCTTGATTTTTTATCCACCAGGAGCTTTTCCATCCGGTTCTGCATTCTGCATTCGAGGTCATCGGACGAAAAACTACACCTTTGTTTTGTGGCAACGTTTTTG
>JALRFI010000225.1 GCA_023253775.1 Crocinitomicaceae bacterium
AGTACAACCGTAGCTGATATCGCAATCGGTTCACCGGCACACACAACATTGGTTGCAGCTGTAGTTGAAGCAAGATTGCTTCCAGCTTTGACGGATCCTTTTGCTTCACTTACCGTTTTTGCGCCGACTAATGCAGCTTTCGATGATCTGGCTGCAGCTCTTGGAACAGACTTAAATGGAATTTTAGCACTTCCAGAACTGGCAGATATTCTTACATATCATGTTGTTGCTGGAGCAGTAATGTCGACTGATTTGACTGACGGTCCGGTTGCAACGGTGAATGGCACAAACATTTTTGTTTCACTTGGTGCGGGTGTGGTGATCAATGATGCAAACGTAACACTAGCAGACGTGTCAGCTGATAACGGAGTGGTTCATGTCCTGGATAAAGTATTACTTCCTTCTTTTGCAGGAATTGAAGAAGGCACAGTAAATCAGAATAGCGTATATCCTAATCCAACTGAGGATCAAATATTTATCTCTGGTATAGAGGATGGTAATTATTCAGTAATCGACCTAAACGGTAAAGTATTGTTGAATGGAACGTTCAGCTCAACCCAAGCGATCGATATGAGCAATGTTCAATCCGGAACATATTTAATGAAGATGGATGATGCAAGTGGTACAAGAACGGTTCAAATCATCAAAAAATAAGAGTTCATCAATTCTTTGGAGAGGGGGCTATATGCCCCCCTTTTTTTTATATCGAGTATTGATGCGGGATAGTTTCTCAATTTGATTGTTCTCTGCGCTTTGTTCTTATCTTTGTGGCGCTTTAAAAAACAAACAAAATGGCAGACATCCACTCGTATGATTTTTCAGGAAAAAGAGCATTGATTCGTGTTGATTTCAATGTTCCATTAGACAAAGAAACAATGGCGATAACTGACGATACCAGAATCAGAGCTGCCGCTCCAACGATCAAACATATCTTGGAGCAAGGCGGAAGCGTAGTGTTAATGTCGCATTTGGGTCGACCAAAAGACGGACCTGAAGATAAGTTCTCCCTTCGCCACATTGTTGCGCATACATCGAAGGTCTTAGGAGTAGATGTGAAATTTATGGATGATTGTATTGGTGAAAAAGCGCTGGAAATGAGCTCTTCATTGAAGCCTGGTGAAGTATTGATGCTGGAAAATGTACGCTTTCACAAGCGTGAAACAGTAGGAACTGAAAGTTTTGCGGAAGAGCTGGCAAAACATGGTTATGTGTACATCAACGATGCCTTCGGAACAGCACATAGAGCACATGCTTCTACAACCATTGTCGCAAAGTTTTTCCCGAACGATAAAATGTTTGGTTACCTGATCGAAGGGGAGATCAAAGCGGTAGATAAAGTATTGAATTCAACTGAAAAGCCATTAACGGCAATAGTTGGGGGAGCAAAAGTATCTTCGAAGATCACGATAATTGAGCGTTTACTGGATAAGGTCGACAACCTGATCGTTGGAGGAGGAATGGCTTACACATTCGTGAAAGCGAACGGTGGAAAGGTTGGTTCTTCACTAGTGGAAGATGATTACCTGGATGTTGCCCGCAAGATCATGTCGGATGCAAAAGCAAAAGGAGTGAATTTGTATATCCCAACCGATACGGTGATCGCGGATAAATTTGACAACGAGGCGAATCGTGCGACGGTAAAGATCGACGAAATTCCCGATGGATGGATGGGATTAGATACAGGAGATGAAACGTCGGAGGCTTGTCGTGAGATCATATTGAATTCTAAATTGATCCTTTGGAACGGACCAATGGGTGTATTCGAAATGGAAAACTTCCAACAAGGGACTGTAGATGTTGCCAATGCCATTGTTGAAGCTACTTCAAAAGGTGCTTTCTCATTGATTGGCGGTGGTGACTCAGTGGCTGCGATCAACAAATTCAAGCTTGCTGAAAAGGTTTCGTATGTTTCAACAGGGGGAGGAGCAATGCTCGAATACCTGGAAGGCATTGAATTGCCTGGAATTAAAGCAATAAAGGAGTAAATTATATTAATGAATAAAAAAGGGGCTCAATAGCCCCTTTTTTCTATTAGCAACAAGTTTTTAGTTATTTGAATTGATTGGCGTTTTTGATTTCAAGATGTTGAATCCCACACTAAAACCCAGCATACCTCCTTTACCCTTGCTTGAATAGAAAAGATTGACGGGAACATTGAGAGATCCAGCCTTGAATGTTCGACCTGCAGCAATGATAAATTGTGTACTGATAGAAGTGTTGCCTCGTTTATCAAAATTCTTTTCCATTTGGTAATTCGAAACATCCTCTAGATTAACTTCAGGCGTGCCATATGTTTCGGTAGAATAAGTTCGCCAGTCACTTTCATTATAATAACGATTCTTGTCACCAAAGACTCCCTCCGTATCAAAGAATCCCTTTGTGGTTTTTGAAAGATTGAATCCGGGCCCGAACGCGAATTCCCAATTCGATTTTCCAAATCTAAAACCATTTAAAATGGATAGAGAAGGTAAAAATTGTAGCTGCTCCATTCCTGAAATATTGAATACCCCTTCAATTAATGCAGAAAAGTTCTCAGTCCCTACATATTGTTGCTCGAATTGATACCCGATCATGCTCATGACAGGCTGAATATCAAGGCCTCCCTGATTTGCTGGTCTTGTTGCAAATTCATAAAGCGTTCCTGTCAGCGCTGCGAATCCAACTCTGGGACCGGTATTCTTCACTCTTCCAACATTATTAGCAGTGATTAGTTCATTATTGAATTTTAATCGATCAACGAGGTCTTTATCAACAGAAATTCCGATCATTTCTTTCAAAACGATTTCAGTCATTCGCTGTAATTCTAATTCTTGATTGTCGAATTCGCGAACTGCAGTTTTATAAATTGCGTCGTTGACAACATCGATTATTTTAAGTGATATGACAATTTTATTGCCCAATGCATCGAAGCTACCTGACACCATGTAGTCTACCTTTAGCGTTGATCCCAATTTAACCAAACAGGTCTTGCTAAGGCAGTTCGCACTTAAGTTAGGATCACTTGAATAAGCCTCTTGCATGTCGTATTCATCGTAAACAGAATATTGATCAAGCTTAATTAGTTCCAGCCTTATGAGCTTGGCTGCAATTTCAGGGGTAGCATGTAAGCCTGTTGTTGAAGGGTTTGCCACCCCAACCGAGGGTTTTTGTTGAGAATTTCCTGTAAATGAAATTCCCACAATAGTTGCCATTGTTAAAAAAAGTGTTTTCATAAATTCTAAATTAAATGATTGATTTCTGCGAAATCGATGTGAAGATTATTTTTATTTTGAGTTAAGCGAAAAGCATGATCAGAGCAATAATATTTATTCCGGCACCTATCAGGTTTCCTGTCAGAGCTTTTCCAAGCCTTTTTTGGGTAATTCCCCTTCTAACTGATTTGGATTCAGCAACTGTTGCTTTTGGATTATCTTTTTCGAATTGATTCATCAGCGCATTTGTTCGTTTAGTAGGCACAAAAGACCCGATAATATTGATGGGTAAAGCATAAACATTAATCACTGCACCAGTTAGAATTCCACAGGTTAGTTGTGCATTATAGGTATATAGTTTTTTTCCTTCTTTTTTAAGTTTCAGTTTATAATTTCGATTTCTCTTATCAATCGTGATGATGCGATCGTTAAAAATGAACTGATCTTGTGATGAAGTACTTGTTGGCTTATCGGTTCTTGTTGTGAGAATCAAGGTAGAATCGACCTTTACATCATTGTTGTTTTCTGTTGTTGTTTCCTTTTTGGGATCTTCAGTAACCCATGGATTTTCCCCTTTTGGTTCTGAAATCCAAGGATTTTCCTGCGCTTCGAGTGAGGCGCAAAAAAGGAAGAGAATAATACCTTGAGGAATTATTATTCTTGATAAATCGTTTTTTAATGGTATGAGTTTGAATAAAATGAAGCTCATGCTTTTCACTTTTTTGTATGATCCAAAATTACTTGACTTTTGATTCAAACTTAAATTGAATTACGCCAGTGTAATTTTGCCACTTGCGAAATTCGCAAATAGAAATTAACAGAATTATTAATTCAAACAAGTTATTGGTATACTCTTTAATGAGTAAACATTTCTGATTTGATCTTTTCTCTGAAGGAATCAACCATTCTTTTGATTGTAGAGAAGTATATATTCCTTTGCTTTTCGTTTACGACACTGATAATGCTTGAAATGGCCATTTGCTTGTTTAATACCTTGAGGCTGTCTTCAATATACAACTTATCATTGGTGTAAAGAGAGTTCATTATATTGTGACCAATGTAGAGCCCCTGAAAATCATCAGAGGAAAACAACACATTTGTTGTTCCATTAAGGGTCTCACTGTAAAATACCTCAAAATCATTTCCTGATGCCGGAGGCTCGGTATTTGAAACGAATTTCTTTCCTACTGTAACCTGAGCATGTAGGTGATCAATAAATCGATCCAAGAGATCCAACAAATACAAAGCATAACTTGGGTCTTCGAATTGTCCAGATTGAAAATAGAAATAGATCTCTCGTGCAAAGCCTCTTAAAAAATCAGGGTCCAAGATCTCTTTGGAGGGGATAGAATTGTATATTTTCAAGGCTTCTTGGCCTGTTTTAAATGTCTCAGGGACAAACTTATCGTATTTAAATTTTTCATTCCGGTATTCTTTTACCTGTAAATGGGTTTTTGCCCAGAAGAAAAGTTTAAACCGAACAAGGTGAGGATAATTCAAAAGTTGGAGAATCGGTATGTTGTTGACTAAAACGATCATCAAAGGATTCTTTTGCTCTTTTATATATAAAAGTGAATCACGCATCTTTTGGAGATATAAATTCATACTGAAGTCATACTCATTGATAGGTTGAAATTCAAAAATGGTTTTAGTCTTATTGATTTCAAAAAGTGAATCTAAAGAAATTTCGAAATGCTTACACAGTTTTTCCAACTCATAAATGGTAAGAAGTGTTTCCCCCCTGTATCTTCTATAGACAGCATCATGACTTAAGCTTAATATATCTCCAACAATATTAGCAAGGGAGTCTTTTCCGTTATTTTTTCGTTTAATAATTTCAAAAATTTCCTTTTGATGGTCTTGTTGCATGTCCAAAGCTTTACAGCTGAAATATACGTATAAATCAATTTTCTTTGTGTGCATTACTCCATTATTAACAATATGGTTCCCCATTCTGAATAAAGTGTGGCTTTTCGATGGAAATTCGACTTGTGCAGCGCTCAATTTAAAACTGCTGAGGCAGAACAGAGTCTATCATTAAAGAACCAATATCGATCAATCAGGGTAGACTTTATTTACTATATTTATCGTTCTTCTTTGCCATGAAAGAAACCAGTTTTATCCAGCAGAATAAGGAGAAGTGGTCGCGCTTCGAAAAGCTTTACGCCGATCGCTCGAAAGAGCCCGAGGAGCTGAGCGATCTGTATATGGACATCACTGATGACTTGAGCTATGCTCAAACCTTTTACAAGCGAAGAACCGTTAGAGTATACCTCAATCAATTGACTCAAAAAGTCTTCTTGGGAGTCAACAAGCAAAAGGGTCTTTCATTAAGAAAGTTCATCACAGTCTGGAAAACATCCCTTCCAATTGAGATTTATAAGGCAAGAAAAAGTCTGCTTTTCGCATTGGTGACTTTTCTGATTTACATGGGGATAGGAATTATCACGACCCATTATAACCATGATTTCCCTCGAATTGTCATGGGCGACATGTATGTGAATATGACCCTGGAGAACATTCAGAAGGGAAATCCCTTGGCGGTTTATGAGTCTCCTGATCAGTTGTCTATGTTCATCATGATCACGACAAATAACCTTAAGGTAGCATTCCTCACCTTCTTCGCAGGATTTTTCTTTACACTCGGGACGCATCTTTTATTGTTTTCCAATGGAGTGATGTTAGGGTCCTTTCAATATTTCTTTCATTTGAAAGGATTGTTGATCACCAGTTTTTTGGGGATCTGGATCCATGGTGCCTTTGAGATCTCAGCCATCGTTTTAGCAGGAGGAGCAGGTATAACTGCTGGAAATGGCTTTCTTTTCCCGGGATCCTATACTCGCTTACAAAGCATGCAGCGGACTGTAAAAAGTGGGTTAAAGATCATGATGAGTCTTGTGCCCTTTATCATTGCTGCCGGTTTCCTAGAGAGCTATGTGACGCACAATTATCAGGCGTTACCCGACTGGTCCAAATGGACATTGATCTTGTTTTCATTCGCGGTCATCCTGTTTGTATATGTGTTTTACCCGATCTATGTGGCACGGAAGCATCCGGAGCTACTTGAGGAGGACGATCTTGGAGATCAGACCGAAAGGACTCCAGTGCTCTTATACAAAATGAGAGGGATTGGTGAGGTAATGTCAGATAGCTTTACCTTGTTCAGATCATTGATCGGAAATATAGTCGGTAAAATATTCATCATTGTTGCGCCATTGGTTGGTTTGATCATGTTTTTGCAGGCGGAAAACTACACTGAGGATATGGGGTTGAAACATTTTTATGATTGGGTAGTTC
>JALRFI010000049.1 GCA_023253775.1 Crocinitomicaceae bacterium
AAAAACATCGAAGGCTTTCGCAAGAGCATCGATGGCATCTTTGCGGTTTCGGTCGGTTTCATCTTGACCGCCACCCTGATTTTGAACTTGTATTTCTTTCAAAATCTCCAAGCCTTGGCTCTCGATTCGCGCAGCGACCAAATCAAGAGCAGCAGATCCGCTTGCGCCGGATGTTCCTTTCAATGGTTGGAATTTCTTCCATAGCATTAATGAGAAAAATTGTCTATTCAACTCATCTTTGTCTGAAGTAACCCTATTCAATAATGTTCTTCCGGTTTCATCTGCTTTTGGAGCTTTAATGTCAAAATTGATGTTTGGTTTCAACAATGATTCAGTAAGCGACAGATAGCACAGGATTTCTTGATTCGATCCTGAAGAACTGCCCTGAAGTTCATCTGGAGAAAGTTCCGATAGATTAGCATTCACTTTAGTAAATGTTTTCATATCAAGATTTGCATTGTATGGATCTCCAGTCCAGGCAATGGTACCTCCCTCCTGAATATAGAAAGGCTGCTTAATTGGTCCCATTGTGAAATTATAGACTCCATCTTTCAACTTATAGGTGCCGTCCAGGATCAATTCTCCAATATTGTCAAGTTTGATATTGATATCTCCCGATCCCCTGGCAGCAATTTCATCGCCAGTCTGATCATTGAATATGATCTTCATATTCGCATCTGGAGTTACTTTAAAGTTCAGGTCTAATGATACTCCAGTAAAATCGATCTTTTTGTCTTGTTGAAATTGCAATGAATCTTTACCAATGAAAGTGATCAGGCCATCATCTTCATCGATATCAGCTGCTCCGTACATTGGGAAATTGATAGAAGTACCTTTAAGTGAACGCATATCCACTGAGATCTCAAGGTTATCAGTGTATCCAAAAATGTTGGCATAACCTGAAGCATACGCTTTACCGTAATAGTATTCACCATCCTTGTACTTGGTGTTCATTACCAGAAATCTGCTAGAATTGCCATTCCCACCAAATGATACTGCATCGGCATCGTAGAAAGTGTTACCTTCCAATTCGATCTGAAGATCAAAGTTCCAGTCTTCGTATTTTTCGTGGTACACTGATCCGATCAACGATCCTGTATTGCCTTCTTCATCTGATACAGGCATATTGTTGATATAGAATCCGTATTCGTCAGCAATCACTTCACCATCAAACCCAAAATTTACCCCAAGGATCTCAATTTTTGCATTACCACCATTCAGCTTCACCCTTCCGTCAAGTTTTGGGAAATCAGGAGTTCCACTCACACTTAAACTTCCGTTCAATTGCCCCCTTATATTGTTTACTACATCTGGATCAAGGAAGGCGCTTGTAAACTGAATGTCTGTATTATCAAAAAGCAGATCGAATTCCAGATTTTCATCTTCCCGTTCTGTGAAATAGCTTCCCTGGAATGCAAAAGTCTGGTTTCCTCTGTACATGAGATCGCCAGTCATACCGATACTCTCTGATCCTTTGTTCCATTGAGATTGAACGAAAATATCTCCAACTTCCTGATCGTTTAAAAACAACCCAAAGATGGACGCATCCCCCATGTATTGCAGATTAGTATATGGATTTGAAATATTTCCCCATCCGTTCAATAGTCCATTCATTTTTAATGGTGAACCAACGAGGGTTCCAAGTTCATTAAGGTCAACCTCATGGACCCTGAAATTCATTTTATCGGCATCGTTCCTTGAGATACATCCGTCGAGTGAGATGAATTGTCTACCTCGTTTAAGGACAAGTTTGGAGATATGCAGATCGTTACTCGTGACAGACATGTCTGAAGCTTTTTCAATATCCCAACGTTGTTTGTTTAAAGAGAAATAGGAGGGCTCAAGTAGCAGGTTGACCTGGCTATTGTCAACAATGATCGTTTGCCATTTGATATCGGAAGAGTTGATCTGATTTGGGTTCCAAGTGAGCTCTGATTCAAGGATATTTTTTTCTCCAGAAGTGGTAAATAAGACGTTGTCAATGGAAATCGAATCGCCATAATCTAAACGGAGTAGGGAATATCTTGCGTCGATCGAATTTGAAGTCAGGTATTGAGAAAGGTCGACTTGTTCAAAGACAAAATCTTGATAGCCAATGGTTTTTGAGGTAAGTAACATGGAAAATTCTTCCATACGACCATCGTAAGTTCCCATAAGCTTGGTCCCTGGACTTAATTTCAGATCAGGCACAAAAATGCTCAGGAATTCGTCCATTCGATTTGTCGTGAGGTTGTAGGTAAATCTGCTTTGATTTACTTTTTTCTTCTTGAGGAATTCTGTATCGCCGAGAAGTCCAGGGAATACCTGGTCAAATTGATGGGTAAAATCTGTTAGGATCGCACTAAAGTCGATCTTTCCTTTAAGTTCAAAATCCCCAACAGCACTATTCAGAGTGAAAACATCTTCTTCGTCACTTCTAGTTACTTTCACCACTAAAGACGGAACTTTAATTTCTTTTTTACCTTCCCTATATACTAACCCGTTCAGTGCAACGGAACCGCTCATTTTATTGAGATCTTTCCCAAAAATATCCACTGTGAAGCTTGATGTAAGTGAACAGTTTTCTCGATCCGTCACATTAAGATTGTCAAGAATTGCCTTCGTGAGATCGATCTCAAATCGCATATGCTGATCTGCATTCAAGTCGATGTACCCATTATAGATCAGATTCAAATTATCGTCTTTGACATCGATCTTCGCCATGAAGATATTATCGACGAAACTTCCTTCTGAAATTAGAATATTGGTGTAGTGATAATCGTAAAAATCAAAGCGATTGACATCCCCTTCCAATAGGTTGAATTTGATCTTATTCAGAGAAAACGCTTCGCCACTCAGGAAGAATAGTCCATCTACAATCCCGAAATTCCGATCATCAAGGAACGTTCCCAAATCAAAAGACTCCACTTTAACGTCGTATTGAGAAGCTTCTGATCTTTCAAAAAAGAAGGAGTTATTTTTTGGGTTCGAAGTAAAAAGAATACCATTATCCAGCTTTACTTCTCCAAGATCAGTCTTGACACTTGAGGATGCGACAACAAATTGCTTGTAAAATCCATCTATTTTGACATTTCGAGCTTCAAAGTGTCCTAAGCGAGTAACGTATTTATCAAAATAAAGGTATGGGTCCTTGACCGTTTTTGGCATTCTGATCTTTTTCAGATCATTGAGATCAACATACGCGTAATCTAGTCGCTCATTGAAGAAAGCATGCTTGAAGTTCTTAAAATCAGGTAGATTAAGATCACCCATTAGACGAGTTTTCTTGCCAACTTTGAGATCAAGATTTCTGATCTTGAGACCATCGATCTTATCTTTAACTTCTCCTTTTAACAAAACTTGCTCGTCCATTCCTTCAAGTGCATAAGCGAAGAAGGATACGTCCTTCATGGAAACCGTACTTTGATCAATTACGATGTCTAGTTTAACAGAATCTTCGAAGGTTTGAAGGTCGTCGAGACCATGCATCAAGAGGTGTAATTGGGGAATAGTGAGGTCCGATTTTTCGGTTCGGACGATGAGGTTTGAAATCAGGAACCCTGGTTCTCCAATTTGTGCTTTTCCACTCAGTTGGGCGAGCTTAAAACCTGAATGCTCTTTAAAATTAAGTTCATTAACCGCGAACGACAAAAGTCCATCCTCATTATTGAATTCCTCCGCTTCGAGATTTAAATTTTGCAAATGAATATGATCAAAGTCTACTCCGAATTCATTATACCCTTTGCGATAATCATCATATCTGAAATTTACATCTGCAAGGGAAAGAGCATCCACATAGACCAAAAAAGGATCGGATTTTGTTTTTGGTTTACCAGTATCGAAGTAATCAACGATGAATTGAAAATTATAAATCCCATCCTTTTTTCGCCTTGAAATATGCATATTTCCGCCTTCAAGCGAAGCATTGTCAATGGTGACTTTTTGATGGTCAAGATCTATTTTTGAAAAATTAAGATACAATGTTTCTATGTAGGCCAGGGTGTCTTTGTTTTGATCTAAAGCGTAGACACCATCCAGGGCAATCCGATCAAAAAATGTAATGGCAACCTGATCAACTTTAATTGTAGTATTTAACTCCTTTGACAAGAAATCAGTGGCTATTGAAGCTAAATATGTTTGAACAGGACTGGTACGGATCAAAAACGCGAAGGCTGTAAATAGTATGAGGATCCACTCGAGCGAAATACCGATGGTTCTTCCTATTATTTTGAATATTTTTGCCATTCCTAATACAAACTTAATCAAAGTTGGCGCACAAAGAGTTAATCATTCTGGGTATAGAATCATCATGTGATGATACTTCTGCTGCTATTCTCAAAAATAACACCATTCTGTCTAATCTTATTGCAAGACAGGATATCCACAATGAGTATGGCGGGGTGGTACCTGAATTGGCGAGTAGGGCGCATCAACAGAATATTATCCCAGTGGTTGATATGGCTATAAAAAAAGCCGGGATTAAGAAAGAGGATATTGATGCGATCGCCTTTACAAAAGGTCCAGGGTTGCTTGGTTCTCTGATCGTAGGAACTTCCTTTGCAAAATCATTTTCATTGGCCATGGATATACCTATGATCGATGTTAATCACATGGTAGGACATGTTCTTGCACATTTCATTGATGACGAAGGTAAAGACAAACCAAACTTTCCTTTTTTGTGTTTGACTGTTTCCGGAGGACACACACAAATCGTTCTAGTGAGGGATTATCTGGATATGGAAGTGTTGGGTTCAACGATCGACGATGCTGCAGGAGAGGCTTTTGATAAAGCGGCCAAATTACTTGGGTTTCCTTACCCGGGAGGTCCGCTCATTGATAAACATGCTAAGGAAGGAAATCCAAATACTTTTACATTTTCAAAGCCAAGAATAGAGGGGTACAATTTTAGTTTCAGTGGTTTGAAAACCTCCATTCTGTATTTCTTGGAGAAGGAGACAAAAAAAGACCCGGAATTTATCACGAAACATCGTGACGACCTATGTGCCTCCATTCAAAAAACGGTAATCGATATTTTGTTCGATAAATTGATCAAGGTTTCATCTGACTTGAACATAAATGATATTTGCATTGCCGGTGGGGTTTCTGCAAATTCTGGTCTGAGGGCTGAGTTACAAATTCAAGGCGAAAAGAGAGGTTGGAGAACTTTTATCCCCAAATTTGAGTTTTGTACGGACAATGCGGCAATGATCGCGATCACAGGCAAGTACATGTACGAAAAAGGGCTTTTTGCAAATCAGACCGTCACTCCTATGGCTCGTTTTTCGATAGGCTCCGCTTCTGTTTAGTATTCACGATCGTTCTTTTGCTCAATCGCGGCCTGAAATTGTTCATTTTCAGTTCAGGTAAGAGATTTTTTCCTTAAATTCTCCTAAAACTACAAGTATGCAAGTGATTTTGAAACCTGAATTGATCGAAAAAGAATTGATCTCTTCACTGTCTTTTAAAAATACAGAGAAGATTATGCAGCACCCAGATTTACAGAAACAGATCCAAAATGCTACCCTCCTGGGAAATGCATACCATAGTAAGGTTTCTATTATTTTTATGGATGATCAAGGACTTAAAAGAGTTGATACGACCATTTGGGCGTCAGGAGCAAAGTATATTTGCCTGAAAGGAGGTGTTTGGATTCCAATAAATCGATTGGTCGAAATCCAGATATAATTGAGATCATTACAATTCTTGTTGGAAAACTTTTTTTTGGGATTTCAAGGATATTTGTTTTCTACTGATTTCTTTTTTAATGCTAATCCTTACCTTTGATAGGTACAGGATAAGAATGAAATTTACACTCGCACTTTTTATATTATTATCTGCTTTTGTGCTCAAGGCTCAAAATGTAGTTAAGTGGTCTCACAACTTCAACGAAAAGGAAGTTTCTTTGGATATCAAAGCAGAAATTCAGGAAGGTTGGCATTTATACAGCCAAGATGTATCGAATGATATAGGTCCTGTTCCAACAAGTTTTTTGTTTGCAGAAAATAAAGATGTAAAGCTTATTGGGAAGGTGTATGAACCTAAGCCTGAAAGAGAATACGATGAAAATTTTGAAGCGATGCTTGACTTTTTTAAAGGGTCAGTTACATTTCAACAACGAATTTCTGTAAAAAAGAACACGACCTTATCTTATACGATCACATACATGGTGTGTGACGATACAATGTGTCTTCCACCGGTAGACGAGACCTTTTCAATAGAACTAGAATCCAAATAACATGAGTCGATCAATTAGCAATGTATTTATGAAAAGTATTGTTGTACTTGGAATTTTATTCACCGTTTTCAATTCCTTCGGACAGGGAAACTGGAGTGACAAGATTTCCTGGTCATTTAAACTTGAGAAAATAGACGACTCAAAAGCATGGGTGATCGGTTCTGCTGCGCTGAAGGAAGGATGGCATGTGTTCAGTGTGAACCACGATCCAAACAAAGCAGACTTTACTGGAATTCCGACAAGTTTCATTTTTCCAAAGTCTACAGACTATAAACTGATTGGTAAGCTGGTAGATGGTATTCCAGCGAAAAGTCACGAAGATGAGTTGGGGGTTTCAATCTATTTTGAGAAAAAGGCAATGTTCAAGCAAAAAATAGAAGTGCTTACGGACAAGGCTTTTGACTTAAAGTTTGAATATTCATTTCAGATCTGTGATGAGAATGGATGTATATTTCCTCCAGACCAGGAAGCGAAAGTGAAAGTTTCTGGATTTAAAAAGGATATAGCATCTACCGTTGAAGCTCCAATTGGAAATTTAGGAAATGATACTCCTGAATCGATTGATACTTTGGATAATTCCGACGAAAATGAAACTGCTATTAAACAGAAAAAAGAAGATTTATCTCCAGAGAACAATGAGAACAAATCTTCCGGCAAAGGTTTGATTTCGATCTTCTTCACTGGATTTTTATTTGGATTTATTGCGCTTCTGACACCATGTGTTTTCCCAATGATTCCGATGACAGTGTCCTTTTTTACAAAAAGATCACCGACCAAAGCAAAAGGAATTGCAAATGCACTCATATATGGTATTTCTATCATTATAATTTATGTTTCGCTCGGTTTGTTAGTTACTGCGATTATGGGCCCAACTGGCTTAAATGAGCTGTCTACCAATGTTTGGATGAACCTGATTTTCTTCGCAGTATTCATGGTATTTGCATTTTCTTTCCTTGGGGCTTTTGAGATCAGAATGCCATCAGCATGGGTGAATAAAGCAGACTCTGGAGCTGATAAGGGAGGGTTGATCGGGATTTTCTTCATGGCATTCACGTTGGCATTGGTATCTTTTTCATGCACAGGGCCTATCATCGGTACATCTTTAGTTGAAGCAGCAGCGACAGGAAGTCTTTTAGGTCCAGCAGTGATCATGGGAGGTTTTTCTTTTGCCCTTGCATTACCATTTACATTATTTGCGATTTTCCCGGGATGGTTGAACTCGCTTCCTCAATCAGGGGGATGGTTAAATAGTGTGAAAGTTGTTTTAGGACTACTTGAGATTGCTCTTGCGCTTAAATTCCTGAGCATGGTAGACTTGGCTTACCACTGGGACTTCCTGACCAGAGAGATCTTTGTTTCAGCTTGGTTTGTGATCTTCCTTGTAATGGGGATTTATCTTTTGGGATTGATCAGATTTTCTCATGATTCGATCGTAGAAAGATTATCAGTAACTCGTTTCATGTTTGCTTTCCTTGCACTTTCATTCGCTATTTATTTATTACCTGGTATGTGGGGAGCGCCTTTAAGCATGATCGACGGAGTAGCTCCTCCTCGTACACACTCTGAGGACAACTTCAGGTTTGTTAGAGGTACAGGAGAATCTGCTGCAATTAATGAAGATCCTTTATTTGCTGAATACAGACAATATATGCATGAAGTAGGTGATGGTTCTATTTTAGTGTTCCACGATCTGGACAAGGCAAGAGAGTATGCTACGAAAGTGAATAAACCTTTATTGGTCGATTTTACGGGTCATGCATGTGCAAATTGCAGAAAGACAGAATCAACTGTTTGGACCAATGATAAGATCAGACCGATTCTTCAAAATGAGCTCGTTATTGCCTCTTTGTATTGTGATGATAGAGAGTTGTTAGCGGAATCAGAGTGGAAGTATTCTGACAAATTAGGAGGTAAGATGAAAACCATAGGTAACAAATGGTCGGATTATCAGATCAGAAAATACGGTCAGATTTCTCAGCCATTATACATTATTCAGGATCTTGAAGAAAATGACCTGACTGATGCTATCGGTTATACACCTGACATTAATTCATATGAGGAGTTCCTCAAAAAAGGAATTGAAAAGTTCAATTCAAAATAATTATTGATTCACATATTTAAGCCGTTAACCCTTAGGTTATCGGCTTTTTTATTTAGGCACTTGGCATCATTTATTATATTTAACCTGTGAATGAGTTCCTGAAAACCCCCATTGAATTTCTGAAAGGAGTTGGTCCGCAAAGGGCAGACTTGCTTCGTAAAGAATTAGGGATATTAAATTATCAGGACCTTTTGGAGCATTACCCTTTCCGATATGTCGACCGTTCCATCTTTCATCAGGTTAAAGATGTCCTTTATACGGATTCCTTCGTACAGCTGAGGGGAAGAATTGTTCAGGTCATTGAAAGTGGGGCTCCTAGAAATAAAAAGCTGATTGCTCGATTTCAGGATGAGACAGGTATGATTGACCTCGTATGGTTTCAAGGTGGGAAATATATCAAGCCGATGCTGAATTCAATGGATGAATTTGTAGTTTTTGGAAAACCAAGAATGTTCGGGAATAATTGGAATATCCCGCATCCGGAAATAGGTGTTTATAATGTGGCGATAGCTCAAATCGGTTTACAACCTGTGTATTCGAGTACAGAAAAACTGACTAGTATAGGTTTGCACAGTAAGGGAATTGAAAAACTGATCTCAGCTCTACTTCCACAGTTAAGAGGAAAAATCCCAGAGAATATTCCATTGGCAATCCGCAATGAATTTAATTTGTTGACTCGGGAGCAAGCCATTATTAAAGTCCATCAGCCGAAAGGAGAAAGTGAGTTCAAGCTTGCAAGGTTTCGATTGAAGTTCGAAGAGCTCTTTTTTCTTCAGATGGAGCTTTTATTGAGAAAGCATATCTCTATTCGAAAATCGAAGGGCTTCGTGCTTGAAGAAGTGGGGGATCTGTTCAATGGGTTTTACAAAGAACATATGGAGTTCGATTTGACCAATGCTCAGAAAAGGGTTATTAAAGAGATTAGAAAAGATCTTAATAGTGGTCATCATATGAATCGATTACTTCAGGGAGACGTTGGTAGTGGAAAAACATTGGTAGCCTTGTTAACAATGTTATTGGCAATTGATAATGGTTATCAAGCTGCCTTGATGGCTCCAACAGAAATTTTGGCTAATCAGCATTTTGAGACGATCTCTGAGCAATTAAAACATCTTGGAGTAAACGTTAGTCTTCTAACGGGTTCAGTTAAAAAAAAGGATCGGACTGTCATCCACGAAGGACTGGAAGATGGGAGTATTCAGATCCTGATTGGTACACATGCCTTACTGGAAGATGTGGTAAAATTTAAAAATCTTGGAATTGTAGTTATCGATGAGCAACATCGCTTTGGAGTAGCTCAACGAGCTAAAATGTGGAAGAAGAATATTGTACCTCCGCATGTCTTAATTATGACTGCCACGCCGATTCCAAGAACGCTAGCAATGACCTTTTATGGGGATCTGGATGTTTCTGTTATCGATGAATTACCTCCTGGAAGAAAGCCAATTACTACCGTTCATCGTTACGAGTCTCATCGATTGCCTGTCTTTGGATTTTTAAAAGAAGAGATCCGTAAAGGTAGACAGGTGTATATTGTATATCCTTTGATCAAGGAGTCTGAAACTTTGGATTTCAACAACTTAATGGATGGATACGAAGCAATTTCAAGATCGTTCCCCTTACCTGAATTTAAACTGAGCATTGTCCACGGGAAGATGAAAGCTGAGGATAAAGAGTATGAAATGCAGCGATTTGTTTCCGGACAAACCCAGATCATGGTGGCTACCACAGTCATTGAGGTTGGTGTAAATGTGCCTAATGCATCCGTGATGGTGATCGAAAGTGCTGAACGCTTTGGTTTGTCTCAATTGCATCAGCTTCGAGGCAGAGTAGGGCGTGGTGCTGAAAAATCCTATTGTATTCTGATGACCGGAGATAATTTAAGTGCTGACAGCCAGAAGAGAGTTGAGACAATGGTCTCGACCAATGATGGATTTGAAATTTCGGAAGTTGATCTTCAGTTAAGAGGACCAGGAGATCTCATGGGCACTCAGCAGAGTGGAATGCTTGATCTAAAGATCTCAGACCTCTCCAAGGACCAACAATTGGTAGCAACAGCGCGTGAACATGCCAAAAAGATCCTGAATCATGACCCGGGGCTTTCATTACCAGAAAATGCTCAGTTACGGGTAGTCATGGAAATGGTCTTAAAGTCAAGACCAAACTGGGGAAAGATCGCATAGTGATTTTTTGACATGGTTTTTGCTTACTTTGGCAAAAAATAGTCTGATGAAAGTTCTTACCTCTATCACCTTTGTTTTGTTATCGATGTTCGCAAATGCACAACTTCTTTCAGGAAGTCTTATCGATGAAGGAAGAAAAATGACCTCCAATTCTTCTTTTGTCATTGAAGATAGCCACGAAGGTGCTGCTGTTTTTGAACTGGCAGTTGATCGGGAAGGAAAAGTTACCTCGGCAAAACTTATTTCAGACGGTACAACAGTCGTTTCTACGCCTGCCAGAATAAAGGCTCGATCGCATGTAATGGGATATACGTTTACTCCCGGAACACATTTTCCGCAATTTCAACATGTGAGAGTAAAAGTTACGTTAGTAGCTCCGAAACCAGTAATTCAGAGTAATCAGCAATAGATCTGATTGTATTGTTCCTGATATTTCTCAAGGATCTTCTTTCTTTTTAATTTGAGTGTTGGCGTCAATTCACCTCCATCAACAGACAGCTCATTTTCAAGAAGTACGAATTTCTTCAATTGCTCCCAGTTCCCGAATAATTTATTGAATTCATCGACCTCTTTCTGCATTCTATCCTTAATAACAGAATTAGAGCAAATTGAGGCATTGCTACCATCACCCAGATCAACACCTTTGCGCTCAGCCCAGTCCTTCACAAATGCAAAGCTAGGAACAATAAAGGCAGCAGGAAATTTTTGATTTTCTCCGATTACGACGATCTGTTCAATGAATCTTGATTCCTTGAATTTATTTTCCATTGCTTGAGGAGCAATGTATTTTCCTCCTGAAGTTTTAAAGATCTCTTTTTTACGATCGGTGATCTTTAAGAATTTGTTTTCTATGAAGATTCCTATATCCCCTGTATGAAACCAACCATCTGCGTCAATGACCTCAGCAGTTTCAACTGGTTTGTTGTAGTATCCCATCATTACGTTTGGACCTTTTACAAGGATTTCTCCATCTTCTGCAATTTTTACTTCTACTCCATCTATCAGTGCGCCTACAGCGCCGATTCGTATTCCTTTCTGGAAACTATTTACAGATACTACAGGAGAAGTTTCGGTAAGGCCATACCCTTCAAGTATTGGTAAGTCGGCAGCAAGGAAAATTCTTGCCAATCTGGGTTGGAGGGCTGCAGAACCAGAGGCAATTGCTCTTACATTACCACCAAGTGCTTCTTGCCATTTCGAAAAGATCAATTTTCTTGCAATTGCAAGTTTTAGTTTATACCAAGGACCTTTACCGATAACATCGTATTCTTCACCAACACTTACAGCCCAGAAAAATAATTTCTTCTTAATACCAGTCAATTCATCCCCTTTCGCAATAATCTTATCGTATACTTTCTCAATGAGTCTTGGAACGGCTGTAAAAACATCAGGTTTCACCTCTCTAATGTTGTCTCCGATCGTCTCTAGGGATTCTGCGAAATGAATTGAACATCCAATGTACATGTACAAGTAATGCAGCATACGCTCGTAGATGTGACAAACAGGAAGGAACGACAAAACTTTTGAATTTCGGTCCGCAGGAATTGGATCAATACAAGCCTCAACATTAGAAAGAATATTCTTGTGAGAAAGCATAACTCCCTTAGGATTTCCTGTAGTACCGGATGTATATATGATCGTTGCCAATTCTTCGTATTTGACCGCAGACATTCTTTCTTGAACTTCAGTTTCTGAAACATCCTTTCCTCCTTCTTCGATCATGTTCCAGTTGTCACATCCTGCGACACCTTCAAAAGAATATATGTGTTTCAACGTTTCAACATCATTCTTAATGTTGCTTATTTTCTCAAACAATTCCTCATTACTCAATACGCAAAGTTGAATACTCGCGTCATTCATTATATAACGATATTCACCCTCAGATATGTTAGGGTAGAGAGGGACCACAATTGCCCCTACTTGCTGAATGGCAATATCCATGACGTTCCATTCATATCGAGTATTCGAAACCAACGCTACGTTATCTCCAGCCTTAACGCCCAAAGCGATCAAACCCTTTGAAACACGCATTGCGTGATCAAGAAATTCTGCAGTAGATACTCCAATCCATTGACCATTTATTTTAGTCACAAACATTCTTGTATTCGGACAATTTCTTAGTTGATAATGCGGAATATCGAATAATCTTGAAGCTTCTATCATTGTCTGTGTATTTTGTAGAAAGACGAATCTACTATTTTTTTTACATTTTCGGAACTTAATTATCCATTGATTTTTCTAATCGATGCATTCATATATTCGTTGAAAATGGTTTTTCTTTCGACCAATGAATTTAAATATTCATCTGTAAATAGATTATAATCAATGGGGAAAACCCTTTGAAAAACAATATGTACTTTTAATCTACTATATCGCTAAAAACACCGTTCACCTGTAACTTTTAAAGTTCCGAAATTGTTTTAATTGCTAAATGAGTCCTGGGTTTTGACAAGACAAGAGTACAATATCGTCGTTCAACAGCTGAGTAATCCTCTTTACGGATTCTCGTTGAAATTCCTTAGAAATGAGGAGGATGCGCAAGATATCGTGCAAGATGTGTTTGAGAAACTATGGATCAACAGGAAGAAAGTTGAATTTTTGAAGGCGAAGGCGTGGATGTACACAACTGCTTATAATGGTATGATCAATCTGATCACCAGAAAGCAAAGAGTACAATTCCCTGGATCAGATCAACTGCCAGAAAAGAGCCAGAAGGCTTTTAATCACTTTGAATCTAAGGAAGTGGTTGACCGAGCAGTAAATATCTTGCCTCCGATTCAAAAGAGCATTATTCTTCTTCGAGATCTTGAAGGGTATTCTTATGATGAGATAGGAGAGATCCTTGATCTATCTCCGTCTCAAGTTAAGGTTTACCTCTTCAGAGCCAGGAACAAGATTAAAAAGCAGTTAAAAGGATCTACGGAACTTGTATGAGTAATCCATCGTTTGAAAATATTGACCGTTGGTTGTTTGAGCTGATCGAAGGAAATCTTTCTGAAGAACAGATTCAACAACTCGAAGCGTTTCTTTTAAGGCATCCAGAGTTGGATGTTGATCGAGACGTATGGGAAATGGCCCATGTTGAGGCTGAGCCCATTGAGTATCCTCACACCAGTAAAATGATCAGAAGAAGACCTATTGGTATCTACATGATGGCAGGTTTTCTGTCCATGGCGATCTTTGCTTCTTTTGGAATTTACACTTGGTGGAGCACTGACATATCTCAACCTGTAGTTTTTTCTAACTTGAATCCAGAACTTGATAAAGTGGTTCAGGAAACGAAGGATCTTCAAGGTCAATTAGGTTCAATCAGAAATAGTTCAGTTACTTTTAGCAATGAAGCCCTTTTCAGAAATCAGGTTGAATCATCTACTGAAAATGACCATATCGCATTGCAGAATCCAAGAAATACTTTCAATGTTATTGGAACTCAGGATATCACAAGTCAAGATATTTTAATAATGCAAAATACGATTGATCTGGGAGAAAATTATCTGGAACAAATTCAAACCAATACAGGAATGGATCTTGCTCTGACAAATTCAGTTTCGAATCAGAACTTTCACGAGGAAAACGAACTTGAAACTGTTCCGGCGAGACCGATCGAAGTTCATTCAACCAGAAATTGGAATTCAGGTGCAGTACAAGAGCCATCTTCAAGATTTAGCCACGTAGAGCACAAGGAATCATTTTCTTCACGCCTTCAAAAAACTCAACGAATGATTCAACGAATGATGGACTATCCAGTTGCGCTTAAGAATTTAAAAGACCCATATTATCATATACCAGGTTTGACTGCTATGGATGTGAATTTTGGTTCTGTTGGAACACTCGTTTCACCTAGGGTTCAAACTCTTTCCAGACTGCAATGGTTCGGGAAAGAGAATCAACAAATGACCAATATGGTGGCTTTGGATGGATATGTATACTCTATGAGAGGCGGAGTAGGTTTTCAGATGAGTAATTCTCTTTATGGAAATGGTCAGATTATGAATAATCAACTTGCCTTTACCTATTCTCCAAAATTCTCGGTAAACAGAAATATTTTGATCGAACCTGCCGTGAGGTTGAAAATGGGTAATAAAATGCTTGATTCCGACAAAATCGACGGTACAGGATATGCAGAATTTGACAGAGGAACTGTACAAGAGTTCTACCCGACAGGTGTTAATCCAACTGGATCTTCACTGTGGTATCGAGATATGGGAACGAGTGTGATGGTAAATACAAAATGGTTCTATACAGGTATTCAGGTTGACAATATTTTCAGACATTACGACAACGTGTATTCAGGTGAAAATGCATCCACCAGAAGAGCTGGTAATCACTTTATTGCTACGCTGGGAACCGATTATGAATCGAAAAGGGAAAATATTGGATTATCTCCTTACATCGTTTTTCAAAAGAACGAAGCGCTTAGTGAATTCTGGTTTGGTTTGAATACCAGATTTCACTGGATAACCGCAGGAGCAGCTGTAACCGATAAATTGGACATGGTTGGTTCACTCGGTCTCAAGCTGAATCGTTTTGCAGTGAACTATAATATGGATTACACAAAGTCGGCGATGGTCGACAACTATCAACTATCACATCAACTTTCTTTTCGTTTTGTTGCATTTGACAAATACGGAAAAAATAAACGTTTAACATTCTAGGCTATGAAGAGAATCATATATATCAGCCTTTTGGTCATTTCTGCATTTCAAGTGAGTGCACAGGACCCGAACTTCACTCAATTTTATGCGAATCCATTATACCTGAATCCAGCTTTGGCGGGTTCATACGGATGTCCCCGATTTGCGCTGAATTATCGTAATGAGTGGCCAAGTCTTTCTGGGAACTATGTCACTTATAGTGCATCTTACGATCAGTATTTCAAACAGATCTCTGGAGGTTTTGGAGTTTTGGCTTTACATGATCAGCAAGGTCAGGGAACGATAAAGACGTCAATGCTGTAGGTAATACGCTTCACCTCTGACCTGAGTTCTTCTATATTAGAGTACGCATTCAGGCGCTTATTGACAGCGAAACCTTTCTTCTCCAGGCGTCCGAGTTTATTGAGGAGATCCGCCTTTTCTTCCGT
>JALRFI010000089.1 GCA_023253775.1 Crocinitomicaceae bacterium
AGCCCGAGTTGGCAAAGCAGTATTAAGGTGAAAAGCGATGTTAGGCAAAGAAATATTAGACGCATTAAAAGGGTATACCGCAAACATGGCGCAAAACGTGACACTGGTTTTGCAACCGGGTGAAGCACAAAAGCGTGATGAATTAAAAACGTTCTTAACGGACGTGGTGTCAGTCAGTGACAAGTTAGCACTAGAAGAGCGTGATGCGGGTTTGCGAAATGGTTTGAGCTTTAGCTTAGAAGTGGCAGGCAAGGCTACTGGCATTGTGTTCTCAGGCATTCCAAGTGGCCATGAGTTTAGCTCGTTGGTGTTTGAAGCGCGACATAAGGTCAAAACCAAACTCAGCTCTAACCTCATTTGTATCAGCCCAAGGGTCGTACACGTCCAGATTTACATTATACGATTTAAGTTCTGAATACACATCAATAGCGCGTGTGTTTCTAATATCAGGACAATTTTCTTTAAACGTAACGCCAAGCATCAATACATTCGACCCTAATACTGGAAGTGAATGTTTCATCATAAGTTTAACTACTTCACCCGCAACATATTTACCCATATCATCATTCAATCGACGACCGCTCAAAATAATTTCGGGATGATAGCCAACTTCTTGTGCTTTTTGAGCTAAATAATATGGATCCACTCCAATACAGTGACCTCCAACAAGACCTGGAGAAAATTTTAAGAAATTCCACTTTGTTCCAGCGGCTTCAAGCACCTCAAATGTATTGATGCCCAACTTATTGAAAATAATCGAAAGTTCGTTGATCAGTGCAATGTTCACATCTCGTTGGGTGTTCTCAATGATCTTCGCAGCTTCGGCTACTTTGATGGAAGCAGCGCGATGAACACCTGCCTCAACAACTAGCTCATATGTTTTTGCAATTTCCTCTGAAGATTCAGAATCGCATCCTGAGGTTACTTTGATCACATTTTGAAGTGTGTGCTCTTTATCACCCGGATTAATTCTTTCAGGGGAATAACCAACCTTAAAATCCTGAGGGAATTTTAAGCCAGATTCAGCTTCCAATACAGGAATACAATCCTCTTCAGTGCATCCAGGATAAACAGTCGATTCAAAAACAACATAATCACCTTTCTTCAACACTTTACCAACTGTTGCTGAAGCTCCAAGTAGTGGTTTTAAGTTTGGAAGATTAGCGTCATCGATCGGTGTAGGAACTGCAACAATAAAAAACTCAACGTCTTTCATGTCATTTATGTTGGCCGTAAATTCAATATCACAACCATCAAAAGCTGATGCTTCAAGTTCATTACTTGGATCAATAGACCTTTTCATCAGATTCACTCTTTCCTGATTTATGTCAAAACCAACTACTTTAATTTTTCTTGCAAACTCCAAAGCAATTGGTAATCCGACGTATCCCAAGCCAATTACAGCAAGTTTTGCTTCTTTTTGTAGAAGTCTATTGTATATTGAGTTGTTCATTTCTTACTTCATAAATTCGTTCAATAATCTCGACTACTTTCAGTCCTTCAAGCGCATTTGTTGTTGCTGAAGTTCGTCCTTTCAACGTATCGATCACATTTCTGATCACATAGTTATGATTTGCAGCCGAACCTTTGTAAGCTCCATAATCATTTCCAGGATTGGTTGGAGCAAGCTCAGGCATCTCATAACCTGCAATATTGCAGATCTCTACCTCATTCATATATTGTCCACCGATCTTTACACTACCTTTTTCTCCAATAATTGTGATCGAAGATTCAAGATTCTTATCGGCCACAGAAGTGGAATAATTGATACATCCCATTCCACCATCGATGAAATCAAAGCTCACAAAACCAGAATCTTCAAAAGTCGTTAAATCTTGGTGCGTGAAATCCGCAAATTTCCCTTGAATATTTTTGATATCTCCAAATAGCCAATACATGATATCGATAAAGTGCGAGAACTGCGTAAACAATGTCCCACCATCCAAATCAGAAGTTCCTTTCCAGCTTCCCTTTTTGTAATAGCGATCATCTCGATTCCAGTAACAATTCAACTGGACCATAAAAGTTTTGCCCAGTATTCCGCCATCTACAACAGACTTGATCCATTCAGAAGGGGGAGAATATCTGTTTTGCATCACGCAAAATACTTGCTTAGAAACCTGAAGCGATTTAAAAATTACCTTCTCACATTCGTCTTTACTGAGCCCCATAGGTTTTTCACATACGACGTGCTTTCTATTTTCTAGTGAAGCAATACTCTGACGGGCATGCAATCCATTTGGTGTGCAGATGTTCACCACATCGAATTCTAGCCCAGAATTTAAAAGCTCTTCGATCGAGTTGAAAAAAGGAACATTGAAAAGCTGAGCATCACATTCTTCTATACTTCTGGAGTCACAAAGCGCAACCAGCTCAGCTTCACTTTCACGACGAATCATTTCCGCATGTCGTTTCCCGATGTGTCCGGCACCTACTACAACAAATTTTACTTTTTGATCTTCCTGGATCATTTCTTATTTTCTTTTAACCTTACCACTTTCCAAAACATACTCCTGTCCACTCTCAGGACAAACAGCAAATCCGTTCTCATCAAAATTCAAACGATGTCCATACTCACTCATCCATCCAATCTGTCTGGCCGGATTACCCACTAGCAGAGCGAAATCAGAAACTTCTTTCGTCACCACAGATCCTGCACCAATAAATGCAAAAGCACCTATATCATTCCCGCAAACGATCGTTGCATTCGCTCCAATACTTGCTCCTTTTTTCACAATTGTCCTTGAATACTGATCCCTCCTGTTCACTGCACTTCTAGGATTTATCACATTTGTAAAAACCATTGATGGCCCAAGAAATACGTCATCCTCACATTCAACACCACTATAAATAGAGACGTTGTTCTGGACCTTTACGTTATTTCCAAGCTTGACACCGGGAGAAACTACTACATTTTGACCGATATTGCATCTTTCTCCGATTGTACAGTCCGGCATGATATGCGAAAAATGCCAGATCTTAGTTCCTTCACCGATTGTGCATCCTTCATCAATCACCGCTGTTTCATGCGCAAAGTATCCCATTAGCGAATTATGTATTTATCAAAATTATAATGATCCGTTTCAAGAAGTTCTTTTTGAGACAATCCTTTGAAATAATCGTAAGTCAATTTCAAACCTTGAGCCCTGTCAACTTGTGGTTCCCAGTTTAAAATCTCCAGTGCTTTGGAGATATCCGGCCTTCTTTGCTTAGGATCATCTAAAGGTAAATCTTTATAGATCACCTTCTGAGAAGTTCCTGTAAGCTTGATAATCTCTTCAGCAAAATCAGAGATGGTAATTTCAGATGGATTACCAACATTTACCGGATATGCGTAGTCACTATGCAACAAACGCACAATTCCTTCAACTAGATCATCTACATAACAGAACGAACGTGTTTGACTTCCATCACCGAAAACAGTTAAGTCTTCACCGCGAAGCGCTTGTCCAATGAAAGCAGGCAAAACCCTCCCGTCATTTAATCTCATTCTTGGTCCGTAAGTGTTGAATATTCTTACAATTCTTGTCTCAAGTCCGTGAAAGTTATGATAAGCCATCGTTATTGCTTCTTGAAATCTTTTGGCTTCATCGTAAACTCCTCGTGGTCCGACTGGGTTAACATTCCCCCAATAATCCTCTGTTTGCGGATGTACGGTTGGATCACCATAGACCTCTGAAGTGGAGGCGATCAACAATCTCGCTTTCTTCGCTTTTGCTAATCCCAAACAGTTGTGAACTCCCAATGAACCAACTTTAAGGGTTTGAATTGGAATCTTTAAATAATCAATCGGACTAGCGGGTGAAGCAAAATGCAGAATGTAATCCAGTTCACCAGGAACATGAATAAACTTGGAAACATCATGGTGATAGAACTCAAAATTCTCCAGTTTGAATAAATGCTCGATGTTCTTCAATCTGCCTGTTATCAAATTATCCATGGCAATCACATGATACCCATCATTGATAAAACGATCACACAAATGAGATCCTAAAAACCCTGCTGCACCAGTTATTAATACACGCTTCCTTTCCATTATCCGATTGTATTTCTACCGATACTACTGTAGTAAAATCCTTTATCTGTCATATCCTCGATCTCGAATAGGTTTCTACCATCAAAGATCGCAGGAGCATTCATTAATGACTTCATTTTATCAAAATCCGGATTTCTAAAGATACTCCATTCCGTACAGATCAAAAGAGCATCAGCATCCTTTAGCACTTCATATTCATTCGCTCCATAACTGATTTGATCACCAATCAATCCTTTCACATTCGAAATTGCCTCTGGATCATATGCAAAAACATCTGCACCATCTTCCGTCAGCTTCTCGATCATGTAAAGTGACGACGCTTCACGAATATCATCAGTATCTGGTTTAAAGGCCAGTCCCCAAATCGCAATCTTTTTTCCTTTCAGATCTCCACGGAAGTAATTTTTTATCTTAGGATAAAGAACTGTTTTCTGTCCTTCATTGACTCTCATTACCGCCTCAAGGATCTCGAAATTGAAGTTGTTTTCTATTCCCGATTTTGCAAGTGCCTTCACATCCTTTGGAAAACATGACCCTCCGTAACCAATTCCAGGAAAAAGGAACCTCTTTCCTATCCTTGAATCTGAACCGATTCCGATACGAACCTTATCTACGTTTGCCCCTACGAGCTCGCAAAAATTAGCGATCTCATTCATGAAGGTGATCTTCGTTGCTAAAAATGAATTTGCAGCGTACTTTGTCAGCTCTGCCGATCTTTCATCCATGAAAATAATTGGATTTCCCTGTCTCACAAACGGACGATACAAACTCTCCATCACCTTCTTTGCTCTTTCATCACTTGCACCAATGACCACTCTGTCTGGCTTAAGAAAATCGTCAACAGCGAATCCTTCACGTAAAAATTCAGGATTAGAAACTACTGAAAATTGAACCTTTGCGTTCTTCGCGATTGCCTCTTTTACAAGATCCGCGGTTCCCACTGGAACAGTGCTCTTATCAACAATTACTTTGTAATCATCAATCAATTTCCCTAATTCTTCAGCAACTCCCAAAATATAAGAGAGATCTGCTGAGCCATCCTCTCCCGGAGGAGTTGGAAGTGCTAGGAAAATGATCTCAGCAGCTTTTATTCCCTCCACAAGTGAAGTAGTAAAACTTAATCTACCCCCTTCAATATTTCTTTCAAAAAGTGATTCAAGGTGTGGCTCATAAATTGGCACCTCACCCTTCTTCATCTTTTCTACCTTTTGTTCGTCAATATCGATACAAACTACGTTGTTTCCAGTCTCTGCAAAACAAGTCCCAGTAACTAATCCAACATAACCCGTACCTACAACTGCGATTCTTTTCATTTGTTCGTGATAAAGTTTTTAACCGTAGCGCAAATGTGATCCAATTGATCCTGTTCCATTTCAGTATGGATCGGTAAAGAGATCACCCTTTCTGTCAACCAATCGGTCAATTCAAGAACTGTATCTGCACTTCCAAAGGTTTCGAACATTTTTTGACGATGAGCAGGCACTGGATAATAGATCATTGATGGGACATCATGTTCCGCAAGATAATGATGTAATCCGTCTCTATTTATACCATCAAGAATCAAGGTGTATTGGTGAAACACATGTGTCGAATACTTATCCCTCACAGGAACAGTAATTCCCTCGATCTTTGAAAAGAAATTGTCATAATGATCAGCTACAGATCTTCTGGCAGCAATATATCCATCCAATTCTCTCAATTTGATCCTCAGGATCGCTGCTTGAATACTATCCAAACGAGAATTGCATCCTACAACATCGTGATAATATCTTTTGGACTGACCGTGATTTGCAATCATTCTCATTTTTCCAGCCAAGTCTTCGTTATTAGTGAAAATCGCACCACCATCTCCGTAACATCCAAGATTTTTAGATGGGAAAAATGAAGTACAACCAATATGACCTATGGTTCCAGTTTTAGCTGAACTACCATTTTTGTATTTATAGTCACTTCCTATAGCTTGCGCATTATCTTCTACAACCGCCAATCCATGTTCATTTGCAATTTCCATGATCGCCTCCATGTTTGCTGCTTGTCCATACAAATGAACCGGAACAATTGCCTTCGTTTTTGAGGTAATCGCAGAGCGTAAAGCGTCAGGATTTATACAAAAAGTATCTCCTTCGACCTCAACAAAGACAGGCTTCAAACCAAGTAGTGCAATCACTTCTGTGGTTGCGATATATGTAAAAGATGGGGTTATGACTTCGTCTCCAGGCTTCAATCCAAGTGACATTAAAGCAATCTGTAGGGCATCTGTACCATTCGCACAAGGGATCACATGCTTTACATTAAGGTAATCCTCCAATTCTTTTTGAAATAACGAAACCTCCGGACCATTGATGAATTGTGCTTTTTCGATAACACTAAGGATAGCTTCATCCACCTCGGGCTTAATCTTCTGATATTGTGTCATCAGATCGACCATTTGGATTTTTTTCATAGTCCGATTTATTATTAATACAAGGCCGCAAAGATAACGAAATGGTTTGATAAAAATTTTCTATTTGACACAATTATTGCCCTTAAAAACTGAAGAAATGGAGATTTTAAATACTCAATAAATCAAATGAACAATTCAAACCTTTTTCATTCGTTATCCTAAAAAAGCACCTATTTTTGAATTATGAAATTACTTCTGCTCTTCGGAATCGTTTTTCAAGTCTTTTGACATTTCGTCTGTAACCTTCAAACCATAAACTTCCTGGTCCACAACATTTTTAGAGAACGTT
>JALRFI010000112.1 GCA_023253775.1 Crocinitomicaceae bacterium
GTTTTACAGGGAACAAATATACTTTTTTAGGACGGTAGTCCGGAATTGATTAATCAATTTCTCCCAAAAGTGCATTAACAAATATTTAAAGAACAATTATTATGTAATAGCAAGTAATTCATGTAATTTTGCTCAAATTAAAATAATAAACCGTATGAAATCTTTTATCAGAACTGCTGCTTTCCTTTTGTTGGCAGTATCCGCTATCTCTGTTGCTTCTTGTGGTAAATATGAAGAAGGACCGGGATTTTCTCTATTATCAAAGAAAGCAAGAATTGTTGGAGAATGGTCAATAAGCAACATAACTGTGAATGGTCAGTCTCAGGACCTTTCAAACACCGCAATTGATATCAGCATCAAGAGTGATGACACTTATAGGGTTACAACTTCGTACACATTTGGAGGAGTTACTTACACTGATACAGAGAACGGCACATGGAAATTGTCAGATGATAAATTGAAATTTATTACAACTGATTCAGCTGGAACAATATCTGAGAGTGAAATTTTAATGTTGAAGAACAAGGAAATGAAGATGAGAGACATTGATGGAAACAACACAACTATCATTACTTTGATTCAGTAATTCAATTGAATAAGTTTGGAAGGGCCGGCAAATGTCGGCCTTTTTTTATATCGCACCGCGTGCTTTTAATTCCAGATACTTATTGATGGTATCAATACTAAGATTCTCTGGAGTCGTCAGTATTGTTTGTATCCCATTTTGCTTCAATTCTCTCGCCATTCTTGATTTGAGCGTGATCACACGTTCGGCCACCGCTGAAATATATACATCATTCATGGTTTCCAATGGCTTGAAGGCATACTCCTGAAGATCGGTATTTTCAAAGAAGACGATGACTAACAAATGTTTCTGATTGATCCTTCTCAACATCGGCAGTGCTCGCCTCATAGCAAACTCGGTCTGGAAATTCGTGAACAGAACGAGAAGTGAGCGCGTGCTTATGGTTCTTCGGATCGTTTGGTACAACAATTCGTAATTCGGCTCCTTAAAATGGGTTTTTTGATTGTACAACTCTTCAAGGATCCTTCTCATCTGGCTTCCTGTTCGGTTGGCCGGTAATTTAGTCCCGATCTTATCCGAAAAGGTAATCAATCCCGTTTTATCTCCGTTTTTGAGTGCGATATTCGAAAAGACCAAAGTAGAGTTGATCGCATAATCCAGCACGCTCATCTCATTGAATTCTATTTGCATATTGCGGCTCTTATCGATCAAACAATAAATGTGCTGCGATTTCTCCTCCTGATACTGATTTACCATGAGGTCAAACTTTCTACTTGTTGCTTTCCAGTTGATCGTTTTTACCTCATCGCCCTGCACATAAGCCTTGATCTGTTCGAATTCACTGTTGTTTCCGATTCGTCGAACTTTTTTGATCCCAACCGACGTCTTTTGTTGCTGAAAAACGAGAAGCTCGAATTTCTTTAGCTGTAAAACCGAAGGATACACTTGGGTTACCATTCCCGATGGAACGACGTATTTACGACTTACAAGATTGAACATTGACGAGATCCTGAAAAAAGCATCTCCGAAGAAATACTCCCCACGTTGTTTCGGGAGAAAGTCATAATGAAACTCTTTCTCACCCTCAGGGGCCAAGATTCCAATGAACACTTTTTCTCTTTCCTGCATTTGATCCGGAAATCCCTCGTAAAGCATGAACGTAACGGGTTGTAAACCATTATTTCTAACAACAAGTTTTACAGGATTATTATCCCCTAATGAAAGCCTCTCATTAACATGCCGTTCAAAATTCAAAGGCTCCTTATAGAGAAAAACTAATAGTGCATCAAGAAGGGTGAGACCAAATAAACTTACCGCACTCACTTTCGCAACAAAATAAAGCTCGCGAACAGCAAATGAGGCCGCGAACAACACGACAATCACTCCGCAAAGCAGAAAGAACCAACGAGTCAGGTATATAGATCTCCAGAGATTGTTCATTAACGAGGCACATCAATCGTTTTAAGAATATCAGCTATTACTTCTTCAGGAGTTATTCCTTCCATTTCAGCTTCAGGAGTAAGGATCAATCTATGATTTAGAACATGCTTAGTCACAAATTGAATATCCTCAGGAGTTACGAAATCACGACCTCGGATTGCTGCAATTGCCTTTGAAGCTTTTAAGAGAGAAAGCGAAGCTCGAGGAGACCCCCCCAGGTACACCTTTCCATGATTACGTGTTTTGTGCGTGATGGCTGCAATGTATTTCAATAAATTATCCTCAACAATCACCTTCTCTATGATTTGTTGAACCTTAAGGATCTCTTCAGCAGAGAATACCGGCACCACCCCATGAAGATCAGGGGTTTGAATATTGTTTTTATAGCGTTGTAGGATTTCCTCTTCCTGATGTAATTCTGGATAATCGATCTTAACTTTGAAAACGAAACGGTCGAGCTGCGCTTCTGGCAAATTGTAGGTCCCTTCCTGCTCGATAGGGTTTTGCGTAGCTATCACCAGAAATGGAAAGCTCATAGGATACTGATTCCCGTCATAAGTGATCTGCCGTTCCTCCATTACTTCAAAAAGCGCAGACTGAGTTTTTGCAGGTGCCCTGTTGATCTCATCGATCAACACGATATTGGAAAAAATTGGACCTTTCTTAAACGAGAAGGTTGAATCTTTCATATTGAACACACTTGTTCCGATCACATCCGAGGGCATCAAGTCAGGCGTAAACTGAATTCTTGAAAAATCGATGGCCAACGCCTTACTCAGGACCTTTGCAGACAAGGTCTTCGCTACTCCAGGTGCTCCTTCAAGAAGAATGTGTCCGTTGGAAAAGATTCCGGCAAGTAATAGTTCAACCATATGATGTTGTCCGATCACAAATTTTCCGATCTCACGACGTACGTCATTCACTTTGTTTGCAACCCACACCAATTCTTGATTTTGTCGCTCGAATCCATAAGATCCGGTCGGTTCAGCTGCCGGCTTCGTTTCTTCACCAGAAGCGGAAGATCCTGAAGACTCCCCATCCTTAGGAAGGTATGCTGAAAAATCTTGTTGTTCGTTGTTTTCTTCTGCGCTCATTGTTACAAATTTTTAAATTAAATCGTGTTCTGTAAAATATCTTTCCAAACGATGAAGACCTGTACTACCCAGTTCTCCAATCCTTATCAATACCGATTGTTCATCTAGGAAATGAATCACACAAAGATTTCCTGAGATTTCAACTCGATTGATCTGGTTTGAATTCAAGGTAATCTTTTTTCCAAAAAGCGGAATCATTTGAAGTTCATCTCCTTTGATAATAACATATGGTCGACCCATGCGAATGAATGCAAGGGTAAGCATTGCGGCCCCTAAAGGCCAAAGTAAGATGCCTGCACCGTTTGCTTTTACCAGGAAATACGTACCGATAAAAATCAATGCTAAACCAACCATTGTGAAAACGAAATTCAGCCAAACTGAACGATAGATCCTCAATTCTTTTTGCTTCAAGCGTTGAATTATGTCATCACCGATCAACCCAGCCTGTTTGTAAAACTCATTTTTTCGTTTGACAATCTTGGTGAGTTCGTTTTCTGAAAGAACCGTTTCCTGCTCAAGGTCTTTTAACAATTTATCAATTTCTGTTGACTCGATCCCAGCTCTTTCGGCCAGGTGCTTGATCTCTCGATGATCTGTTCTTTTTGAAAGATCAATAAAGAAATGTTTCAGCACTGTCTGATAGAAGTTCTTACGGTGCAATTGCAATACGGCAGACGGATTGTCTCTGTTTCGATAGATCGATGCGATCGTTTCGACAAATACTGCTGATTGGTTCCTCTTTTTTCTATACAATGGTATTTCTGGCCGGATCCTTTTCGCTCTGAACAGGACAAACAAGATCAGCGACAGCAGCATCATCCCCATTGCGGCCAACAGAGGAGGTGACTTGAAAATGAACTGCAAATAACTGTCATCTTTTTTCCCTCCTTTATTTTGATTGAGCTCCTCAAAGAAATCCATCGGCTCCTGTTTCAATTCACCAATGTTCAGTACACGGACCTTCTGCTTTTTGAAGATCTTGCTCACTTCCCATGCATATCGGAATCCATCTTTTTGTAGTAGGAAAACATTTCTGAACGTCTCCGGCCCGGAATGAAGATAAACAGACCCTTCACCTACCGGAATGCGAATGAAGTTTGCTCTTCCCCGAATATTCGAGATCACATCGATCCCATGGTCTTGAAGTTTACTGTTTCCAAAACACAACCAATCATGAGGAAGAGTATCACCCTGATAAATATTGTACAGTTTGTACCAGGATGACTTCCTGCCAATGACCACTTTAGTGGTGTAATCGAACTGATAATTGAGCACAGGATCAAATCGATCAAAAATATTAGAGGTCATTTTACGCGAAAATACAATGAGGTTCGACCCCCTGACCACCTTACTCAGTATGGTATCTATTTCCTTATCATACAACCCAAAGGATTCTCCAACAAACAAATAGGTGGATGTATCACCGATCTTTAGAGCCGAATCAAGTTGTTCCGGAGTATCGATAAAATCACTCACGGTTGTATCCGTTCGTGCTTCGATGCGCTCTTTAAATAATGACAATCCATAAGGATCCTGACTTTGCCAGTCATACTTGTCTTCCCAGTTCGTGGAAACGTAAGCGGCAGTTGTATAACCACCTGTCTTTTCGGCCCCAAGGAACCAGACGAGAACAACCATGATCACGACGATCATCAGCATCAGGAGATATTTGAATTGCTGACTCATTTTGTTTCTTTCAGATGATCATAACAATTCTTCAATACCGGTTCGATCTCACTAAAATCTGATCGATCCAGCTCGTATTCCCCGTACCAGACCAATTCATAGATCCTCACGCATTCACGAAAAACGTGCGCTTTGGGCTTTGCCCCAACTTCAGCCAGGTAATCAAAATTCGTCTTTTCTTTTCTCCATCTGATCCAGTTCAAGCGAATCATTTCCTTTAAAATAAAGGTAAAATAGATCCTTACTCCTTCCCGATAGTTGGCGTTCGCAAGCGCCTCATCCAATCTGAGCTCAAGTTCTGTCTTTGAGATGACCTCAGGATTCCAGTCCATATCCACAAAGGTTCCTGCCACCTTTTTATTAGAAGGTTTTCGTGATTTAATCAACCAATAGATCAAAAAGACCACAAGCGCTGCAATGATCAGGATCAAAAGAAATTTCCATACTTCCGGTGAAATGGTCGGTGGATCTACATCCGGAAGATTCACATCTGGGGGATCGATGTCAGGTGGATCAAATTCAGGCAATTTGATGGGATCCGGCATTTTTGTTTTCGGATCGTTGGGCATATCTCCCCCGTTCCCATTTTGTTTTCCTTTATTCCTGACGTAATCGATCTGAGATGGAGAAGTGTGTCCCTTTGGCTGTTGATCCCTATCATTATCCACCCCTTTCATTCCTGTTGGGCTGGTGCCATAATAATCTTTCGGACCGTTGTAATTCTTACTTTTCTGGTACTCGTATCGCTTTACTGTTTCTTTCCATTTTTTTTCGACCGACTTTTGTTCCTGAGATAAACCGGAAAATGAAAAAACAAGGATCAATATGGTCAGTAGTCTATTCAAAATCAGCTTGAGATTCGTTTAATCGACTACGTTTTCCAAATCGCTTGAAAGCCTCTCTCAATGAAACAGCTTCTTCTTTTTCTCTGGATGAATAATAGCTAACAGCCATGGTAATTCCCATGAAAATGATCACCATAAATGAAAAGAGCAGGTAGACGATCTGTCTCACGATATTACTCCAGAAAATATGCTCATCTGTATAGATCATGGCAACTCTTTTCACCGTATCTGCCAGCATATCCAAAAGATCCCTCACCAGGGGTTGATCATTGAATGGCTCATGTAAACTGAAAATGAACGCAATGGGCTGGGAAATGATGAAGACAATAAACGCTGACATCAGGATCACCATCAATGAAGTTCCATATCGATTGGCTGAATATGACCAGGAACGTGTCCATCTGGTCCCAGCAGGACGTTCATCAAGTCCAAAGACAGCAGACTGAATAAAAAACAAGGGGGCAATAAAAACGGCCCATATCAAAACATACCAAGGCAGACCAAATACAAATAGGTACATGATCAAATTTCCAAGCCAGATCCAATGAAAATTTCTGATCAGGTATTTGAAAAAAGGTATTACCCCCTCTTTTTGATCTTTAAACTTAACAGAATGAAACACAGATGCCAACACCAATGCAAGGATTACAGACCAAACAAAGAAAACCAAAAGGTCCATTGGACTCGAGAAATTATAGCCAAATAGAATCCTTAACTGAACTACCCAATCATAAAAATGTTTCAACCCCATATCCTCAGTGTAGTTTTCCGCCTGCAAAAACATGATCAAACCAACCAATGGCGCAACAATGATGAATATTTTACCGACTATATTTCCGATCAATGATCTGAAC
>JALRFI010000144.1 GCA_023253775.1 Crocinitomicaceae bacterium
CAGAACCTCAGGTATTCACGATATAATTCTGGACCCGGGATTTGGCTTTTCAAAAAATGTTGAACAGAACTTTGAACTGATGAAGTTCGTGCGTGAAATTGGAGTTTTAGGACGGCCAATTCTTGTAGGAATATCGCGAAAATCGATGATTCACAAAACATTAAGCGTGTCTATTGAGGAGTCTTTAAACGGAACTACAGTATTGAACACTGTCACTTTATTGAAAGGCGCAGAACTACTTCGTGTTCATGACGTTAGAGAAGCAAGACAGTTAATTACTCTTCTGGATAACTTTTCTTAAACCTTTTCGTATTAGGATACGTTGATTTTATATAAATTTCGAAAAAATACGATCCAAAACTATTACTATGAAGAAACTACTCTATAGTTGCCTTTTCTTCTTTTCTTTAGGCATAGTCTATTCGCAAACCCCCATCTATTTAGAAAACTATGATGGTGCTGTTACCTGGACCTTGAATACTTCCTTCGGAACGAATGATGCTGACGCCAATTTATGGGAGATAAGCGATGCGGAATCCGGTGTCTTACCTCCAGGATGTGGAACTGCAGGTACCGGAAATAATTCGCTCTATATTACCAGCACTTTATTACCAGGAAGTGGTGCCGCGTATAATGCTGGAGGATTCTGCGGATTTGGAATATGTGTGAATACACACCGTAGAGCTGAATCTCCGGTAATTTCAACAGTAGGCTACACTAATTTGACGTTATCATTTGATTACATCCATAATGGTCAGGCTGGTCAGGATTATGGCAGTATCTGGATCAACACAGGCGCAGGTTGGTTAACACTTGTTCCGACCTTACCAACGACTCCTACTTGTGGAGGTGGACAAGGACAATGGACAAATTATTCAATAGCAATGCCTGTATCTTGTGAAAACAATCCTAACCTTAAAATTGGATTCGGATGGCAAAATAATGATGACGGTATAGGCACTGACCCTTCGATCGCAATCAATAATGTTAGGATCACAGTCCCTTCTTCAGGTGTACCGCCTGTTGCTGACTTTACAGCGTCCCCAACAAATATTTGTGAAGGAACTTGTATAAACTTTACCAATACCAGTACATTTAGTACAAACCCCAATTTTTCATGGGATTTTGGTGGTGGTGCTACCAACTCGTCAACTCAAAACCCAACGAACGTTTGCTTTAATACACCAGGGACTTACACGATTACTTTGACGATTACGGATGATGATGGAACAGACTCAGAGGCAAAAACAGATTATATAACCGTGGGACCTTCGGTAACTGCTGGAGCAAATAACTCTTCCTCGGTTTGTAACACTTCCAGTATTGATATCAGCACACTGCTAAGTGGCGAAGACCCAGGTGGAACATGGTTGGAAACTACAGGTACTCCAAGTGGCCAGTTCAATACAACAACTGCAGTTTTTAACGCAAGTGGCGTTACACCCGGAGTGTACACCTTCACATATACCGTTGCTGGAACAGCTCCTTGCCCAGATGATGTGGCAACCTTTACGATTACTGTGAACGACTGCACAGGTGGGCCAACTGCTTGTATCGCTGTTTCAAATGGAGTAGTTTGTCAAGGACAATCGTTAATCTTCAACTCATGTAGTACTACTAATTATACAATTACAGATTACAGCTGGTCCTTTGGCGGTGGTGTACCCGGCACTGCTAATACAGCCGGTCCGCACAGTGTCACGTTTAACACAGTAGGTAATTTTAACGTATGGTTGGAAGTAACTGATGCTGTAGGCACACATGACACGATCATTACTATTCAGGTAGTATCATGCTCTACACCTACTGCGGCTTTCGCTATTTCAGACAATGACCCTTGTGAAGGCGATTGTATTTCATTTACAAACAATTCATCTTCTGTCAGTACGCCTACCTACCAGTGGTCTTTCCCTGGAGGTGTACCTTCAAGCTCTTCTGCGGCAAATCCTCCTGTTGTTTGCTACAATACTGTTGGAACCTATACTGTAACACTGGTAGTTACCAATAGTTTTGGTACGGGAAGCTACACTCAAAACATAACTGTTCTCACCCCCCCTTCGATTACTACTTATGGAGGGACGAATATTGATCTTGGTGATACGGTAACCATTGGAGCAACTGCATCGGGTGGAGACATCACATGGTCTTGGACACCTAACAATCAAGGAGATGTGCTGGATTGTATTGTAACAGACTGTTCTGAGGCTGAAGTATTCCCCACGATCACAACAACTTATACTGCAACTGCAGTAGACAATCAGGGATGTACTTCTTCCGACTTTACGGTTGTAACTGTAGATATACCATTAACAGGATATCCGATTGGTGTCCCGAACTCCTTCTCTCCTAACAATGACGGCAACAATGACGTCTTGTTTGTAAATGGTTACGGAATTGCAAACATGATCTTCAGAGTATACAACCGCTACGGACAGCTTGTTTTTGAATCTGATGATATGAACATCGGATGGGACGGAAAATTCAATCAACAAGAGCTTAATCCGGCAACATTCGCCTGGACACTGGAATACACTCTTGTTAACGGTGATATTGGAAACTTAAATGGAAACGTTACTTTATTAAAATAAGCCCTATGCAAAAGAACTTGATAAATATTTGTGTTCTGGCTCTATTAGGGTCTGTAACATTTGCTCAACAAGATCGTCATTTCTCTATGTGGAATGAAAGTCCTAGCGTATTGAATCCAGGAGCTACGGCTGTCATGGATGAAGATCTCCGTTTTTTCACGAACTTCAGAATGCAATGGCTTTCATTGACTGGAGAAGCATTCCGCACCAACACGTTTGGAGTAGATGCAAAACTCTTCAAGAAAAACAACAACCATCTTGGTTTTGGGGTTAATTTCTCAAATGATGCTACAGGTGACTTAAAATTCACTACAAACTTTATTTCTGTGCCAATTAATTACACCCTTGAAGCAGATAAGAATCTGTTTTTCTCGGTTGGAGTAGCACCAGGTTTCTTTCAGTATTCCATTAAGAATACAAATTCTACATGGAATAACCAATGGACAGGATTTGGTTATGACCAAGGAATTACAAGTGGTGAGAGCTTTGCTCCTGATAACGCTGTTTCTTCGTTCGATGTGGGAGCTGGATTCATGTTAAAATATAAATTCGATGCTGTTTCGGAAATCAATTTTGGAATTGGTGTGAATCACATTACAGCACCCAGAGCCGCTTTTTCTACGGTGGATAATTTTTTATTCAGAAACGTGAATATCTCAGTATCCGGAACAAAGTTTGACGACGATAGAAATTTTGGTATATCCCCTCAGGTATTGCTATCTATGTATGGCCCAAACAGAAATCTAGTTCTTGGTACATATTTTGACCATGAGCTGTTCGAAAGTTCGAAAAGAACCAATTATGTGCAGCGTTCATTTATTTCTTACGGAATCTTCTATCGATGGTCTGATGCATTCATCGCATCGATCTCGTATAAGTTGAAAGGATTCAAATTGGGAGCGTCATATGATATCAATGTTTCTTCGTTGAATTCAGCAACACGTTCGTCAGGAGGCTTCGAATTATTCTTGAAATATTCAATGATGACTGACAGAAGTCAATACATTCATGACCGTAAGTTATTCCGTTGGAACAGGAACGGCAGACGATAATAATACCCAACCACAATGACCAAAGAGGGGGCCGTCAAAAGATGGCCCTTTTTTCTTTTTGAAATATCTTCTTTGCTCCCCATAATCCACCAGTATGAATAAATAAAATTGTCTTGTCTTTTACATCTTGTTTTTTAACCTCATTCAATAAACCATAAAAAGCTTTTCCCGTATAGATCGGATCTAATGGCAGATCATATTTGAAAAAACATTCTTCGATCAGATTAAGCAAAGTAATATCGTATTTGGCATATCCTCCGAAATGGTATTCCTCCAATGAAGTAACACGCTCCAGATAATCATCTATCATTTCGGTTTCAAATGCTGTTCTTGAAAGGATTGCACGAATGTTTTCTGTAGCGGAATACGATTTCAATACAGGTACAACCCACAGTTTCTGATTCTCATCCAATGATAAACAAATACCAGAAGCAGTTGTGGAGGTTCCCGCCGCTACAACTATAATATCTGGTGTTTCTTGTATTTCCGAAAGAATTTCCTGACAACCTATCATTCCGAGATAATTACTACCCCCTTCAGGCACCATGTAAAAACCTGGAAATTTCAATTGCAGTTCTTCAAGGTACTCCTTTTCCTCTTTAAGCAAATACTCGTCTCTTGATACAAACACTAGCTTCATGCCAAGCTCAGCACATTTTAAAAGTGTTTCATTTGAATTCACATTAAGCTCCTCTCCCCTGACAAACCCAATGGATTTTAATCCAGCCAGATGACACGCAGATGCTGTAGCTAATAAATGATTTGAAAAAGCCCCTCCAAAAGTAAGAACTCCCTCTTTCTTGAGTGAAGTGCATTGATCTAGGTTGTATTTTAGTTTTCTCCATTTATTGCCTGATACTTCCGTATGAATCAGATCATCTCTTTTCACCAGAAGACGAATATTACGATCCGTTAGTTCTTGAATTTGAACTTCTTGAGTGATCGATTGTTGTGTACACAGAAGCATTTGTTTCAAATAGTTACATTTATGTCATGAGCGAAAATCTCAGCGGTTTTTCCAAGAGGAACAATCTGTCCGAAGAAGATTACTATCTGAGTCCGGAAGGATATATTATTTTTACTGAAAATTATCATTTGAAAAGAGGATATTGTTGTAAAAGTGGTTGCAAACACTGTCCTTACGGGTATGACAAAAAAACCGGTCAATTCAAGAAGGAAAAATAACTCCTTTCTCTGGAAATCGGCCTTTGAACTGACTCATTACCTTTTTTACATGATCGATATCCGCCTCAACATCACCTGTTGGCATTAGTAAACTGTGAAATCCACCGATCTTTTTTTCGTAATCCATATAACAAATATAGATCGGGACTTTAGCTTGCAGCGCGATGTAATAAAATCCTTTCTTCCAATTGGGATTGTATTTTCGAGTACCTTCGGGAGTAAAGACCAGATACAACTCTTCATTCTTCTCGAATAATGAAGCGGCATAGTCAGTCATGTTGTTTTTTTTCTTTCGATCAACTGGTATACCTCCCATTGCTTTTAGCAACCAACCTAGCGGTGGATAAAAGAGATCACTTTTGATCAGGTAGCTGGCATTGATCCCATAATATTGAAAAGCAAGCCATCCAATGATAAAGTCCCAGTTGGAGGTGTGAGGCCCAACAGCGATAACACACTTTTTAACTCCTTCAGGAGTATGAGGATCTATTTTCCACCCAAAAAGTTTCAAAATATACAGGGCCAACTTTTTCATGAGACAAAGGTAAATAACAATTGATTACATTTGTTTGAATGACAAAATTCAGGAAGATCGGCAACTCTCTACTATTCTTAATGCTCTTACCCGCATTATGGTTTTTGCTTTCAACCGGTCGTTATTTTATTCAGGAAGTTCCTTCATCCAATACTCATTATATTCCTGACAATGCATTGATCGTTGCCCGATTAGATGGAAAAATGATAATTGAAAATACATTGTTTTCAGTTCTAATGGAATCGAAAGATAAAGAGATCTCTAATTTATTGGGTGAATTTCTAAATACAAGACGAACGGATAATCGGAAAGTAAAAGATCCCGGAATTCACTTGCGATCTGACCTTTATTACATCCAAATACCTATTGAGGATGAAAAAGTGAGTTGTATTTTAGTGAATATATCGAGTAAGGATAAGTTTCTCGATCAACCAAAAGGAGATTCAAAAACAGTTAGAGTAGCCAATGATGAAATTGGATTGATTATAATGAGATCAGAACAATCCAAGCTGGATCGAAAAAAGTTAATCGCCGCCGGAAAAAAGATCATCAATTCAAAATCCACTGAGTCCTTTCGATCCAACAAGGATGACTTTGCACAAATCAGCTGGAGGGAATCGTCAAGTCTGCCTTATTCTAATTTTGTGATTGGTGCATTGGATAATGAGCTGATCTTTTCGGGTAGCTTTCAGTTTGATCAAAAGGCTTCAGGTGCATTTCCTAACCAGGTTCTGAAACCTCAAGGATTTCATATTTGTTCCAACCTAATGGACAATTCTATTTCAGATACATTGACTTATATGTTGACCGAAATAGGTGTTGAGCTGCCTCAATTCGAAAGTTTTTCCCTTAATTACTATGGAGCAAAAGTGATCAATCATTCGACTGGCTACTTTGTGGTTCCACAGATGGACCTGATCATGAAATTCAAAGAAAATGTTTCGATCAAAGAGTTGTTTGAAGACGAAGCGCTTAGAACCATGTTGGATTACAAACAAGACAAAGGCTCGATCTGGTTTCAGAAGGAACAATTGTACTTCAAACAGCTTACTCCCACTACAATCTATTTGGGCATCAACGAAAACCCACAATTAGTCGCCCCGGAACCTGATGAATTGATCAGAATATACGGAGAGCTGGAGCCATTCATGAATGTTGAGGGAGGAGGCTTGATGACTGCTTTCCTTGACATGATCCCTGCATTTAAGGCAGGGAAACGCCTTTCTGTAAATTCAAAGGAAATCCATATCCGTCTAACAAGAATCTCAAAAGGAGAAGGATCCATTGAAGGAAACTTGAAATTTGAAAAAGGATGTTATCCCATGAGCGAAGCAATGCGATTCGTTCTACTGAACGATTTCTTCTCATCACAGTATTGAACGGGATAATTCTTTGAAATAATCGACCGACTTTAGCATTCTTGAACCATACCAGGAACACATTTCACCATCAATCAGGTAGACTTTTTTGCAATTGAAATCTCGAGCAACCTGCTCCAAATGTTCCGCTTTAAACGGATAAGGCTCTGTGCTGAGAAGGATCACGTCAGCATAGGGATTGGGTCCTTCAAACTCCGGATATCGTTCTCTGCATTCAGCATTAACAAAGCCAAAAGAATTCAGCATTGCATCTATAAATGTGTTTTTTCCTGCTAGGTAATAAGGTTCTTTCCAAATCAAATACAAAAATCGTTTTTGCTGAAACAATTCTCCTGAGGATGAAAAAGCAACCCTAAGCTGCGAAACTAATTTCTCCGTCTTATCCTCCTTATTGGTCATTTGTCCAATTGAAAGGATCATCCTGTAAGCATCTTCAATGGTATTTACATCACTGATCCACACCGGACAGATCAGCTCCAGTTGAGCTATATCTTCTTTGGTATTCTCTTCTTTGTTCGCAATAATTAGATCCGGCTTCAGCGACCTCACCTTTTGAATATCGACTTGCTTCGTTCCACCTACTCTGGCTTTATTCCTAAACCATTCATCGGGATGAATACAGAATTTGGTAATGCCAACCACGGATGAATCGAGACCAAGATCATAAAGTAATTCCGTCTGAGAGGGAACTAAAGAAATGATCCGATCAGGAGTTTTTTCCAGATGTATTGTCCTATTCAGCTGATCGACAAAATCCATATTATGACATTGCAGAAATAATATCGTAGCGCGTAACGATGTGGTGCTTTCCGTTGTTCAACTCAACCAAAACAGCTGGCGTGTTCTTATTGATCAGTTTACAAATTTCATCGATATGCGTTCCTTCCTTTACCATTGGGAATGCATCCTTCATGATCGAAGAGATCGGCGCATCTTTCAGTTCAGGTTGGTCGATCAATATCTGGTACATTTGTGTATCATCCACTGAACCAACAAATTTTCCATCTTTCATTACTGGAATCTGAGAGATCGAATATTTTCTCATCTTGGCAACAGCATGAGAAACAAGCTCCTCCGCGTATAGCGTCACGAGTGGCTCATCTTTATGGTTTGCTACAAGATCAGAAGCAGTCTTGTATTCTTCTTCCAAGAAACCTCTTTCGCGCATCCAGTCATCATTAAAGATCTTTCCAACGTACCGGCTTCCATGGTCATGGAACAACACTACTACAACATCATCCTCCTTTAAATCATCCTTCATCTGAAGAAGACCTTTGATCGCAGCACCTGCACTATTTCCTACAAAGATTCCTTCCTCCCTAGCCAGCTTTCTTGTATAAACTGCTGCATCTTTGTCCGTAACCTTTTCAAAATGATCGATCACATCAAAATCAACGTTCTTCGGAAGTATATCTTCACCAATTCCTTCTGTAATATATGGATAGATCTCGTTTTCATCGAAGATTCCCGTCTCCTTGTATTTCTTGAAAACAGAACCGTACGTATCGATACCCCAGATTTTGATGTTTGGATTCTTTTCCTTCAAGTATTTCCCAACACCAGAGATCGTACCCCCAGTTCCTACTCCTACAACGAAATGCGTAATCTTACCATCCGTCTGCTCCCAGATCTCCGGTCCTGTCTGCTCATAATGCGCCTGTCTGTTTGAAAGGTTGTCGTATTGGTTCACGTACCAGCTGTTCGGGATTTCCGTCGCCAGTCGTCTCGATACTGAATAATATGAACGCGGATCTTCAGGTTCTACTGCAGTAGGGCAAACCACAACTTCTGCACCGACGGCACGAAGAATGTCCATCTTTTCTTTGGACTGCTTGTCATTCAATACACAAATCAGCTTATATCCTTTAATGATCGCGCCCAGTGCCAGTCCCATTCCAGTATTCCCTGATGTCCCTTCAATGATAGTTCCGCCTGGCTTCAACCATCCAGCCTTCTCTGCATCTTCGATCATCTTTACTGCCATTCTGTCTTTCACAGAGTTACCTGGATTTGTAGTTTCGACTTTGGCAAGTACGGTTGCACTTACATCTTTTGTCAATTTGTTTAATCGTACCAGAGGCGTATTACCGATCGTTTCAAGAATATTGTTGTAAACCTTCATCAGGGGTGTATTAAAATTTGACGCAAAGATAACTTTACTATTCGAATGCATCCAAACCTAACTAAAGTCAATTTCTTTTGTTTGTCTCTCTTATTATACTGGGACAAGATCTTATAATCAAATATTCTTGTTCATATGATGTTGAGTTCAGGGCGATAAAGAGTAAATTGGTCTTCTAAAATAGGAATCTATGAAAAATCTCTTGTGCAGCTTAAGTTTTTTTGTTTTGAGTTCTATTGCTTTTGGGCAGACTCAAGACAAGGGAGTAATCTCTTTCAGTGCGGGATATGATGCCGGAATACATGGCACCATTTATACCTCTCAATATCAGAATAGCTCACCTACTGCGCCTGACACCAGTGCAGCGGGAACACAGTTATTCAGACTGAATGCACAATACAACATCTTTAAATTTCTTTCAGCAGGAATTGACTTTAGAACAGGAAGTTATGTTGAAGACCCAGAAAATGCTACCGCAGCAGGAAACAAAGTATCTATGTATGGGCTTTCATTGCGTCTCTATCCTGTCAACAAGGATAAATTCGTGTGGTATATTGGAGCTAATTTCGGTGGAAGCCGATTAACAATTAACAGAATTTACACTTTCTTTATTTCCGTGCCGGCACAGTATAAATTCAAATCACCGCATAGCAGTTTTGAAACTGGTTTCAACTGGTACTTCACGGAAAAAATAGGAATGAATTTCGGGCTAGGCTACAGCTCTCAGAATTTCCTGATGACTTATTATAAGTGGAATGGTGAAGAACAGGATCTATCTGACTGGACGAATGAATTAACTACAAAAGGGATTCATTTCAATCTTGGACTGGCTATACATCTTTGATTCTGTTAAGCGGTATAATTCTTAAAAATTAAACGCAAATTTCACAACATGAGAAGACTTTTACTATTCATGACCCTCCCGATAATTCTGGGGGCTTGTGCAAAGAGAGAAATGAAAGTTCAGGTGATGAGACCTGCACTGATTACAGTACCAAAAGAAATTCAGAAGATCGCAATTCT
>JALRFI010000167.1 GCA_023253775.1 Crocinitomicaceae bacterium
AATGTTAATTTCAATTTTGCTCGCACTTTTGGGCAATCCAGAGACTGCTTTAGCCAGCAATCTAAAGCGTTTAAAGGTTGTTGGGATTGCACCAATTACCTCAGACAGTTACACTTACGAACAGTACGCCGAACTCTCAAAACTGTGTGTGGACGATAAGTAATGGTACAACGGTAACAGGTTGTGGAGCAGTTCCTGTGACATTCACACAAGGAGGATGTTATGATGTTACGTTGACCACAACCAATACTGATGGATGCACTTCTTCATTTACAGCAAATAACCTGATCTGTGTTGAAGATTCTCCAAATGCATCATTCAACCCAAGCGAAAATCAAGTTTCTACTTTGAACACTGAGGTATTCTTTGAGAATACTACTACAGGGGCTAATGTATATAATTGGACTTTTGGTTTTGACGATGCAGCTTCAACTGAAGAGAATCCATTGATCGTTTTCCCACAAGATGAAGGATACTATAACGTGACATTGATCGCATATTCACCTTTTGGTTGTTCAGATACAGCAAATACGACGATTCAGGTATATGAAGAATTGATCTATTATGTACCAAACACTTTTACACCGGATGATGATAGCTTTAACCCTATTTTCCAGCCGGTGTTCACATCAGGATTTGATCCGTATGATTACTCATTGTACATTTTCAACAGATGGGGTGAATTGATTTTCGAATCACATGATGCAACAGTCGGATGGGATGGAACGTATGGATCCAATGGAGAGATCGAAATGTGTCAGGATGGCACATATACTTGGAAGATCGAATTCAAGGTTACAAGATGGGATGAGAGAAAGCAAGCTGTAGGGCATGTTAATCTTCTGCGATAAATAAGAAATTGTCGATTTATGACCGTCTTTTTAACTCATTATCCTTAACTGAAAGTTGTAAATTCTTCCATGAAGAAAAGGATTCGTCCCTTTGATCTTACGATCATTGTCATCAGTCTGGTGATTGGTATGGGAATATTTCGAACCCCCTCAGAGGTAGCGGAGAAGGCCGGATCAATGGAGATATTTTTTCTTGCATGGTTGGCAGGGTCACTAATTAGTTTTTTTGGAGCTTTAACTTTTGCAGAAATTGGTTCCAGAAAACCAATGAAAGGAGGGTTTTACAAGATCTTTTCAGTTTGTTATTCTGCCGCGTTTGCATTCATGGTGAATTGGATCACGGTGATTTCTAATGCAGCGTCAACTGCAGCGGTAGCAATAATGGGTTCAACCTACCTTGCCTCGGTGTTCTTTCCAGAAAGTGTTTCGACTTCCACTCAATTGATCGCGATAGTTACAACGCTCGGTTTGCTTGGGGTAAACTTACTGGGAATACGATTGAGTGTAGCTGTGCTTAACACACTGATGATCCTTAAAATTCTTTTATTGTTGATCCTTATTTCAGCAGTTTTTTTCATTTCCAAGGAATGGATCTCTGAAACACATATTGAATCTGTTACACATGATGCTCCTTCTTGGAAGTCTTTCATCATGTGTTTTGTCCCTGTCTTTTTCACATTTGGAGGGTATCAGCAAACCATGAACTTTGGAGGCGATATTGATAATCCTTCGAGGGTACTTCCAAGATCGATCTTCTATGCAATGATCGTAATACTAATCTTGTATCTAAGTGTGAATTACAGTTATTATAAAGTGCTTGGTTTGGAAGGGCTCGCAAATACAAAAACACTGGCTGCAGATACTGCGAAAGTAATTTTTGGCGATTGGTCTGGAATGATCATTTCAATTGTTATGTTTTTCGCAGTAATGACCTATGTGAATGTTTCTATAATGAGTAATCCCAGGGTGTATTATGCGATGGCTGAAGACAGTGTTTTACCTCCGTTATTTCTAAAAGTCAATGAAAAGACGAATGTTCTGACATATGGAGTAATTGTATTCTGCGGATTTATTATTCTGACGCTCTTTTTTGTGAGCTCATTTCAAAAGATTCTTGAATACGTGATGTTTTTTGATAGCATTAGTTTAATAACAGCCGCCTCAGCCATTTTTATACTGAGAAAAAGAAAGGAAGGTGAGCACCTTGAGATCTTCAAGCTTAAAGGTTATCCATGGATACCTATACTGTATATTGCAGTGTATGCGGGGGTGAATTATGCGGTGTTCTTATCTAATCCCTCCGCGTTTATGTGGGGAGCGATCCTGTTTATTTCAGGGCTACCGCTGTATTACCTTATTAGAGGATTTATTACTAGATCAATCAGAAGATAATAGCTCGGAATAATGAGTTTTTTGTCTGAACTGAAATTGTGTTTTCGAACCAGGTTGAGGATTGTTTCTCACTTTTATAGTGATCGAATCGAAGGTAAAAACTAATTGGTATTTGCGAAATCTTAAAATATACTTATTGTAAAATAAACAATAAGTAATTATATTTGTTATTAGTCAAAATTAAGCGAAATGATACATCCATTTTATATAGTTATTTTCGGTGGTGATGGAGATTTATCCAAGAGAAAGATCATTCCTGCACTTTTCCAGAGATATATGGATGATCAGCTCACAATGAACTTTGAGATCGTTGTTATTGTTCGAAAAAAACATAATGAAGAAATTATAAATGAATTGAAAAAATTTCTTCCGACGGATGCCATTTCTTCCGAAAACATGGCGAGTTTCATTGATCGACTTAAGGTAATTTGTTTACCTGTCAATTCAGTTCAGGCATACAGTCCGTTAAAAGATTTATTGGAAATTAATCCAGATTGGCAAAGAGTCTTTTATTTTTCGGTGCCATCCTCCGCTTATGGTGAGATTTGTGCTGCGCTAAAAGAAACCGACCTTATCCATAAAAAAAGTAAGGTGGTCATTGAAAAACCTTTGGGACATGACCTCAATTCAAGCAGGAAAATTTCAAATGTAATAGGCCAAAGTTTCAAAGAAAGTCAGATCTTTCGAATAGATCATTATCTAGGAAAGGAAACTGTGCAGAATTTGATGGTATTGCGTTTTGCAAATCATTTGTTCGAAAAATCATGGAACGGAGATAATATTGATAACATCCAGATTACCGTTTCAGAAAGTTTAGGCGTTGAAAATCGTGCAGGTTATTATGACAAAACAGGAGCTTTATTGGATATGGTGCAGAATCACCTCCTTCAATTATTATGTCTGGTAGCCATGGAGCCTCCAGCGAGCCTGGATGCTAATTCAGTTCGAAATGAAAAATTGAAGGTTCTACAATCCCTTAGAAAATTCGATAAAGACACCATTCAGCAACAGATTGTAAAAGGACAATATACAAGAGGGAAAATTGGCGAACAAAGAGTGAATTCTTATTTGGAAGATATTGATCAGTACTCCTCTGATACAGAAACATTTGTTGCAATAAGAACCTACATCGACAATTGGAGATGGAAAAATACGCCGATTTACCTAAGAACAGGTAAGCGAATGAAAAAACGGTATTCAGATATTGTGATCAATTTTAAGGAGATTGCTCACAATATATTCCCTGAATCTCAGCACGCACTGCAGAACAAGCTCATCATTAGGTTGCAACCTGAAGAGAGGATCGAATTAGTTCAATTAAGTAAAGTTCCCGGACCAGGAGGATACCGATTCAAACCGATTTCATTGAAACTTGATTTTGTAGATTCTTTTGAAGAACGTATGCCGGATGCATATGAGCGTTTGATCATTGACGTACTGCGAGGAAACCAGACTTTGTTCATGAGAAATGACGAACTTGAAGCCGCATGGATCTGGATAGAGTCTATTACAAAAAACTGGATTGACAATGTACCTATTGATTTATACGAATCAGGAACATGGGGACCAGGGGATAAAATATTGGAAAAAGGAGTGCAATGGCAGACGAAATAAAAATAAATGAGTTTGACAATGCAGACTTGATGTTTGACATTCTGGGAGATATGATTTCCAGGGAAATAAAACATGCGTTAAGGGAGAACAAAAAATGCAATGTTCTTCTATCTGGTGGTAGTACACCCAAACCATTGTATTTGAGACTTGGTAAAGAATCATTCAAGGGTAATCCAAATCTCCAATTTGGACTGATCGATGAAAGATTTGTTGACACCAATGATGGAAACAGTAACGAAAAAATGATAAAAGAGTGTCTGGGAATTGAGTCCGACATCAAAGGGATGATATATCTTTTGGATAGTTATGAGAAAAATCTTGAATTGGTAAACGAGGCATATGATCCTTTTAAACAACGCACTGATTTATCAATTCTGGGAATGGGGACTGACGGCCATACGGCTTCCATTTTTCCCGGGGATGAAAATTCTGAGCTCCCGAGAAGATCAAATGACAAGGAAGTATACAATACGAATGCACCTATCTCGCCAACAAGGAGGATTACATGTAGCAAAGAATTAATATGTGATTCAAAATTTATTTATTTGATCATTACCGGAAAGGATAAGAAAAAAGTTTTGTTGGACAATGAAAGGGACCTTCCGATCCATGACATATTGAAACAAAGACCTGATATACATATTTTTTATGCAGATAAATAGAAAAATTGAAGAGATAACAGATAGGATCCGATCAAGGTCAGAGAAAGAAAGGAATAACTATTTAAAAAAAATAGAGAGCAATTTCAAACCTCTTTCATACAGAACAGAATTGTCTTGTGGCAATCTGGCACATGGTTTTGCCGGATGTGGTGAAAAGGATAAAAATACAATCGCTCAAGGTAAGCTTCCTAATATCGGATTAGTTACTGCATACAATGATATGCTATCCGCTCATAAAACCTACGAGGATTATCCTAAACTATTAAGGAAATTTGCCAATGAATGTAATGCTACCTTACAGGTGGCAGGAGCGACGCCCGCAATGTGTGATGGAGTCACTCAGGGAAAAGAAGGGATGGATCTTTCTCTGTTGAGCAGAGATGTGATTGCATTCTCGACTGCTATTGCGTTGTCCCATGATATGTTTGATGGTTCAATGAACCTGGGGATTTGTGACAAAATTGTTCCGGGTTTAATGATTGGTAATTTAAGTTTTGGCCATTTGCCAGGAATTTTTGTTCCGGGAGGGCCTATGGAAAGCGGAATACCAAATGAAGAAAAAGCGAGGATCAGACAGTTGTTCGCTGAAGGGAAGATAGGAAGAGAAGAGTTGTTAAAAGGAGAATCTGATTCATACCATTCTCCAGGAACTTGTACTTTTTATGGAACTGCCAACTCCAATCAAATGCTCATGGAGATCATGGGTTTACAATTGCCTGGAAGTAGTTTTGTAAATCCTGGAACCGATTTGAGAAATGCCTTGAATAATGAAGCGGTAAGTACACTTGTCAATAACATCAATGAGAAAAGTTTAGAACATACAATTGGATTTCTAGTCAATGAAAAAACGATTGTAAATGGTATTATTGGACTACTCGCTACGGGTGGTTCAACGAATCATACATTACATATACCAGCGATCGCTAAAGCGGCCGGAATTATTATCGACTGGGATGATTTTTCAGAGTTGTCGGAGATAGTGCCATTACTCTGTAGAATCTATCCAAATGGTGCAGCAGATGTAAATCACTTTCATGCTTCGGGAGGAATGGGATACTTGATAAGAACATTACTGGAAAGTGGATTGTTACACGAGGATGTTATGACAGTTAAAGGAAAAGGGTTAAGCGCTTATACCAAGGAACCGAAAATAATTAACGGTGAACTGGAATTTGTAAATGGGTCTGAACAATCTTTGAATGAAAGTATTCTGCGTTCTGTGAAGAATCCGTTTTCTCCTTCTGGAGGAATAAAAGTTCTTAAAGGAAACATTGGTACTTCAGTAATAAAGACATCAGCCGTGGATCGCGAAAATCTTATTGTAGAAGCAGAGGCAATTGTCTTTGATGATCAGGATGACCTTATTAAGGCATTTAAAAATGATCAGCTAAATAAGGATTTTATTGCTGTGATCCCATTTCAGGGGCCAAAGCACAAAGGCATGCCGGAGCTGCATAAATTGACGCCTTCTCTGACAATTCTAATGAAAAGAGGGTATAAAGTTGGACTTGTTACGGATGGCCGAATGTCTGGTGCTTCTGGAAAAGTTCCTTCGGCCATTCATTTATATCCGGAAGCTTCAGAGGGTGGAAACATTTCGAAAATTCAAACAGGTGATCTTATCCGATTGGATGCTGAAAATGGAGTGGTCGAGTGTTTAGAGAAAGGGTTCGATAAGAGAGCGACTCGAATTGTACCTTATGTCCATGAAAGTCATGGTAGAGAATTGTTTACAAAACTAAGAACCCTGATTAGCAGTAGCGAAAGTGGGGCGAGTCTATTTTAAAAATTATGCAGAATAATATACTTGACATTCTTGAACGCAATCCAATCATTCCGGTTGTTTCGATCCATGAGGAAAGTGAAATAGATAAAGTCTATTCTGCCCTCAGTGCCAAGGGCATCACTTGTATTGAAATTACACTAAGGACTCCTTATGCCTGGGAAGCAATCGCTGAATTTAAAAAGAGGTATGGCAAAAGCATGGATGTCGGCGTTGGAACGGTAATTTCAGTTCAACAGATCAATAAATGCGTAGATATGGGGGTGGCCTTCATGGTAAGTCCGGGTTTGACATCTACAATGGTTCAAAATCTTGAACATAGTGGAATCCCATTTATTCCTGGAGTTGCAACTCCAAGTGAAATAATTCGTGGTATGGAGATCGGTTGGAGGTATTTCAAGTTTTTCCCTGCTAATCTATATGGAGGTATTGAAGCCTTAAAATCGTATGGGTCAGTTTTTTATGAAGTTAAATTTTGTCCTACAGGAGGAATAAATGAAAGTAATCATCAAGAATACCTTTCCTTGGATAATGTCATTTCGGTTGGAGGCAGTTGGGTAATAAAATAATTAATGGAAAAAGTAAGAATAGGTATTAACGGATTTGGTCGAATTGGCCGAATGGTTTTTCGCGCTGCCGTGAATAACCCAAAAATTGAAATTTGCGCAATAAATGATTTATATGATGCTGATTATTTAGCATACATGCTCAAATATGACTCAACTCATGGTTTGCTTGAAGGAGTAATAGAGAGTGTCAAAGGGGATTTGTTTTACAATGGTAACAGGATTAGGATTACCAACAAAAGGGAAGCCAGAGAAATTGGTTGGGGAGAAGCAGGAGTAAATTATGTTGTTGAATCTACAGGTTTAAATCTGACGTCAGAA
>JALRFI010000224.1 GCA_023253775.1 Crocinitomicaceae bacterium
CCTTCAACTGACTCCAGGAAGGTGTCTCTAAATAGAAACCTTTATCACCCCAACCTACACTGAAAAAATTTGCCGAACTATCGTTTCCCTTGGTATTCTCGATCGGAAAATAATTAGTCCAGTCGATATGCGCATTACGAATTGGCAAAACAAGGTCGGTATGCACACCATTATTCATTAAATAAATCTCAATCTTTTCATTTGCTAACTTTTCTGTTTCACCTACCGAAATCCTTCCGAGTATATAGGCCAAGAGCATGTAAATTAAAAAAAGGCCCAGCAATGTAAGAATGCTGTAAGTAAAATATTTAAAGATTTTTTTAAAAATTTTCTTCATCCAGAATGAAAAATCTATTTATGCTATTCGCCAAAATATGCATTTACAATTGCCCTTTTCCCTTCCACAATTTCTATAAGACTCTCGTCCTTTGTTCTTACAAAATCAGAGAAAGCCTGAGCCTCTTCTTTCAACGTATTCCTCAGCAGAAGAAAGGTCTTCATAGTTTCTTGTAATTTTTGATCGTCAAACAATTCTGTATTCATCAGTTTTTGAGTTTCATCATTTCCAATTGAAAGTCGATTAATAATATTGGTCAATTGCCCTATCGTTTCTTCATCATTGATATTCCCATTTACATACAGATAAGATAAATTCTCAATCTGCCAAAATGTTGAGGCAACGGCCTCTCCGCCGTATACTCCAAGTAAATAATTCATTTGATAAAGCTCAGCATTCTTAACGGTAACGGTAGATTGCGCAAGTACATTTAGCGATAAACAGATAGTAGCTAGTAAGATTAATTTTTTCATTGTCCCTTTTATTAGTCTGCAGATGTTATGAACTCAAAAATAAACTTTTAAAGTTTTTAATAGAATTAGAATTTTCAAAATGAATCAACAGGAAACTGTCTGATATCATTTTCAATGTTCTTGACGGCGAACTTTCTTTCTTTCCAAATGTTAACTATTGAGAATGAAAGAAGAAGAAATCAACCGAATAATTGAGATGGCCTGGGAAGACCGAACCCCGTTTGAAGCCATTACATACCAGTTTTCACTTTCCGAAAAAGAAATAGTGATGCTCATGAAGCGCGAGTTAAAAGACAGCAGCTTCAAGCTTTGGAGAAAGAGAGTGCATTCGGGTGTAAGTCAGAAACACCTTAAGAAACGAAATCCGGAGATTGATCGGTTCAAATGTTCTCGTCAACGTTTCATTTCCAATAACAAAATCTCAAAGCGATAGAATTCCCTACCGACATAGCATCGATTCAGGACCGTATTCGTTCAATTAACCCTCAAAAGTATGGATCAACCAGAAATTTCAAGGATGGTGCCTTAACATATCTGAGTCCTTACATATCGCGCGGGGTGATCAGTACAAAACAGGTGGTGGAGCATATACTCTCACGAAACTTGGGACGAGAAAAAACTGAAAAGCTGATTCAGGAGCTCGCGTGGCGGGATTACTGGCAGTTGATTTGGAAAGAAAAAGGTTGTGAAATCGATCATGATCTTAAAAGTGAGCAACAAGGCGTCTTTCATTTTCAAATCCCAAACAATATTTTACTCGCACAAACCGGTATTTCAGCAATCGATGAGGGAATCAACGAATTCCTCAAAACGGGTTACATGCACAATCACATGCGCATGTATGTAGCATCTTTGGCTACTAATATTGCCGCTAGCCACTGGAAAGAACCAGCACGATGGATGTATTATCATTTGTTAGATGGAGATTGGGCAAGTAATGCCTTAAGCTGGCAGTGGGTTGCCGGAACATTTTCTTCGAAAAAATACTTCGCAAATCAAGAGAACATCAATAAGTATTTCTATTCAAATCAATTGGGTACTTATTTGGATGTAGATTACGATCAATTACTTCAAATTGAAGTACCTATTCAACTGAAATCATGCTCATTAATTGATTTAAAAACGGTGCTGCCAAAATCTTCATTGGATATTAGAATTGCTCCTAAAAGAGCATTCATCTACACGTATTATAACTTAGATCCTGAATGGAGAAAAAACGAAGAAGGAGAGCGGATTTTACTGCTTGAACCAAGTCATTTTATAAAATACCCTATTTCTAAAAAATGTTTGGACTTCGCATTGAACTTAGGCAAGAACATTCCGGATCTTAAGATATTTGTTGGCGAATTGAATGAATTGAATGAGTTTCTTCAACCAGATAGCCTCTTTTACAAAGAACACCCTACTCAAAATTGGAGCATCGGAACAAAAGATGAGAGAGACTGGATCACATCCCTCAATGGGTATTTCCCATCTTTTTTCGCATTTTGGAAAAAGGCCCAAAAAGAAATCTTCTCATGAAGGAAAAACGCAATATCGTTTGGTTGAAACGGGATCTTCGATTGATGGATCACCAACCATTATTGCAAGCAACGAATGAAGAGTGTGATTATTTGATCATATACATTTTCGAACCTTGTATGATCATTTACCCGGATTGTTCCACCAGACACCTTCAGTTTGTTCATCACAGCTTGAAAGATCTCAATGAGAAGCTTGCCGAGTTAAACCGACAGGTACATGTTTTTCATAGTGACGCCTATGCCGTCTTTGATTGGATAACAAACCAGTTCGACATTCAAAAGGTATTTAGTTATCAAGAAAGTGGTATTGAGTTAACTTGGGAACGAGATAAAGAAATCTACTCCCTGTTGAAAGAAAAAGGAATCCTATGGAAAGAATTCCAAAGGGATGGCGTAATTCGCGGAATCAAAGACAGAATCAATTGGGATCAACAATGGTATGCTTTTGTAAATGAACCTATTTTATCAATTCCCTTCAAAAAATCCGATAAATTTGAAGTAGTAGACCACCCTTTTCCTGTTTCAAAAGAACTAATGGAGATCCTGGAGTACTATCCTGACTCTTTGCAACCTCCCGGTGAAAAAATGGCCTGGAAGTACTTGAAATCATTTTGCGAAGACAGAGGAAAAAATTACAATCGCCATATTTCTAAACCCCTTGAAAGCAGGTCATCTTGTGGACGAATCTCACCTTACCTTGCGTGGGGAAATCTCAGTATTCGTCAATGCGTGCAGTTTGTGATCAATCATCCCAACTATGCTCATCACAAAAGAGCTTTTGATGGATTATTGACAAGATTGAAATGGCATTGTCACTTCATACAGAAATTTGAAGTGGAATGTTCATATGAGACTCATTGTGTAAACAAAGGTTATGAATCACTTGAATATACCAACGACCCAAAGCTTATTGTGGCTTGGAAGGAAGGTCGAACAGGATTTCCTCTTGTAGATGCCTGCATGCGGTGTCTCCAAGAAACTGGATGGATAAATTTCAGGATGCGGGCCATGCTGGTTTCGGTGTTCTGTCATCATTTCGACATTGACTGGCGCGAAGGAGTTTATCATTTAGCCAGATTATTCCTGGATTATGAACCCGGAATTCATTATCCACAATTTCAGATGCAAGCAGGAACTACTGGAGTGAATAAGATCCGAATGTACAATCCGGTTAAACAAAGTAAAGATCACGATCCGAAAGGAGTTTTTATAAAAAAATGGGTAAAAGAGCTTGAAAAAGTTCCCGAAGAATTTATCCATGAACCTTGGAATTTGACTGAAATCGAAAAGACAATGCTTGGAATTGAAATTAACTATCCGCATCCGATGATCGATTTAGAAGAAGCGGGTAAAAGAGCGCGTACCAAGATATGGGGACATCGAAAAGATCCAGAAGTCAAAAAAGAATCCTCCAGGATTGTTAGAACTCACACCAGAAACAATTCAAAACGATCCAATGCACAAAAGTAATTTACCCGAGAAGATTTGTCCGATTTGTCAGCGCCCCTTTCAATGGCGCAAAAAATGGGATCGCAATTGGGAGCACGTAAAATATTGCAGTGAACGTTGCAAAAGAAACAAATCGAATGAGCAAAAAGATTAAGCTGGTTCTACCCCACCAATTGTTTGAATTCAATCCACTGCTAGACGTAGAAGGTTCTTTCTTAATGATTGAAGAATTCCTGTTCTTTCGTCAGTACAATTTTCACAAACAGAAAATTGCTTTTCATCGGGCAAGCATGAGGTGTTATGCATCCTGGCTTGAAGAAAAAGGTGCTGAGGTTATTTATATTTCTTCATATAATAATTACAGTGATTTACGTAAACTCGATAGCTATTTTGCAGAAAATTCCTTTGAAGAAGTTCATATGGTTGAACCAGTTGACAATTGGATTACAAAAAGGATTAAAAATTTTAAGAACGTAGAATTGTATTTCTACGAAAATCCAAGTTTTCTTAACAGCAACAAGGATAATCGGAAGTTTTTCAAAGGAGATAAAAAATTCTTTTTCCAAACTTCTTTCTATAAAGAACAGCGACAAAGGTACAATGTCCTATTGCAACCGAGTGGAGAACCCGAAGGTGGAAAGTGGAGCTTTGATGACGAAAACCGTAAGAAGTATCCAAAAGGTAAAACCCCTCCACCGGCATTCCATCCTCAAGAATCAGTCTATTGGAATGAAGCTGTCAATTACGTGGAACAGTACTTTCCTAAGAATTCCGGTTCAGTTGACATGCAAATTTATCCCATTGATTTTGAATCAAGTAAAGCTGCATTGAACCACTTTCTGGATTATCGATTTTATGATTTTGGAAATTACGAAGATGCTATAGTACAAAATGAATTGACTCTTCATCACAGCCTGCTAACCCCTGCACTAAACTCCGGATTGCTCACGCCTCATTTTGTCCTTGACAAAACAATAAAGTTTGCGAAGAATGAAGAAATTCCATTGAATTCAACCGAAGGTTTTGTTCGCCAGGTAATCGGATGGCGTGAGTTCATAAGAGGAATGTACGAGTGCAAAGGAACTGAAATGCGAACTTCAAATTTCTGGAATTTTGATCGTAAAATCCCTAAAAGCTTTTATAATGGTTCAACCGGAATTTTACCGATCGACGAAACCATTCAAAAGATCTTGAAAACGGGTTATTGCCATCATATTGAACGATTGATGATACTTGGAAACTTCATGTTAATTTGCGAATTTGACCCTAATGAAGTATATCGTTGGTTTATGGAGCTCTTCATCGATTCATATGATTGGGTAATGGTTCCTAATGTATACGGAATGAGTCAATTTGCAGATGGGGGTTACTTCGCTACCAAACCTTACATCAGTGGCTCCAATTACATAAAAAAAATGAGTAACTATCCCGGTGGTGAATGGGAAAAAATCTGGGATGCTTTGTTCTGGAACTTCATTGACAAACATCAAGAATTCTTTTCGAAAAACCCAAGATTATCAATGATGGTGCATACATTCAATAAAATGAATCCAGAAAAGAGATCAAATCATCTCGTAACAGCAAATAGCTTTTTAGTATCACTTGATTCAATAAAATGATTTGAATGAACCTTTTTCTGATAATATTGTAATCTGAACGAAACAAAATTAGAAATGAGTCAATTTCATTTGATTAATCTTTGGATACCTTTCGTTTTTATATCTTGTACTGTATTCAGCCAGCAACCCGATTCTGCGGTGTACAAGGTTGAAAAGAACGGATTGATCTTTCAGCGTTATGTTCAGATGTATGAACAGCCTCAAACCTGTGAGGTGAAGCCACCGGGTTTTGTCGCACCTAAGGCCTACTCTACCCATTACACGATCATTCGTAAAAGTGACGAAAAGCTCCTCTTGAATGTTACGGGTGAAACATATTTTAAAAACAGCAAAGAGATAGCTGGTGACCCGATCGTAAAGGATATTGATTTTGATGGTGTATTGGATCTGTGGATCCCTGCACCAGAAAAGAAGGGCTACAAATTTTACTCGTTCAACCATTCCTTGGACAGTTTTGAAATGAACTTCTTATCTAAACTCTATGATCTGAAAATAGATACAGAAAAACAGCAGGCTACGGGCTATACCTATGATTATGAATTCTATGGGGGAGCGCCTGTTTCCAAAACCGAGTATGTGCTTCAAGGGAAAAACCTACCAGTGGTTAAAAAGCAAATCATACCCTTAAACTGACAATTTAAAAAATTCATTTTCCAAAATTTTGAAGCTAATGATACTTTGTTCAAATAAATTCTTTTGAACCAAGAATCCTACTCGATTCATTCATTTTTATTCAAAAAAAATTAGGTAAATTGCCAAGCATACCAACACAATTAGCTCAAATAGATCGAAACGCTAAAATTGGTGT
>JALRFI010000229.1 GCA_023253775.1 Crocinitomicaceae bacterium
TTTGTCACTACCCTCCAGGAAACAATGGTAACCCTCAGACACTTGAGATTCCATTGTCCGCATGGCCAGCACACCAGGCACACGGAGATGTATTAGGACCATGTCCTGAAACAACCCCAGGTAACCAAGGTGGAAATGGCAATGGTAACCAAGGAAACAATGGTAATCAAGGCGGAAATGGCAATCAGGGACATAACCAAGAACAAAAGATCACGATTTGTCACTACCCTCCAGGAAACAATGGTAACCCTCAGACACTTGAGATCCCATTATCCGCTTGGCCAGCACATCAGGCACATGGAGATGTATTAGGACCATGTCCTGAAACGACTCCAGGTAACCAGGGTGGAAATGGTAACGGTAACCAGGGCGGAAATGGCAACCAGGGTTCTGGTAACACGAATACTGGTGGTCAAGGATCAAATGGAAACAGCGGTTCTGGTAACACGAATACTGATGGTCAGGGGTCGAATGGAAACAGTGGATCTGGTAACACGAATACTGGTGGTCAGGGATCGAATGGAAACAGTGGATCTGGTAACACGAATACCGGTGGTCAGGGCACGAATGACAACAGCGGAACGGGCAATTCTGGATCAGGCGGTCAGGGATCAAACGGTAACAGCGGTTCTGGCAACACGAATACGGGTAGTCAAGGTTCAAATGGAAACAGTGGATCGGGCAACACAAACACTGGTGGTCAGGGATCAAATGGCGGGTCAAACCAAGGCACAAATGAGGGTGGAACAACGACAACGTCTGGAAGTGGCTCTGCTACTAGCGGAACATCAACTTCCTCAGGTCTGAATGGTGTTAGCACTGTTGGTTCAGGTACGACAACTACCACACAAGGTTCAGGAACAACCACAACTGGAGGATCTGGCTCTAACACGAGCAGTGGAGGTGGAAACTCAGGCAACAATGGTAATTCTGGAAATGTCGGAGGTAACAACACTGGAAATGGCGGTGGGAAACCAACTGAAAATGGAAATACAGGTGGTGGAAACGGCGGGAAGGGCATGAGTGGAACTGGGGGGTCAAAACCAAATGTTAAAACCCCTGAGCCTAAGAAAACGGAAGAAGAGAAACCAAAAACGGAAGGAAAACCTGCCGTTGAAGGAGGAGGAAAAACCCCAACCTCTGCACCCAAAGGGAGAGGATAATTTTGAAAACAAAGTAAACAAGAAGAAACCACTCGTAAATACGGGTGGTTTTCTTTTTTCAGAATTTTTTAATGTCAATTCTACTCGTTATATTCGCAACCTTAAATGGTTAACAAAAATGGCATTAATCGGTAAAATTAGAGAGAAGTCTGGCCTATTGGTTATTCTTATTGGAGTAGCACTTATAGCTTTTATCATGGGAGATTGGCAGAAGATCACCGGAGGAATGGAGGATCTTTATGGCTATGGTACCGTCTATGGAGAGAAGGTGGATTACAAAGCCTATGAGGAGGCAAGCCGAAAGTTTGAAGAACAGGATCGTATGCAGTTTGCCCAGCAGCAGCGCGAATATAGTCAGAGAGATCAAGAGGCGACTATGGACAAGGCATGGAATTATGTAGTTGAGACCACTTTATTTGAAAAGGAATATGAAGCGCTTGGTATTGAAATAAGTGATGCAGAATTCGACGCATATCTTTATGGTACTGATGGTTTTCAGGTGATGCCTGAATTAGCTCAAGGGTTTACAGATTCAATTACGGGGATCTTTAACGCGAAATTGCTTCAGAAAAGAATTGACGAAATGGAGTCTTCATCTGATCCGAATGTTCAAAAGCAGTGGGAAGATAGTAAGAAGTACTATGTCGACAAAAGAAAGCAAGAGAAGTATTTCTCTCTTTTAGGTCAGGGAATGTACGTTTCAAAACTTGAGGCGGAAGAAGAGTATTTCGCTCAAAAAGAAGTAAAGAACATTTCTTATGTTGTCAGAAGATACACTGAAATCTCAGATGAAGACATTAAAATTTCTGATGATGAGCTTAGAAAATATTACGAAGAGCATAAGGATGAGAAGAAATATGAGAACCGCACTGCTCAGAGAGAGGTAAAATGGTTCGATGTTAATATTCTTCCTTCCAAAAAGGATACAAGCGATTTCAACAAGTTGATGGAGCAAACGAAGAAATCTTTCGCAAGCGCATTGAATGATTCATTGTTTGTTATGGAAAACAGTGAAATGAAATTTTATACTTCAAGTAAATTTGCAACTGCTGTTCCTGAGGGACATAGTAAAGCTCAAAACATGATGGTTACTTATCCAAAATACATGGATACAGTTTTCAAAACATCAGCGGTGGGGGATATCGTTGGACCGTTTCCAAGCAAAGATAGATTGGTAGTTGCAAAGGTGATTGGTTACACGCCGTCAAGACTAAAAGCTCGACATATCCTTCTTGCGACAAATGGTGCAACAGATGAGAAAGTTATCGCGGCAAAACAAAAGCAAGCAGATTCTCTGATGAAGCTGATAAACAAGGATAATTTCGCTGAATTTGTGAGCAAGTTTAGTGATGATAAAGGGTCTGTTCCTCAGGGGGGTGAAATTGACAATTTCATAGAGGCTGATATGGTACCAGAATTTGGAAATTTCTGTGCAACTGAACCAATCGGGAAAGTTGGATCTGTAAAGACCCAATATGGTATTCACATCATTGAAGTACTTGAAAGGGATACAGAGAAGTTCCCACTTTTGGCTGCTGTGATGAAAACATTTAAAGCTAGCCAGGAAACGATAGACAGAAAAGAATCTGAGGTTTATGAATTGCTTTACAAGCTTGAGGAAAAGGTTTCTGCTCAGGCTGAATTGAAGTCGAAGCTTGATATTTTTGACACCATCGTTCAACAGGCGGGTTATTTTGCAAGACCAATCAGTATAATGGCTGATAATCCTAAGCTTTATGGATTTACAACATCGTTTGCTGAAGATAAGATCCTAAAGTTGGCGTTTAATGAAGAAGCAAAAGCAGGTGACTTAACTACAGCGCCTATCAAGGACAAGGATCGATACATTATTGCTTTGGTATCATCGATTAAAGAAAAAGGAGCGCCTTCTTTTGAAGACATTGAGAAAGTAATGAAGCGAGATCTTCTAGAGGAGAAAAAAGCAAAACGTCTTACTAATCAATTGATCAAGGACAAAACTCTTGATGCCATGGCAAAAAGAGGAAATACCAGTGTTTTGAGCGCAGAGGTTACTTTTGCCAATCCACAAATTACAGGTTCAGGATATGAGCCAGAAGTGGTTGGAACTTTATTCTCAGGATTGAAAGATGGTCAGCGTACTCTGCCTTTGAAAGGAAAGTTGGGAGTCTATGTAGTGCGCATTGACAAAACGGTAAAAGCACCTGCCGCAGCGAATTATAATGTTGAAAGAGAGCAGATGCTGGCAGCGTTAAGGGGAGGTCTTCAGAACTCAGCCTTAAATGGTTTGAAAAAGAAAGCCGAAGTTATTGATAACAGAAGATTCCTTAAAATAGGATTAAGAAGATAAAGAAAAAGGGGGCTCAGCCCCCTTTTTTATTGACAAGAAAATTTGGTGCCGGGCAATGAACGAACCAAGCCCTTTAATTCCAGATTAAACAGTATTGGGTTTAATTCTCTGATACTTCTTGAAGTTTGAGCCGATAAAAGATCAATATGAAGCTCTCCATTTTGCAAAGCATAAAGAATTTCAGCTTCCTCGTGGGAAACATCCTGATAAACCATTGTTTGTTTCATTTGTGTTTGCGAATTCCACCCCATCCATTTCAATATTTCTTCGGCTGAAGAGATCAACTGAGCCTTGTTTTTTTTGATGAGATCATTACAACCCACTGATGTTTCCGCCTCAATGCTTCCTGGAAATGCGAATACGTCCCGATTGTAATCAAGAGCAAGATCTGCTGTAATCAATGAGCCACCCGATATTTTGCTTTCTATTACGACAACAGCATCTGACATGCCTGCTACAATTCTATTTCTCATGGGGAAGTTTTCCCGGTCTGGTTTCGTACCCGAAATGAACTCAGAGATCAACCCACCATTTTTCATCATCTCTTTGGCGTCGGACCTGTGAGAAAATGGATAAATACGATCTAGACTATTCCCCATTACACCAATAGTCGTGATGTTCTGCTGTAAGGCATTTCGATGTGCCAGGATATCAATGCCGTAGGCCAAACCGCTAATGATCTGGATTCCTTGACCTGAAAGATCCCGCATTATATTTTTGATAATTCGCTCTCCATATGAGGTACAATTCCTTGTGCCGACTACGGCAAGTACCTTTTCTGCATTTGGATCAAAATCTCCCCTACTGTAAATCATTAAAGGGCCATCGGCACATTGGCGCAATCTGCGTGGGTAATTTTCATTGGAATAGAAATGCATTTGGATGTCATTTTTCAAAATGAAACCTAATTCTTTCTCTGCTTTCTCGAGTGGTGCGATCAAGTTTAAAGACCTGAAGAAGTCCGCAGAAAACCCTGTTAATGAGGATAGTAATTTGGGGCTCTCTTTAAAAACCCTTTCCGGATCTTCAAGTGTTGCTAGTAATGAACTTCCCTTCTTAGGTCCAACCCCTCTGATCAGACTGAAAGCAATCTGATACAACTGTTCTTTATTATTCAAATTATTATTAGCTTGGTACCATTAAGATAGTTAAAAAGTTCATTTTTTGAACTATGTTTAAAATACTTTTACTTCTACTTTTTTGTCCCGTTTTGGCATTTTCTCAGGTGACTGGTATAGTACTGGAGGGAAAGTCCAAAGACCCTATTGTTGGGACTAAAATCACGGCATCCGATGGAAACAAAACCCTATCCGATTACGAAGGGAAATTTTCGATACAAATAAATAATTATCCTGTTTGGATAAAGGCCACATATATGGGTCTTATTGCGGATTCGGCATTGGTGTATTCTGATACAACATTATCATTTTACATGTTTGAGGCGCTCCAGGAAATAGAAACAGTTGTCGTTTCGGCAGGAAGAAGGGACCAGAGTATTGAAGAGGTTCCGGTTTCTATGGAAGTGTTGAAGCCTGAGCTGATCAACAACAAGGGATTTTCCAATCTTGAACAGGCGGTTAATCAGAGCCCAGGAGTGTTTGCGATGGATGGACAGGTAAGTATTCGAGGCGGCGGCGGATTTGCATATGGGGCAGGTAGTCGAGTTGCGGTTATCTGGAATGGAATCCCGATGGTTTCTCCGGATGTTGGAGATGCAAAATGGAATTCCATTCCTATGGAACAAGCATCACAAATTGAAGTTTTGAAAGGAGCTTCATCCGTTCTGTATGGTTCGGGAGCTTTAAACGGGATTATTTCCCTGACAGAAAAAGAACCGGGGCCGGATGAAAGTATAGTCGCTAAAGTTCAATTTGGGATATACGATAATCCCAGGCGCCAAAGCTTAAAATGGTGGTCAAAAAACCCTGCATTCTACATGATGGATGCCTATTATGGAAAAATGAATAAACGCTTCGGGTTGACAATTGGTGTAAATGGATTCAGTGATAAAGGCTATAAAGATGGAGAGTATGAAAATCGGGGTAGGGTAAATGGAACATTCTATTTTAGACCGGTTAAATTCCAAAAAATGAAAAGCGGAATTGGCTACAACTTTCAATATCAAGACGTCGGTGTTTTTGTACTTTGGCAGAGTGATTCACTAGGATACACTCCCTTTGGAGGATCAGATACTTCTGTTCCGGGATCTTCCCTTAGCTTTCAAAGATCAATTCGATTAAATCTCGATCCGTATGTGAAGATGTTTGATAAATGGAATAACAAACACTTTATTCGCACCAGATACTATTTGGTTTCAACAGGAAATCTGACGGAATTATACGCCTCTTCCAAAGCCGAAATGTATTATGCAGACTATCAGTTTCAGCGGGAAACGAAGAGAAAGGGAAATCTAACTCTTGGTTTCACAAACATCAATAATGTGATCAATAGTAGCGTATTTGGAGATCACCTTTCCGAGAGCGCCGCTATCTATTCACAGTTCGACCAGAAACTTAAAAAATGGGATTTTACCGCAGGAATAAGGTTCGAGTATTTCCAGCAAGATGATAAACCAAGAGACTCAGATTTTAAAATAGGTGAATTAACTTTCCCAGCCTATCCAATCCTCAGAGCAGGGGTCCATTTTGAACCGGTAAAATACACTCATTTAAGAGCAACTCTTGGTCAGGGAATTCGATTCCCATCTGTTGCAGAGCGTTTTGTTGCCACATCTACCGGGGGGGTGATATTGTTCCCGAATCCTGATCTTAGACCGGAAATCGGCTGGTCTTCGGAGGTCGGTGTGAAACAAGTGGTAAAAATGGGTGAATGGAAAGGTCTGATCGATGTTGCCGGATTTATTAATCAATATGATAATATGATCGAGTTCGCTTTTGGGGTATATAATCCGGACAGTATTCCTCTAAACACTGTGCCGGGAACTCCGGGATACCTCTACAATTGGGTGGGGCTTAGAGCAACTAATGCAGAAAAAGCCCAGATATCTGGAGTTGAGTTCTCATTTAGCAGTGAGGGGAAAATCAAATCGGTAGATCTTTCCACGCTCTTGGGCTATACGTATATGAACCCAATAAGTCTAAACAAGGACCCACAGTACTTGACGACATTCTCAGATTCCGGGAGTAATTTGTTAAAATACCGCTTCAGACATTTAGCGAAAATGGACGTTCAAGCGAAGTATAAAAGATACATGCTTGGGTTCTCGAGCAGGTATAACAGCAACATGGACAATATTGATGTGATCTTTGAAGATGGCATCCTTGGTCAACAGATATTACAGGGGCTAAAGGAATATAGATTGATCCACAACAAGGGCGCACTGGTTTTTGACATCAGGGCCGGATATCAGTTGAAGGAACAATTGAAAATAAATATTATTGCGAATAATTTGTTGAATGCTGAATATTCATCTCGACCAGCCGACCTTCAACCTCCAAGAAATTTTATCCTGCAGTTGCAGTATCAGCTTTAGTAAATAGCTCCTTTTTTAGAAAAAAATACCTAATATTGAGAAGCTAAAGTCTACTGAACTTATGAAGAACTACATATTGGCCCTAGGAATTTTATGTCCTTTTCTTTCATCTTCTCAGATCAATGGTGTTGTCTTGGATGAAAAATCCAACGACCCTGTTGTCGGTGCTAAAGTGATCGGATCAGATGGCAACAAAGCGATTACAGATTTTGACGGAAAATTCATGTTGAATTCTACCAATTTTCCTGTGACATTGATCACTTCATTGTTGCCTTATGCAAATGATACAACGGAAGTAACTGCGGCCGGTGAGATCACTATTAAATTGTCCGAACCAGTGCAGGTAATTCAAACGGTTGTTGTTTCTGCTGGACGCAGAACCCAGGAGGTAGAGGAGGTTCCCATTTCTATGGAAATTATTCGTCCATCGCTGATCGACAATAAGGGAATCACTGATCTTGAGCAAGCCGTTGATCAGGCACCGGGAGTCTTTACGATGGATGGTCAGGTGAGTATCCGTGGAGGTTCAGGTTTTGCATACGGAGCTGGTAGCCGTGTACTTTTATTGTGGAACGGAATGCCATTGCTTTCAGGGTATGCTGGAGATACGCAGTGGAACGCTATACCTATGGAGCAGGCATCTCAGATCGAGATCATGAAAGGAGCCGCTTCTGTGTTGTATGGTAGTGGCGCCTTAAATGGTGTTATCGCTTTAACAGAAAAGGAACCAGGCCTTAAGCCTGAAACCAAATTCAAGGTGCAGTATGGGGTCTATGATAATCCTAGAAGAGAATCATTGAAATGGTGGAGCACAAGCCCAATGAATCAACAGATTGAGGCGTACCGAGGACAAATGTATAAGAAGTTCGGATACACTGTTTCAACGACAGTTTTTCGAAATGACGGATATAGAGAAGGAGAGACCGAGTTTAGAGGAAGGATCAGTGGAACACTTTATTTCAAACCTCAGAAATTCAAAAGAGTAAAAACAGGTATCGGATACAATTATCAACTACAGAAAACAGGAAACTTCTTGATTTGGCAGAGTGATACGTTCGCATATACACCAAGCGGAGGTGCTGATACATCATTGGACGCTTCCACGCTTACCTATAATTTCGGCCATCGATTATTTATTGATCCGTACATCAAGATTATTGATAAACACAATAATAGACACAATATCAAAACGAGAATGTATTGGGCATTCAACGACAACATAACTAATCCCGCTCAGAGTAACGGTGCAACGATTTATTTCAGTGAATATCAGTTTCAAAGACAGTATAAAAACGGTATTACCTTAACATCAGGACTCTCTAACATTTACAATGTTGTGTTGTCGGAGCTTTTTGGAGACCACAAGTCTAACAACACTGCCGCATATGTTCAATACGAGCATCACATCAAAAAACTAGACATCGTTGCAGGAATGCGCGCAGAGTATTTTGAGATGGACGGCCGTTCAGGAGATAGTGATTTCATGCTGAATAAAAAGGACACAACGACAATTCCATTTTATCCGGTATTCAGATCTGGGTTCCATTACGAATTGGCAAAATATACCCACTTACGAGCATCGATTGGACAGGGTATCCGCTACCCTTCTGTGGCAGAAAGATATACCAAGACGAGTGTTGGTGCTTTGAACATTTTTGAAAACCCAAATTTAAAGCCAGAAATTGGATGGGCAGCTGAAATTGGCATAAAGCAAGGTGTTAAGATGGGAGACTGGAAAGGTATGATTGACTTTTCTGGATTTGTTAATGAATATTCGAACATGATGGAATTCGGATTCATCATTTTCAATCCACTAACGAATAATGCGGTCAATGTTGCCAACCCATCATCAGAGGATATTGCCTTCTTTACGTCTGCTGAATGGAATCAGAATTTTACGAACTATATCGGTTTCCAGGCACAAAATGCGGAAAAAGCGAGAATCTCCGGTTTGGAATTGTCATTTAATAGTATGGGTAAGATCAAGAATGTAGAGGTGGTAACACTTATAGGATATACCTACATGAACCCGGTCTCACTCAATAATGACCCAAATTACAGGGCGTCTTTCTCAGATACTTCTGAAGGACTTTTAAAGTATCGATTCAGGCATCTTGCCAAAGCGGATGCAGAGTTTAATTATAAGAAGTATAGTCTCGGATTCTCATCTCGTTATAGTGGTTTCATGAAAAATATTGATGTTGTATTTGAAGAGGCAATCGCCGGCAGCACATATATCCTTCCTGGTTTAAAGCAATACCGAATAGATAATAACCAAGGTAATCTTGTGTTCGATGTTCGTTTTGGATATAAATTGAAAGACAATATTCGTCTTGGATTCATGGCAAACAATGTTTTCAATGCTGAGTATTCATCGCGACCAGGTGACATTCAAGCCCCTAGAAATTTCCTTGTACAGCTTCAACTGAAGATCTGATGAAGGTACTTGGGGTCATTCCTGCACGTTACGGGTCTTCTCGTTTTCCGGGAAAACCACTTCTTGAGATCAAAGGGAAAACCATGATCCAGCGGGTTTATGAAGGTGCGATCAAATCTAAATTGATCACAGACCTTGTCGTGGCGACTGATGACGAGCGTATCATTGAAGAAGTCAACCGATTTGGAGGAAGGGTGATGCTCACAAGTAGCGAACATCCAAGTGGAACGGATCGTTGTGCCGAGGTGCTTAGTCATTTTCAAAACATTGATGTCGTGATCAACATACAGGGTGATGAGCCATTGGTCGACCCTGAACAGATCGATTCTTTGCTTCAGGTTTTTACAAATGATAAGGTGGAAATCGGAACTTTAGGGATCGATCAGGTTTCGATGGAAGACCTTCAGAATCCAAACCGAATAAAGGTGGTAGTAGATCACGAGGACAGAGCATTGTATTTTAGCCGCAGTGCAATTCCTAATTTCGCAAATGCAAAGGGAGACCCACTTACTTCTTATCCGTATTTGCGCCACGTTGGCTTATACGCTTACAGGGCTCAAACCCTTAGAGAGATTACTTCTTTGGAGCCAACTAGTCTTGAAACAACTGAATCCCTTGAACAATTGCGCTGGCTGTTTTATGGCTACAAGATCCAGGTAGTAAAAACGCACATCGAAACTCCGAACATTGATGTTCCGGAGGATGTCGAAAAAGTACTTCGGTTTCTGTAACTCTTTCATCAGTTCCGCGTAAGTTGGATACGTGCGTAGAATTGCATAACTTTGAAACATGATTACTGTAGAGCAACTTATTGGCGATCTGTTACTTAAGCACAATTGTGTGATAGTCCCTTCGTTTGGTGGGTTTGTGGCAAGCAGAAAACCTGCAGTAATTGATCATGCAACTGGTATGATCACTCCCCCAAAGAAAAAACTTCTTTTTAATCGACAACTATTGAATAACGATGGGTTGTTGATCTCTGAGTGTTCTGTGAGGAACACACTTTCTTATGAGCGATCTGAATCATACATATCTGATACGGTTACGTTCTGGAATGAGTCTTTAAAAAGAGGTGAAAGGGTAGAGATCGAGCGTGTTGGACACCTTTACTTTGATCAGGAAAAAAATCTTTGTTTCGAGCAGGACAGATTCTTCAACTTGTTGCTGGAGTCATATGGTCTTGGAAGTGTAAGATTTGTATCTGAAGCAGATGTTAAGGCGAACGAATCATTGACTGAAGAAAAGCTGGCTCCGATTAAGGAGATAAGTTTTGACAAAGTAGTTCAACCGGTTGAAAATGAGAAGCCGGGTATCATAGAACATCCTGCGATTAAGGAAAGCAGAAAAGTATGGAAATACGTGGCAGCAGCTTGCTTGTTGCCAATTGCGTTTTATTCTTTCTGGATTCCAATGAAGACAGATGTGCTGGAGTCAGGAATGATCTCTGTTCGTGACTTTAATCCATTTAATACCGTTGTTACTTCGGTTTATCAGAAAAAGGAGCAGACGTTGGAAAGTATTCCAGCTGATCCTGAAACACTTGAAGAGAAGATCCAGAAGTTGGACAAAGATGTTGAGGTGTTTTCATATGAATTCGATGATGATCTTTATATCCCGGTCAGGATTCCAAAAACGAATACTCACGAGGTGACACACACGGAAGTTGAAAACACAACAGTTTCTTCTCAAGGAAATTTTGACCTTATCGTGGGCTGCTTTGGCGATGAAAACAATGCTAAAAATCTTGTAGCGAAATTGAAGTCGGAAGGATTTGAAGCCTACATCGTTGATGTATCCAACAACCTCTCAAGAGTAAGTGCAGGGAATGCGAATGATCAAAACGCAATTTCTCAGCTCAATCTGAAAGTATCTGCAGCGGGCTATACCGGATGGGTACTTAAGCATTAACCTTATTTTATGATCTTATATAACGTTACAGTCAGCATCGATCCTGAAATTGCTGAAGAATGGCTGACATGGATGCGGGAAGTCCATATTCCCGATGTGATGGCCACAGGATGCTTTATAGAAAGCAGGATTTCCAGAGTGCATGGGGAGGAAGAAGGTGGAATGACCTACGCGATTACTTATCTGTCGCCAAGTCAGGCCCTGCTGGACGAGTATCAGTCAACCCATGCTGCGGCACTTCAGAGAGAGCATTCATTGAAATATGACGGAAGATTTGCTGCCTTCAGAACAATGTTGTCTGTTATAGAGGAATTCAGGTCACATGTCGGTTAAAGCAAAGAAGCATCTTGGTCAGCATTTCCTGGTCGATAAAAACATCTGTCAGAAGATCTCGAATCAATACGGAAATCATCACGGGTGTAATCGAGTTTTAGAGATCGGCCCCGGAATGGGAGCATTGACAGAATTCTTATTACAACGGGACGAATTAGATGTATACGTGATCGATGTCGACGACGAATCCATCGATTATCTGAAAAAACATTACACTCAACTTGAAGGCAAGATCTTCCATGAAGATTTTCTAAGAATACACCCTGAAAAGATCTTCAGTGAAGGATCATTTGCAGTGGTAGGGAACTTCCCGTATAATATTTCATCTCAAATCCTTTTCCGT
>JALRFI010000238.1 GCA_023253775.1 Crocinitomicaceae bacterium
GATCAACGCTCTTGCTCTTTGAGTTTGAGCGAAATTGAGCTCCCCGTGTCCTTGCAGGAACCCAACACGTTTTAAAGTTTTTTGAGTTGCTCTGCGAAGTGCACTGATCAACATGTATTCAAGGTTGTTTACCGAGTTTTCAATGAGTTGTGTCATTGCATCCAGGCTATACGGCTTTCCAGGAGGTGTTCCAGGCAAGAACTGAATATTGCTAACCGTAGATCCGCCATAATCGATCACGGCACCTGGCCAAAGTAACATCTGACTTTGCGATCCATCTTTCATGTACACCACGTCCATCGGAATGATCCCTTTTCCTTTGGCGTAGAGTGTCTCGAATAAGGCTTGATTGTCTGCTTCCGTGCTTCCTGGAGGAGTCGGGTTTATGAAAATATATTCAACCCTGTCACCTGCAAATTGCTTGAATTCCTTCAGTTTATCTTCGATCGCATTTCTGAATAGCTTTAAGGAAGCTGGAAGATTACCTTCCAAGTAGATCTTGATCGTTACTCGATTTTCAAAATTGTCCTTGTTTTCGAGAAAATCGATGGTTCCCTGATTCAATGAATAGCGCTTATCCTCGGTCATATCAACCCTTGTGTAGAGGAACGAACCTATGATATTAATCAGGATCATCCCCACCATGAATAGGAACAGGAAAGACCAGTTGAAAATACCGCTTGTGAATTTCTTTTTCTCTGCCATGATTTACTTTTTAAGTGATTTGATCACCGTTAGTGCGGCAAAAATGAAAACTGCGATCAGAGATCCAAAATAGATCAGATCACTCGTATCGATAACACCTCTTTTAATCGAGTCGTAATGGAAAGACATTCCCATGTACTGGATGATGTAATCGAATTTTCCCATCAGATTAAATGAGCCCAATAATGTAAGTCCATCATAGAAGATCCAGCTCAGGAACATGGCAATGATAAACGCAACGATCTGACTGTTGGTAACTGCTGAAGCAAATATCCCGATTGCGACAAATGCAGAACCCAACATGATCAATCCCATGTAAGAAGTAAAAGTTGAACCATCGTCTATAACACCCACTGGATTTCCAAGGTAATGCATGGAAACGTAATAGATGAAGGTTGGTATGATAGCGATAATCAACAGGGTAACACCTGCAAGATATTTAGCCATCAGGATCTTGAAGTCAGAAATCGGATGTGTAAATAATAATTCAATTGTACCCGTTCTGCGTTCCTCCGCAATCGATCTCATGGTGATCGCAGGGATCAGGATCAAAAAGATTACTGGAGAAAGATTGAAGAACGGTATAAGATCGGCCTCTGTTCCCTCCAGAAGGTTCGTATTCATGGAGATGATCCAGTGAAAAAGACCCGAAGCAATAAGGTAGATCAGGATAAAAATATATCCTATGATCGAGCTTAAAAAGCTTTTGATCTCCTTGAAATAGAGTGCTTTCATTATTGTTTGTTGCAGTTCGCGTTCAAAATTAAGATTTCCTTTTGAATTGCAGGTCGGCATTGAGCCATTGGTATGGATTATTAATTCACGCTCGACTATTGATAAGTATTGCAATCAATCCTTGTGTGCGAAACCATCAAAGTAGGTCTCAACACTCCATGCTTCCGGCTTTTCAGCAAACCAGGGCTTGATCGATGGCCAGATTTCACCGAATGTTTCAGAAGTCCGGTATCTTTCAAGATCTTCAGGAGTGTTCCACATGCTGTACGTCAAGACGATAGATGGCTTTTCAACATCTCTGAGTAGTTTCATGCCAAGACAACCTTCAAAATCATTAACTCGATATTTTATCTCGTCAAAAAATGTCAAAAAGTCTTCGATTTTATCCTGTTGAAAATGAAGTTTTACAATTCTGATCAGCATTAGAACAAAGATTCAAGTGTGTTTCTAGATCCTCTTGGTGTAAATTCAATGCGCACAACATCTCCAATGCGAATTCCGAATAATTTTTCAGCTCCGCCATTTGTAGCATTTGCACCCCGATTAATTGCAATTTCCAATAGCCCGTTGTCATTGAATATCGCCACTTTTTCTCCGCTGGGAACAGAGTTGTAAGTAGCTGAGATTTCGTCTATATGGTAATCCTTGTGACGGTAATAGATCGTAAAAGGAGCTTCTTTTCCGAACCTTTCGAAAATATCCTTGTGAATGTTTGTGATCAGGTTGCCGTAATTGTCAATATGGATCACATTGCCCTTAACTAGATTTTGCTCGATGACAGCAGTAGGAGCGAAAGCCCTTTTAAAGCTACCGAATTCTGAAGCAAAGCTTTCAACGTCAACGCCGTTCAAAATCTTACATCCAGCAGGGATCAGCATATTTTTTGTCGGGAATCTGTATAGTTCTGGATTGGATAATACATCGTCGATTCTGTAGAATCCCTCGTGCTTGTTTTCAGCCACAAAAGAACCGAAGAAACCATTATCGTTACTGACTAAATATTGCCCATTGAATTTCATCACCGAAGGAAATGCGCCTTCAGATCCTGAAAAATTGATCATTGGTTCACTGTCTACACCTATAATATGAACAGTTCCTTCAGGGAAATCCTGAATGCTCGACTGTACATAGTAAGCTGCTTCTGCAACATCAAATGGACGAACATTGTGAGAAATATCAATGATCTGTGCATCAGAACAGAGTTTAAGGATGGTTCCTTTAAGTGCAGCCACATAATGATCTTTGAGGCCCATATCTGTCGTTAGCGTAATAATTTTCACTGTCCTTAATTCAGTGCAGAATCTTGATGAATTATTTCCTAATTTTGGACCAAAAATAAGGTTAATCAAACGATTTTAATCGTCAATAACTGATAAAATATCAAGCATCTGGAAAAAAAGATCGAAATCACCGGTATCAATCCTGTTGAACTTTTTGGAGTCAACAACGATAAGTTAAAGCATATTAAAAGCTTCTTCCCGAAATTAAAGATCGTGGCAAGAGGAAATATTTTAACAATCACCGGGGACGAAGAAGTTATGGATCAGTTTGAATTAAAATTCAACTTGATCATTCAGCATTATCACAAATACAATGCTGTAACTGAGAATAATATCGATAATTTGATGTTGGATGAAGGGGAGAAGATGATTTCTTCGGATGATGGTTCAGAGACAATTGTGCACGGCAATCAGGGAGTCAAAATCAAGGCCCGTACATTGAATCAGAAAAAGCTCGTTGAATCTGTCGACAAGAATGACATGGTCTTTGCCGTTGGGCCTGCTGGTACAGGGAAGACCTACACAGCCGTTGCCCTTGCGGTCAGAGCTCTGAAAAATAAGGAGGTCAAGAGAATCGTTTTGACAAGACCTGCTGTAGAGGCAGGAGAGAATTTAGGATTTCTTCCTGGAGACCTTAAAGAAAAACTGGATCCATATCTGATGCCGCTTTATGATGCATTAAGGGATATGATACCACCAGAGAAGCTTGGGGATATGATCGAATTTGGAATCATTGAAATTGCACCCCTTGCCTTCATGAGGGGAAGAACTCTTGATAAAGCTTTTGTGATTCTCGATGAAGCTCAGAATACTACTTCAATGCAGATGAAGATGTTCTTGACCCGAATGGGTATGACTGCCAAATTTGTCATAACGGGAGATATGTCACAGGTGGACTTACCTCATCGTCAAAAATCAGGACTTGCTTATGCTTTGGATGTCTTAAAAGATGTTGAAGGAATTGGTGTTGTTCGATTAGGCCAAAGTGACGTGATCCGTCATAGTTTGGTAAAGAGAATCGTGGACGCCTTTGATAAGGCAGAAGCTGAAGAAAAGATCAGAAAAGAAGAAGCAAGTAAGAATAAATAAATACCAGGAGATATGGGCAATGCCATTGTCAGAACAGATTTTAATTTTCCGGGACAGAAGAAAGTCTACAAGGGAAAAGTACGCGATGTATATACACTTGAGAATGACTTACTGGTGATGGTAGCATCCGACAGAATCTCGGCATTCGATCATATACTCCCGAAAGGTATTCCTTTCAAAGGTCAGGTTCTGAATCAGGTAGCAACTATGTTTCTTGATGCAACGAAAGACATTGTTCCTAATTGGTTATTGGCAACACCAGATCCCAATGTTGCGATCGGTTATGCATGTGAGCCTGTAAGAGTTGAGATGGTGATCCGTGGATATCTTGCTGGCCATTCAGCCAGAGAATATAATGCCGGAAAGCGGATGTTGTGTGGGGTGGTTTTGCCTGAAGGGATGAAAGAAAATGATCGATTCCCTGAACCTATTATTACACCTGCAACTAAGGCTGAGGAAGGTCATGATGAAGATATCAGCAGAGAAGATATCCTATCAAAAAGAATCGTACCGGAAGATATCTATCTGAAAATGGAAGAGTACACGAGAGCACTTTTTCAAAGAGGTACGGAAATGGCTGCAAAAAGAGGATTGATCCTGGTGGACACGAAATATGAGTTTGGAATTAGAAATGGAGAAGTGATCCTGATCGATGAGATTCACACCCCGGATTCTTCGCGTTACTTTTATGCAGACGGTTATCAGGAAAGACAGGATCGAAATGAGCCACAGAAGCAATTGTCTAAGGAATTTGTGCGTCAGTGGTTGATCGAGAATGGTTTCCAGGGTCTTGAGGGTCAGACGATGCCTTTTATGCCTGATGAGTTTGTACAGACTGTTACTGACAGATACATCGAGTTGTACGAGCGAATTACCGGGAATGAATTTAAGAAAGCTGATACTGGTACGATCGAGGCACGAATCGAGATGAATGTTGAAGAATTCCTGGCTGCGCTTTGATGATTTCGACACTTGTTTTAGGAGCCAGTACAAATACCTCTCGCTATTCAAATATGGCGATGAGATCCCTGGTAAAGCATGGCCATCCTATTTATGCTGTTGGTAAAACAGGTGGGGAAGTCGAAGGTGTTCAAATAGAAAAGACAATAAACCAGGACTGGTCCGTTGATACGGTTACGCTGTATTTAAATCCATTACATCAGCAAGCCTATTATCAAGAGATCATTCAGTTACGACCAAGAAGGGTAATCTTTAATCCTGGAACTGAAAACCCCGAACTCTATGCTTTACTATCGAAAGAAAATATCGAAATAGTGAATGCCTGCACATTGGTAATGCTTACAGTAAACACTTACTGAGTTGAAGGGATTTCTGATTTGAGCCATTCAATAGCAGCAGCTTTATCCGTAAACACCTTGGTTTTCATGTAGGGTTTGTTGATTGTCAAGTAAAAATTTCCTACAAGACGATGCCCGATGTTGTCTACAAGTAGCGCTTTAGCAATTGTAAGTTCAGCAAATTCTTTTGAAGCGATCAATTCCTTTGCTTTTTTAGACACATCGGCGAGATGTTCAAAGCGAACGACAATCGCATAGGGTTTTCCGTCTGCAATTGATTTATTGAGTTTTTTTAGCTCAAGAACGTCTTCTACTTCCATTGTATGACCTTCAAGTACTACGTTTTCAATGATATGCGGTTCTATCAGAGAGGCCCTAAATTTATCTGTACGAAAAACGTCGTTCAACTTTTTCTTGTTAGTGGATGAGCGAAAATAACATTCTTTTTTTTTCGGACAAAAATATATTAGTCAATACTTTACAATATTCAGTGATTTGATCGGAATTACCGTCTTGAATGACTAATTTTGAAGGTTTAAAAAAGCACAAATGGAGAAAATTTCCAGAGCCCTGTTTTCAATGAAGTTCATGACATATGCTATGATCCTGTTCTTACTTGGAATAGGTGCCGCGACGTTTATTGAGTCAGCATATGATATTCAAACAGCCAAAATACTAATCTACAATGCACTTTGGTTTGAGGTCTTGCTTGTATATCTGGCTATTATTCTCGTTGCTAACATTTTCAGATATCAGATGTTTAGCAAAGAGAAGATCGCAATGCTTGTCTTTCACCTATCGTTCATTTTAATTTTGATCGGGGCTGGGATCACGCGATTTGTGAGCTATGAAGGATTAATGCTAATCCGAGAAGGCCAACAGTCCAACTTCATTTATTCTTCTGATCCACACCTTTGGTTTCGAATCAATGATGGGAAGATGCAATATACCTATGCGGAGAAATTGTACATGACAGAGGTGAAACCTTTAGGAATGGATTTGAATTCGTTTTCTATACCTGTTTCATTTCCTGGTCACAATTCTGATATTAAGATAGAATATCTTGGTTTCCAGAAAAAAATGATTGATTCATTGGTAATCAATGATACAATCGATGGCAGTGTGCTTGAGATCATGACGAACGGGATGCAATCGAATTATCTTGAGCCAGGAGGTTTTTTGATGGAAGGAGAAGTTCCGATTTCCTTTGATAAAAAGGATGCGATGCCTGGGATCTACCTTTTCAAGAAAGAAGCCAAGATCATGATGAAGTCCAAATTGCCAGTGAGATATCTACCAATGGCTCAGATGCAGAAATATCGCCAATCCGGAGAAGAAGTTCCAGATTCACTTTTTGTAGAAGTGCCTGTCGATAGTGTTGTCCAATTTCAAACTTTAACACTATATCAAAGTGGTAATGAACAGTTTGTTTTCAAACAAGTTGTAGCCCATGCAAAAAGAATGTTGCTTCCTTCAGGAAGGAAAGACGTTGGACAGGATTATCTGACCGTTAAGATCACGGATGGTGATCAGTCGAAGGTGGTTCAGTTACAAGGAGGTATGGGCATGATCCCGGAACATGAAATGTTTACCCTGAATGGACTTACCTATGAAATGGAATATGGTTCAACCAGAATTGAGTTGCCATTTGCAATTGCATGCAGGGATTTTCAACTGGACAGGTACCCAGGATCAATGGCACCATCTTCCTTTGCCAGTGAAGTGACCGTGATCGATGAGAAGAAAGGATTTAAGAAAGATTACAGGATCTTCATGAATAATGTCCTGGATTATGGTGGATATCGATTCTTTCAATCAAGTTATGATCCAGATGAACTTGGAACACGTTTGAGTGTTAATCATGACTGGTGGGGAACCAATATCACCTACCTTGGTTATTTGTTGATGAGTATTGGAATGATCATGTCGTTGTTTGCACCGGTCGGTCGATTTAGAGAGCTAAATGGACTTCTGAAGAAGTCGAAAGAAAAAAGAGAAAAGATGATCAACGTCCTTATACTATTGATTGCTTTCGGTTTTGTTTCTTCTCCTTCGATTGCACAGAACGAACATGAAGGACAGGAACATCACCAACATGAGCATCAAGGGAATGACCATTCGGCAGAAGAGAAGACAACAGTAGTCAAAACTCCTATCTATCGAGTGATGTCTGAGGAGCATTCTGAAGAGCTGGCCTCGCTGTTAGTGCAGGATCAGGATGGTAGGATCATTCCAATGCACACTTTATGTGACCAAATCCTTAGAAAAGTCTATCGAGCAAATAAATTCAACGATCTGAATGCAGTTCAGGTTGTGATGAGTATGCATATGTATCCGGATTACTGGATGGATCAGAAGGTAATTAACGTTTCGTCCAACTTGAAGGAATCGCTGAAATTGAAAGATGGATATGCATCATTCCGAGAATTGGCTGATGAGAATGGCGATTTTAAGTTGATGAAGGAGTATCAAACTGCCCATCAGAAACTTGAATCAAAGAGAAATGAATATGACAAAAAACTGATCAAGCTAGTAGAGAGATTCCAGGTAATGCAAGCGGTTTTTTCCTGGCAATTTATGAAGATCCTTCCTGCTAAAGGAGCACCGAACAATCAATGGTTCATCCCATTAAGTAGGGAGGTGATGCAATATGACACAACGTCTTCAACTATGGCATTGAGATATATCTCTGGCTTGGATAAAGCTTCAGAGCTGAACAAGTTTGGTGAAGTTGCCGATCTATTGAAGGATCTTAAAACGTATCAAAGAGAAGCAGGGGAGAAGGTGGTACCTTCTGAGTCTAGGGTGAATATGGAAATTCAATATAACCAATTGAACATATTTGGAAATTCATTGAAGATGTATAGTCTCATTGGATTGATATTATTGATTGTGTTCTTTGTAAGGATATTCCTGAGACCT
>JALRFI010000017.1 GCA_023253775.1 Crocinitomicaceae bacterium
GTAGTTGAAGAAGAAACTGTAGCAGAAGAAAAGCCAGCTAAGAAGGGCAAGAAGGAGGAAGCAGCATGATTATAGGAACAGATTTTAAATTCCGTGACGATCTAAAAGATTATGACACGCTGCCTGTAGAAATCTTGACAGGCCCTTATAAAGGTGTTATACTCCGCTATACTCAAGTTGCTGTGCAGGAACAAGAGAATGATACCGCAAAGTTAAGATTTGCCTTTGAGTTTGTTGAAAATTCTGGTTTCAAAGAAAAACTTTTGAAAGAAGATTCCAAATTTCTTACAAATGCTGGCTTGATTTTGAACGCAATGATTTTAGGAACTGTAGGAGAAGATGATGCAATTGGAGAAAACTATTCTGAGGAATCTGTTAACCAGCGAGCCGTTCGCTCGTAAGGTTCTACCTTTCCTCAAAGATGAGTATTTCTCTGATGAAGACCGTGTAATCTACAAACAGACAAAGGACTTCATTCTCAAGTATAACAAGCCGCCAACTACTGAAGCCCTTGCAATTGAGGTTGATTCCTTGTCTGGCTTGACTGAAGATTTAGCCAAGAGTTGCAAGTCCACTTTGCTATCTTGGGACCTCGGTAAGCGTGAAGAAGTAAACATTGATTGGCTTACAGAAAGCACAGAAAAGTTTTGCCAAGAAAAAGCAATCTATCATGCGCTTATGAAGTCAATCGAAGTTATGAACGATAAAGGCAGTGGCTCTCTCACAAAGGGAGCCATTCCCAAACTTCTATCTGACGCGCTTGCTGTTTCGTTTGATCCAAATGTAGGTCATGATTATCTTGAACAGTTTGGGATCAATAATGGCAGGATCATTAAAGAAAGTCGCTCCCAGGGCGAAGAAGGCGATTTCCTGTTTATCCCGAAAGGTACGGAGATTCCTGTTCTCTAATATTGGCGTAGCCTTTATAAAATCTAGCTATTCGTAATTCTCAATCTGCTTCTTTAACTCAGCAATCTCGTCATCCTTTTTTTTGAATCTTTTGTAATCAAAAACAGAAGAAAGAATGAAGCCTATTACGATACACATTAAAATAAGAAGTGTTACAGGAAGATTAATTTTCACGAAAACCAAATCAACTTCAACAATGTGCCAATTGAATATGGCAAATAACATGGCTAGGATAACTAAAATGATCTTCAGAACAAATTTAAATTTGCCAAATCCTGATAAGCTGTCCCAGTATGCTTTTAATTCCATCATTTGATTACCCTTTTAAATTATCTCCTCCAGTCTTTATGTGCAAATCTCTCTGAGGGAAAGGTATGACAATATTCCTTTCATTCAATTCCTTGTACACACTTCTTCGGATATCCGATTTTACATTTTCAACCAGAAAAGTTTCTTTCGTCCAAAAAATCAATTGAAAATCCAGCGAAGATTCACCAAAGTTTACGAATCTTACGAATGGTAAAGGTTTGTTCTCAACTTTGGGGTGCTTTTTAAGTGTTTCAGTTAGACATTCGATTACATCTTCCACATCAGAACCATAGGCAACCCCTAATTCGACATTGAAACGAACACTATCATTATTGTGCGACCAGTTTATCACTTTTTCTACCACAAATTTGGAGTTTGGTACGATGATCGTCACTCCATCCCTTGTCATCACCTCAGAACTTCTCAAATTGATTTCGACCACTTTTCCAATAATCCCATCCGCTTCAATTACATCCCCAACTTTGATTGTACCCTCAAACAACAGGAAGAATCCCGAAACCAGATCAGCAAAAATATTCTGCAAACCTAATCCAATACCCACCAAAAGAGCAGCGGATCCGGCAAGTAAAATGGTCACCTTCACTCCGATCACTTCAAGAATGACTACTAGTGAAATAACCCATACAAAATACTTGATGATCAGATAGATCGAATGCCTTCGTTTCTTATCAATGTTATCTAAAATGAACTTGGGACGTTCAATTATTCTCCTTAAAATATTCAAAAACAACCATGTGATCACAACAACCAATATTGTCATTAGAATATTCCCAACGCGCAATTGCCAATCTCCTATCTTCAGAAGCTCATAACTCAGAAACTCAGACCACTTCATAGCTCAAAGATGGCAAAAAAGTAGCTATTTTTCCACCTCCCTCTTGATTAATCCACTTATGTAAGTAGAAAAATTATCTATATTTGCCGCGTTCAATAAAATTAGCATGGCAACTACAGCAGATATCAGAAACGGATTGTGTATCAAGCACAACGACAAATTATTTCAGGTGATAGAATTTCAGCACGTAAAACCAGGCAAAGGTCCTGCTTTCGTGAGAACAAAAATTCGTCAGATCGAATCAGGGAAGGTATTGGATCATACGTTTTCTGCTGGTCATAAGATTGAGATCGTTCGTATTGAAAACAGAGAATATCAATATCTGTATCAGGAGGGAGATGATTATGTATTTATGAACAATGAAACATTTGAACAAGTGAATATTCCGTCTAAAATGATTGAGAAGCCGCTTTTCTTGCAAGAGGGAATGATCGTTAACATTCTTTTCCATGCAGAAGAAGAAGCTCCTCTAGTGGTTGAATTGCCAATGTATATAATTTCTGAGGTTACATACACGGAACCAGGAGTAAAAGGAGACACAGCAACCAATTCAATGAAACCTGCGACGATTGCAACAGGTGCTGAAGTTCGTGTTCCTCTTTTCATTGATAATGGTGAGGTAATCAAGATCGACACAAGAACAGGTGTTTACGTTGAACGCGTAAAGAACTAATTCGCTCACGATAACATAGAAGGGATCGAATGATCCCTTTTTTTATGCCATACTACACCACAAATAATACAATTTTATACTACGAGTCGATCCGTGTGACGGAGCCCGCCTCAGAAAAACTGGTTGTTTTATTTCTCCATGAAGCATTGGGTTCTATCCCCCAATGGAAATCCTTCCCAGCAGACCTTTGTTCAACATTGAATTTGGATGGGATTATCTACGAGCGACAGGGACATGGTCAATCTGCTCCATTAGTGGAAGAACGAAAAGCAGATTATCTTCATCGATATGCATACGAAGAACTAAAGGCCTTCATTCAAGAGATCTACTCACCTGATCATAAGCTCATCCTTGTCGGACATTCGGATGGAGGATCTATCGCATTATTGTATGCATCTAAATTTCCTGAACAAGTCGCCGCTGTAGTGACTATTGCAGCTCATGTGATCAACGAACCTGAGACCATAGCAGGTATCGCCCCTGCCATACAGGCATTTGGACAGGGAAAGCTTGCTCGTTTGAACGATTTTCATGGAGAAAAAACGGAAACCTTGTTTTTTGCATGGGCGAATACCTGGAAAAGCGATGAATTCAGGAATTGGGATATCTGCCTGGATATTGGGAATATACACTGTCCTGTTCTTGTGATGCAAGGGGAAAAAGATCAATACGGCACTCAAAAGCAAATGGAGCTTATCCAAGAAAATGTAAAGACTCTGTGTGATATGATACTCATAGAACATGCAGGTCATCTGCCCCATCTAGAACAAAAACAAAAGGTCATTCAAGTTATCGAGAACTGGATAAAGATCAACAGGAACAATTTGTATATTTAAGTGTTCAAGTAGTGATGGCAGTAGAAGAATTTCAGAACCCAATTGATCCAGACAAGATTACCGAGAATCCGCATTCGCTGGAGTACCCCCATCATGCAGGTAGCGCGCTGGTTAAGCCTGAAGATCAAGGTAAGGTGAAAGGGAGGGCTTTGTCTGCGATGGAACACCAAACTGATCTGCAACTCAACCAGATCTATGAACAAATGCAATTACTGGCTGAACAGGCAAAAAAGCTTAATGACAGAAAGTCAATTTCTGAATTTATCTATCAAGCTGAAATGCGCTTCGAACCTTTGATCAATCATACGTATCACCTTTATCAAAAAGAAGATTCCTCATACCTCCTTTCACTGATAGCGCCTGATCAATGGGGAAGATCAAAAAAATCGTTCGAATGGGTCGCGACCGTAAAACTTCTTGCCGACCATACCTGGGATATTGTAGAGAAAACTGAGAATTAAATTCGTATTTTTTTTTCCAGCGCGCAATCGTTATTTCAATTGTGCAAAGTGATATGGCTTTAATTTAAATTAAGTGTCCCAAAAATCACTTGGTATCTAACTTAAACCTACGTACTTGTTGAACAATGGGCTAATTAAAGATACAATTCCGAGGGCCATATTGAATCTTATTGGACTCAATCTCAGTTAATCAACGTGTAAAAATCCAATCGAAATCGTTGGAGAGGTTTTCGTCAAACAAATATCCGTCGACTTGATAGTTTTTTAACTCTTCTACATCTGATATTTCGTTCTGAATCAGCCATCTAGCCATAGCTCCCCGCGCATGTTTCGCATACATCATCACAATTTTATATTCTCCGTTTTTAAATTCTTTGAAAACCGGAGTAATGATCTTGTTTTTAAGTAGTTTGCGATCAATCACTTTGAAGTATTCATTCGAAGCAAGATTCACGATCACCTCTTCTTTATCCAATTCTGATTTTAGCTGCTGGGTTACCTTCTTACTCCAGAATTGATATAAATTTTTACATTTTTGACTAACTTCCCATTTCGTACCCATTTCTAGCCGATAAGGATACAAGAGATCCATTGGTTTTAAAATCCCGTACAAACCAGATAGGATTCTTATCTTTTCATTACTATAGATCAGTTCTTTTTCGGAGAGTTGATGCGCATCCAACCCTCGATAGACTTCTCCTGAAAAGGCTAAAATAGAAGGTACTACCTCATCGCTTTGGACCAAAGGATCCTCATAGTTCTTGTATCTCATTATATTGAGCTCAGCGAGATCTTTGGAGATACTCATCAGCTTTGAAAGTTTCTGAGCATTCATCTTTCTGAGCTTAGACACCAATTGATTCGTTTCCTTTAAAAATCCGGGTGACGAAGAATTATATATTTTCTCCACCTTGGAGGTATCGATCGACTTTGCTGGAGAGAGGAGTATTTTCATTTACTACTGTTAACAAAAAATATCTTAATGATAGCTATTTTTTTCTAAATTTATTGTCTTGCTAAAACTAACATTTATGAAACAAACTCTCCGTTTATCGGCAATTGCCTTTTTGTTCCTTTACAATTTCGCATTTGCTCAAGAGTCTACAGAAAGTACAGTTATCACTTGTGAACACTTTGCTGTAACTCGCCCACTTCGTGAATTGATCGAGGAAAACCCAGTCAATGTAAAAAAGGTAATCCGTGAACATCGCAAAGAACACCTCAAAGAATCTGACAAGAGATCTAAGTATCGTGAACCGCAGCATTTTGAATTTAATGTTGAAGAACATGGCGAAGCTTACGGCAACGATCCTTCACTTTTTCAAACTGAACCTGGAACTCGTCCTGGACCTCCACAGAGAATAAACGTACCTGGACAGGCTGCGAATAGCGCACCTCATGACCCGTCAGGTGCCGCAGGTACAACATATTACCTTCAAGCTATTAATGCAACTCCAGTTAGAGTTATCAATAAAGCAACAGGAACAACAGTGGCTACATTCACATTGGGAACGTTATGGACACCTTCAACTGGAAACATGGGAGATCCAATCGTCATGTATGATCGTTTCGCTGATAGATGGTTTCTTGCACAATTTGGAAGTAGTAACAAAATCTATATCGCGATCTCAGCGACAAGTGATCCGCTAGGTTCTTATTATACATACACCTATACATCACCCCAATTCCCAGATTATTTGAAATTTTCGATCTGGGGAGATGCCTATTACATGACTTCTAATCAATCGTCTCAAAAATTATTTGCATTTGAAAGAACAGCAATGCTGGCAGGATCATCAACTGCTCGTTCAGTATATTCTGCATACACACCTACTGCTTCAGGAAATGGATTTTTCTGTCCACTACCAGGGGATGCAGATGGTTCAACACTGCCGCCTGCTGGCACCCCGTGTCCGATTTTCTATTACACAGATAATGCCTGGGGAGGCGGTAATATTGATGGAGTAAAAATTTACAATGCTACCGTGAACTGGGTCCCTACAACACCTACTCTTTCTGTAAATCTTTTAACAACAGTAGCTACATCTTCTTTTGATGGTTCTTATAATAATCAATGGAATGATATTGCACAACCGGGAACCACTCAAAAATTGGATGGCATTGGTGGTGTTGCTACTTATCGTGCCCAGTATAGGAGATGGTCAGGATACAACTCTGTAGTGATGAATTGGGGTGTTAAGATAAGCAACACACAAAGAAGCATTATGTGGGTCGAATTAAGACAAGATCAGACAACAGGTACATGGTCGGTTTACCAGCAATCAATTTACACACCTGACGCATACTATCGTTGGATTGGATCCATCGCCATGGATGATTATGGTAACATAGCCTTGTGTTATGCAAAATCCGGATCTTCAACAGTATACCCAAGTTTGGCATATGCAGCGAGATTAGCGAGCGATCCTTTAAACCAGCTTACAGTAGCAGAGACAATGGCAACAACAGGAATCGTTTCTCAACCGACATCATGGTATGGTGGAAACAGATGGGGTGATTATTCTCACACCTCCTTGGATCCGGATGGGGGTACTTTCTGGCATACAGGTGAATGGTGTGGGGGAACTTCAAATAACCCCAAAAAGACTCAAGTCTATTCGTTTATGCTGATGTCAGCTACCACAGCGAATGTTTCAATTTCTTCAAGTGATGCAAATAACGCAATCTGCGCAGGTGAAAGTGTAACTTTTACAGCCACACCAACCAACGGTGGAACAGCACCTACCTATCAATGGTACATTAATGGTACAGCAGTTGGAGGTGAAACTAACTCTACATTTACTACAACAAATCTCAATACTGGTGACATTGTTTCATGTCAAATGACATCGAATTTATCTGGTGCTACTAATAATCCAGCGTCCTCAAACTCTATTACAACAACTGTAACGCAATATTCCTCTCCTGCTGTTTCAGTTTCAGGAACTACAACAATCTGTGAAGGAGCCAATGCCTCCTTCATTGCAGCCTCTACCAATGCAGGGTCAAGCCCTGTATATCAGTGGCAAGTAAATGGAAGTAATGTCGGCACGAATTCGTCAACATTTCTTACATCTTTTTTGACGAATGGTAGTACGGTAACTGTGACACTTACGTCAAATGCAAACTGTATTAACCCAACAACTGTTACTTCTTCACCTGTAACTGTGACGGTTACACCTGCGCCAACTACTCCAACGATTACTAACAACGCTGGAACTTTAACATCAAGCGCAACGTCTGGTAATCAATGGTACTACAACGGTTCACCAATCGCAGGAGCAACAAGTCAAACTTATGTTCCTACATCAAATGGTAATTACACTGTTATAACTACAGCGGATGGTTGCTCTTCTGTATCGTCTGCGGCGTACACAGTGAGTGGTCTTGGCATTAATGAATTGGAAAACCTTCCTTTCAATGTTTATCCAAACCCAAACAATGGTACATTCTTCGTCTCATTTGATGCAGTAATTACAAAGGATTACGAGATCAAAGTTTATGATGAAGCTGGTAGACTTGTTCACGAAGACAAGGTCACTAATGTATCAGGTGAAACAAGTAAAGAGATCACAATTAGAGATCCTTCGAACGGATTATATAATATTATCTTAAAGGATGGCTCATTCGAGACAAATCGTAAGTTGGTTATCAAGAATTAAAGCAACTTAGAGCAAAAAAAGGCTGACCCAACAGGTCAGCCTTTTTTCTTTTATAGAAATAAGATACTGATCACACTGACCAGCAATATACCTATCACATTTAATACGAATCCATACTTCGCCATATCACTGATCTTTACTTGGCCGGACGAAAATACGATTGCATTTGGAGGAGTCCCTACAGGCAACATAAACGCGCAACTTGCAGCCATTGTTATCGGCAAGCAAAGCTGAAGGATATCAATATTGGATTCAGTTGCAAAAGCTGCGATCAACGGAATAAAGATTGTTACCAAGGCTAAATTTGACATGATCTCAGTAGCAAAAATGGCTATGGTCACCAGAACAACAATTAGTATCCAGATCGGAAAATCACTGAACTGCCTAAAGGTTGTCGTCAATTCTGTGATCACCCCATTTTGTTCCAGCATAGCAGCCAATGCCAACCCACCACCGAATAACAAAAGAATGCCCCACGGCAATTTTTCCGTGTCTTTCCAAACAAGAAATGGTTTTTTATTCGAAGAAGGAAGGATGAATAATAAAATCGCTCCTAATATTGCGGGGCCTTCATCCTTGTATTTCAATCCAAAATCTTCGATAAGATCTTTAAATGACCACATCATAACAACTGCAAGAAAAACAACAAGGACTATGATTTGATCCCTAGTCCATTTTTGCTTGTGAATCTCAAACGAATGAGAGTTACTTTTTCTTTCCGAACCCATCATCAAATAAAAGAACCCATAAATCGCGAGTAACATTAGAATACTGATAGGCAGAGCAATCTTCATCCAATGAAAGAAATCAATGTTCAGACCATAATTCTGCTCAAGGATACTTTTCATTTGCATATTTGGTGGAGAACCAACTAATGTCGCCATTCCTCCTACACTGGCAGCGTATGCCACACTTAAAAGCAAGAAAAGTGAAAACTTCCCTTTTCTTTCTTCTGAAGGCATTGAATGAATAACGGCAGTTGCCATTGGAAGCATCATCAGAGCTGTTGCTGTGTTTGAGATCCACATACTCAAAACTCCTGTACTGATGAGAAACCCAAAGAGAATTCTACTCTTAGATTTTCCGACAAAATTGATAATTCCTCTAGCGATCTGCTCATGAATATTCCATTTCTCCAGTGCTAAAGCGAGAACAAAACCCCCGAAGAACAAATACACATTGTTGTTACCATACGATTTGGCCAGATCGCCAGTCTCCAATACGCCCAAAGGCACCGCTAATACCAAGGGTAATAATGCTGTCACATAGATTGGAATCAATTCGAAAACCCATAAAAAGATCATCAAACCACCCAATGCTACTGAGCTCCACATTGGATTTTTTCCTCCAGTCAGAAAGAGAATCAGAAGAAAGATAAAGACACTTGCTCCTAATAAAAGGGATTTCCAGTTATTCATAGCTTAAAGGTTATAAAAAAAGCGGACAAAGTCCGCTTCTGATAAATTTGATTAAAATTATGCCATCTTATTCAATTTCTTCACGAAATCGATCGCAGCTTCTTCCATTTTTTCTCTGATCACTTTATAATCCGCTTTTGACTTTGCCCCGTTGATCTTTGCCAGCATATCATCTTGAAAATCCGCTGCCTCATCAATTAGTTTATCTGCATCAGCACTGTTTTTATCATTCATCATCATTGACATGAAACACTCGTCCACAACATCGAAAACCATATTATTCAGATCTCTCTTAATTGATCGCTTACTTGCCATATCTTTTTTTTATTAAAATTAAAAAATTGCGCATCGTGCTTGAATCTTCATTCTCAAAGATTTAAACGACGAATTGTGAAAACGAAATGGGCGACAAAAAGTCGCCCATTCCACTTATGATTGTTTAGGAGCCTCTGCGTTCTCCTGTCTTTCCGGTCTTGGAAGAAGAACTTTTCTTGAAAGCTTCCATTTTTTCGTTTTTGGATCTTTACCAACTACTTTGAACTTCAGTACATCTCCTTCTTTACAAACGTCTTCCATTTTTGCCACTTTCTCCCAAGAGAATTCTGAAATATGGATCAACCCGTCTGTGCCAGGAAGGATCTCGACGAAACATCCGAAATCTTTCACAGATTTCACTTTTCCTTCGTATTCAACACCTTCTTCGACTTGTGGAGGGAATGCAATCATTTTGATTCTGCGAATCGCTTCTTTCATATCATCAGCATTATTCGACATCACCTGTACATTTCCATTACCACTTGGTAGTTCTTCAATTGTGATCGTTGTCTTCGTTTCCTTCTGTAGAGTTTGAATGATCTTTCCTCCAGGTCCGATGATCGCTCCGATCACTTCATTAGGAACTTCAAATGCCTCAATTCTAGGAACAAATGACTTAAGATCGCTATTTGGTTGAGCTATTGTTTCTGTAATCTTTCCTAAAATGTGGAGTCTACCTGCCTTCGCCTGATTCAATGCTTGCATTAAAACTTCGTATGGAAGACCGTCTACCTTGATGTCCATCTGACATGCAGTGATTCCTTTCGAAGTACCTGTTACTTTAAAGTCCATATCTCCCAAGTGATCTTCATCACCCAAGATATCAGACAATACGGCAAATTTACCATCGTCAGCAACCAATCCCATTGCAATTCCCGAAACTGGCGCAGTGATTGGAACACCACCGTCCATCAACGCCAATGTACCAGCACAAACTGTTGCCATTGAAGATGAACCATTTGATTCAAGAACATCTGAAACCAAACGTATCGTATATGGATAATTCTCAGGAAGAACCGGCTTGATCGCTCTCAACGCCAGGTTTCCGTGACCAATTTCTCTTCTTGAAGTGCCTCTCAGTGGCTTCGCCTCTCCTGTTGAGAATGGAGGGAAATTGTAATGAAGCATAAACTTCTCAGTCCCCTGGAAAGTTGCCCCATCGATCAACTGCTCGTCCATTTTACCTCCCAACGTTAGCATTGTCAAAGATTGAGTTTCACCTCTCGTGAAGATCGAAGAGCCGTGAACACATGGTAGGTAATTGATCTCAGACCAGATCGGACGAATTTCTTCGAACTTTCTACCGTCAAGACGCTTCCCTTCATGCAACATCACCCAACGAACAGCCTTCTTCTTTACTTCTGAAAAGTAAACAGAAATGAATCCACCTACTGTTGCAAGTTCCTCTTCAGTGAAATTTGCTTTCACTTCCTCTTTGATCGCATCAAATAACTCAGATCGCTTAGCCTTATTCGCTAGTCCCATTCTAGCAACATCCTTGCACTTTTCCATTGCAAGTTCGTATACTTTCGCCTTCACTTCATCATTATGAACTTCATGGCTGTATTCTCTCTTTGGATTTGCTGTTGGAATCTCAGCTGCCAATTCCAACTGGAACTGACACTGCTCTTTAATTGCAATATGTGCGATCTTGATCGCCTCAACCATTTCCTCTTCAGAGATTTCTTTAAACTCTCCTTCCAGCATGTTGATGTCTTTCGCTGTACCCGCGATCATCATGTCGGCATCCGCATTTTCCATTTCCTGCATAGTAGGGTTAATGATCCATTGACCATTTACTCTACCTACACGCACTTCTGACATTGGTCCATTGAATGGAATGTCTGAAACTGCGATCGCAGCAGATGCTGCTAAACCACAAAGGGCATCCGGATTGTTAACACCATCATAAGACAACAACTGGATCATCAACTGCACTTCCGCATGGTAATCATCCGGAAAAAGTGGACGAAGCGCTCTGTCTACTAATCGCATTACTAAAATTTCAGATTCTGAAGGACGAGCCTCTCTTCTGAAAAAACCTCCAGGAAAACGTCCTGCCGCAGCATACTTTTCTCTGTAATCAACTGTTAAAGGAAGAAAATCTACTCCTTCCTTTGCATCTGGAGCTGATACTACTGTCGCAAGCAACATTGTATCCCCCATTCTTACTACAACAGACCCATCTGCCTGTTTTGCCAATTTACCTGTCTCAACGGTAATTTCTTTACCTCCGGTAAAAATTGACTTTCTTGTTCCTATATTCATATTCTTACTAATTCCAATTTTAAGTTTCCCGAACTTTTTAAAAAAGAAAGGGACAGCCGAACTTGTTCGATTGCCCCCTCCAATAAATTTGAACGAATTAACGACGTAGTCCTAATTCCTTCACGATCGCTCTGTATCGTTCGATATCTTTATTCTTCAAATAGTCAAGCAAGCTTCTACGCTTACCAACCAATAATTGAAGAGCTCTTTGAGTACCGTAATCTTTTCTGTTCTTCTTAAGGTGCTCAGTCAAGTGACTGATTCTGTAAGAGAACAATGCGATCTGCGCTTCGGATGAACCAGTGTTCGTTGCAGCACCACCATGCTTAGCGAAGATCTCTTTTTTCTTTTCTGAATTTAAATACATGCCAATATTCTATTAAATCATTTTTATGTAGTCGACTTTCGACGGTGCAAAGATAGCAATAAATTTGGATCAGGTAAAAAAGTGTCGGAATTTTAATCTTTTATTAATTACATTCTGTCAGGTACCTGAATACCTAATAAAACCATTCCCAACCTGATCACCTTGGCAACATTTTTACTTAAAACCAATCGCATATAACGAACATCCTCATCGGTCTCGTTCAAGATGTATACACTTTGATAAAAGCTATTATACAACTTAACTAATTCAAAAGTATAATTCGCAATTAAAGCCGGCGACATTGTATCGGCTGCCTCACTAATAACAGAAGGAAATTCTTCCAATTGCTTGATTAATTCCTGTTCTTCATGTCCAATCGTTCGAACATTGATCTTAGAATTAAAATCCTTGACACCTGATTTTGATAAAAGGCTCTGGATTCGAGCATGAGCATACTGAATAAATGGTCCTGTATTCCCATTCAACTCAATAGATTCCTCCGGATTGAACATCATCCTTTTCTTTGGATCCACCTTCAAAAGATAGTATTTTAACCCACCCATACCAATAGAATTGTAAAGTTGATCCTTCTCCAGATCAGTCATACCATCGAGATGACCTCTTTCTTTGGTCATTTCTGTCGCTTTATCAACGACTTCAGCCATAAGATCATCTGCATCCACTACGGTACCCTCTCTTGATTTCATTTTCCCTGTTGGCAAGTCTACCATTCCGTATGACAAGTGCATACAGTTGTCCGCCCAGGCATACCCCATTTTCTTAAGGATCAAAAACAATACTTTAAAGTGATAGTCCTGTTCATTCCCTACTGTGTAAATGATCCCATTTAGATCTGGATAATCTTTGAATCGATCCACTGCAGTGCCAATATCCTGAGTCATATAAACTGCCGTTCCATCGGATCTAAGTACGAGTTTCTCATCCAGACCTTCGTTTGTCAGATCGATCCAAACCGAACCATCCTCTTTTTGATAGAAAATGCCCTTTTCCAGTCCTTCAACAACGATATCTTTACCAAGTAAATAGGTGTCTGATTCATAGTAAAGCTTATCGAAATCGACACCCATTGCTTCGTAGGTCGACTCAAATCCTTCATAAACCCAACCGTTCATTGTAGTCCATAGCAAATAGGTCTCAGGATCTCTTGCTTCCCATTTGATCAGCATTTCCTTTGCATCTCTCAGAATAGAGGTTTGATTCTTCGCAAGATCCTTGATCTTATCGTCCAATCCTTTTACCGCCTTTTCGTCCTTGGCTGCTTTCACAGCAGTAAGTCTCAAAAATTCCGACTTAACATCTTCATTTTCATCTGAAAAATCACCCTTCTCCCATTTCTGGATTAATGATTTCGCTTCAGCATTAAACTGTTTGTCAAATTCGACATAATACTTCCCCACCAACTTATCCCCCTTAATACCGGTATTCTGAGGGGTTTCTCTCTCTCCTCTCGCATTTAAAGGTGAGAATCTTTCCCAAGCCAGCATACTCTTACAAATGTGGATCCCTCGATCGTTGATCACTTGCGTCTTAATAACCTTGTTCCCATTGGCTTTTAGAATTTCAGCTACCGAATACCCAAGGAAATTATTTCTAAGGTGACCTAAATGCAAAGGCTTGTTGGTGTTTGGAGACGAATACTCTACCATTACAGTATTCCCCGAGTTTTCAGGCTGATAGCCAAACTTTTCTTCTGAGTTCATTTGGTTCAAAGCTTTGACCCAAAATTCAGGAGACAAAACAATGTTTAGAAACCCATTAACAACAATTGATTTAGAAATCTCAGGAAACTTTTCACTCAAAATGGCTGAAACGTGATCCCCTACTTCCTGAGGTGATTTTTTTAAGATCTTGACAAATGGAAATAAGACCAAAGTAAGATCTCCTTCGACATCCTTTCTTGTTTTCTGAAACTGGATCAAAGATGATTCGATCGGCTGACCAAAAACTTCTAATGCATTTTCGATCAGGTACTTTTTTATTTGAGATTCCATTTTAATTCAATGCTTCAATTGTATTGACCATTAGTGAAAATGCCACTTCGGCCATTGTGTTCTTTTTATCGTCAAGACAAGGATTAACCTCAACAAACTCTATACATACTGTTTTTGGAAATGCAGCAAACATTGACAATATCTCTTGGGCTTCATCAATTGAAAGTCCATTCGAAACCGGCGTTCCTGTTCCGTATGAAGTTTGATCCGGATCCATTGAATCCACATCGAAAGAAACATAGATCATATCACAATGTGACAATTTATCCTGAATCTCCTTTACCACAGTTTGAACACCAGACTCCCTAACTTCCGCTACAGTATAATTTTTGATCTTTAATCGATCCGTAAGTTTATTCTCTTGTTCTTCTGTGTCTCTGACCGCAATAAAATAGAGATCCCGAGGATCAAATTTAGCGCCATTGAACCCAACATTCTTCAATTCTTCCCATTTTTCAATGGATTCAGGACGAACATCATTTATTTTACACTCAAGATTATCTTCAGACAAAGCAATTGCCAATGGCATACCGTGAATATTACCGCTTGGAGTTGTGTAGGGTGTATGAAGATCTTTATGAGCATCGATCCAGATCACACCAAGCTTCTTATCAGGACAAGCATTCTTGATCCCAGCTATCGTTCCTGCAGCCGAACCATGATCACCTGCCAAAACAAAGGGGAATTCCCCATTCTTCAATACACCTGAAACCTTTTCAATGAGATCCTTAAAAATATCAAGTAACCCGTCGATCCTTTTTGCATTTGGATAAGGAGTCGGTTGATCCAATAAATCATTATGATCAATAATCCTCGATTTTGGATATTTACTAAAAATAGTCGAGCCTTGCTTTCTTGCCGCAGTCATAATTGCTGCTGGACCTAGTGACGCACCTCTTGTTCCCGCAGTGATCTCCGATGGATTTATTATGAAATGTACTTTCCTCATAAAGTCGAATGAGCTGCAAAATTAGAATAATTGATCAAGTAATTTGCGCAAAGTAACCTTAGGATCATCTCTCCGTTAACAAGAAAACTTTGTTACTTTCGCTCAAAGCCATTAAACGATGTTTAGATACCTCATTCTTATTGTACTTTTTCCGGTAGCTCTTTATGCCCAAAAACATGTTTCTTTCACTGGTAAGCTTGTTTACAAAATCACTATTGCTGATACAGCATTTGCAGATCTTGTTCCTATTTCCTATATGACTATATTGACTAACGATACGGTCACACGAATCGAAAATGAAACGGATCAACTTGGAAAGCAAGCGTTGATCAAGCACATGGAGCTCAATAAGTCTTATTTATTGATTGAAACGCCTATTGAGAATTTTGCAATAAAAACAGATTTGAACAAAGCTGAAGAAAGTCTATCAAAATATTCGTTCAAGAAGAAACGCTTCAAAACAAAAATTGCAGGTTTAAAGGCGAATAGGCTAGAAGTGTTTCATCCTGATTTTAAGGAGCCTAAAGAGTATTTATATTTAAAAAAATACGGCCCGAAATATCTGAATAACTTCCTTGATTTTCCGGGACTACCAGCCTTGTTCTATATCATCACAGTCGATGGGGTTTACAAGTATGAGCTTCAGAGTTTAGAAGAGTATCTTCCAGAAAAAGATCTATTTGGTGTTCCATCAGACTTCAGAAAAGTGGATTTTGCGGAATTCCTTGAGATCATTCTGCAATACGAGCAAAATGGCCCTCCTGAAAAAGAAGATTAAACTAACATTCTGCTGTTTATAGTTACTTTCTTAACTCGTTATCGGAGCACAACTGTCCATTATCTTCGTAGGATAATCAAATGCTAATGGCAGAAAACGAATACAAGGAGAAGGAAGAACCAGTTATCGAGGATAAGACCGGGAAAACTGCGAAGAAAGAGACACGCGCCAAAAAAAGTCAAAGCACCTCAGGTAAAACTTCTGCACAGTTCATGTCGATCTTCAAGTTGAATGTTGATGAAAAGAAACTTAACACGACTATTGGCTCGACTTTATTTTTATTGTCGATCTTTCTTTTTCTGGCTGGCTTTTCATATATTTTTACTTGGAAGGAGGACCAGGATCAAATACTGAACAAAAGCTTCTTTGAATACATTTTCTTTTCTGATGATGTACCTGCTGAAAACTGGTTGGGAAAATTCGGAGCATGGTTTTCGCATCTTCTCATTTTCAAATGGTTCGGACTGGCTTCATTCGGAATCCCTTTCTTACTTTTTCTTTCAGCAATTAAGCGATTGTTCAAAATCGCTCTTCTGCCAATTAAAACAACCTACCTGAGAACGATCAGCATTATGGTCTGGGCTTCAATGTTCCTTGGGGTTTTCGCTCATAAAGTCAATTATCTTGGAGGTTCATTCGGTTATTACATCAACAATTGGTTGAGTATAACTCTTGGGAGCTTTGGAGCAATAATTACAATTCTCGTTATTGGCTATGTCGGGATGGTTTTATTATTTAATCCTAATTTCAGTGCTTTATTCGATCGCTTTTCAGGTAAGAACATTGAACCGGAAGAAGAAACCGAGGATAATTTATTCAAAGAGGATCCTTACAACGACTTTAGTGTAGTCAATACAATAAAAGAAGACGAAATCAAAAAGGATGAAGTCGCAGAAATAATCAATTTCGATGACGCAGAAGACGATTTTGAATCTGAATTAGAGGTTACTTACAAGGAGGCAGATGACGACTTTGAAGTTGAAATGCCGCAACAAGAAGAACCTTTAACAACAACTATTGATGATGACTTCTCTGTAGATATTGCCGAAGCGGATGAGTCGCTTGACGAATCAGAGTTGAACTCTCTGCGCGAAGAATATGGTGATTATGACCCTACTTTAGACCTTTCAACATACAAACTTCCGCCGATAGAACTATTGAAAGAGTATGGTTCAGGAGGTGTTTCAGTGGATAAACAGGAGCTTGAAGACAACAAGAACAGAATCGTTGAAACTCTATCGCATTACAAGATCGATATAGCAAAGATCAAAGCCACCGTCGGGCCAACAGTTACACTTTACGAGATTGTTCCTGCTCCTGGAGTTAGAATTTCGAAGATCAAGAACCTTGAAGACGACATTGCATTAAGTTTAAGTGCTTTGGGAATTCGAATCATAGCTCCTATTCCGGGTAAGGGAACAATTGGTATTGAAGTACCAAACTCAAAACCTGAAATGGTATCAATGAGATCCTTGATTGCTTCGGAGAAATTCCAGACATCGGATGCAGAATTGCCAATCGTAATGGGAAAAACCATCACGAATGAGACGTTCACGTTTGACCTTACAAAAATGCCTCACCTTTTAGTTGCCGGGGCAACGGGGCAAGGAAAATCAGTAGGATTGAATGCCATATTGATATCCATTCTGTACAAAAAGCATCCTGCTCAAGTCAAGTTTGTTCTCGTAGATCCTAAAAAGGTTGAATTAACCCTATACAATAAGATTGAACGCCACTACCTTGCTAAACTTCCAGGTGAAGCAGACGCCATCATTACAGATGTGACTAAGGTTGTCAATACATTGAATTCCCTTTGTATTGAAATGGATGAGCGCTATGAACTATTGAAAGATGCGGGTGTTCGAACGATCATTGAGTACAATGCGAAATTCATTGCACGAAAACTCAATCCAGAGAAGGGACATCGTTACCTGCCTTACATCGTTGTATTGATAGATGAATTTGCTGACCTCATTATGACAGCAGGTAAAGAAGTTGAACATCCGATTGCACGTCTTGCGCAGCTAGCCAGAGCAATTGGAATTCATCTCATCGTAGCCACGCAGCGTCCATCTGTGAATGTGATTACAGGTATGATCAAGGCCAACTTCCCTGCGCGTATTGGATTTAGAGTATTATCCAAGATAGATTCACGAACCATTCTTGACTCTTCAGGTGCAGATCAATTGATAGGTCGAGGTGACATGTTGATCTCAACCGGTTCAGACTTGAAGCGATTGCAATGTGGTTTTGTTGATACTCCTGAAGTAGAAGCGATCTGCAGTTACATTGGTGATCAAAGAGGCTATCCTGAAGCTTTCTTGCTTCCTGAATATGTTGGTGAAAGTGGCGAAGGAAATGGTGATATTGACATGGACGAGATCGATTCCATGTTTGCTGAAGCTGCACGCATCGTTGTTATCAACCAACAGGGGTCAGCAAGTCTTTTGCAGCGTAAATTGAAGCTTGGATACAATCGAGCAGGAAGAATCGTTGATCAGCTTGAGGGAATGGGTATCATTGGTTCATTCCAGGGATCAAAAGCAAGAGAAGTACTGTTTAGCGATATAGATTCACTTGATGAATTCCTGAAAACTAAAGGTATTATCTGATGAAACGTGTCGCATTGATTGCATGCGTAAAGGAAAAGAAAGACTACTCCTGCGCTGCCATCGAAATGTACGAAGGACTCTTTCCATCTTGGTTGCAACATAGCAAACGCCTTAAAGCAGAACAGTTCTATATTCTTTCAGGAAAATATGGTTTACTGAAGCCTGACGACATCATTGAACCTTATGATTTCAATTTGAACCACGCCACAAAAGAATACCTGGATGAATGGAATGATAAAGTCTTGAAACGCTTGAATGAGCTGGAAAACATTACCGATTGTGAATTTTTGATCTACACTAATTCGACCTATATGGAGGAGTTGATCAAAGTCTTACCTTTTTATACTATTCCGCTTTCAATTGACTGATATCGAACATCTTCTTCATCTCAACAATAATTGAAAAAACATCCTTAGATTTGATATTCTAAATTTTGACGAATGATCAAACACATTATACTTTTCTCTGCGCTGATCACATTTTACAATGCATCCTCACAAAAAGTAATGTCTCCTGAAGAATTTTTCGGATACCCACTTGGATCCTATTTCACCAGACATCATCAAGTAATCAACTATTTCCGTCAGATCGAGCGAAATAGTGGTGGTAAAATGTATGTTGAGGAATATGGAATCACCAATGAGAGAAGAGAGTTGGTCGTTGCATACATTTCATCTCCTGAAAACATTTCGAGAAGAGACGAAATTCAAGCAAAACATGAGAAGGGTGAAAATGAAGACGTAGCAATCGTTTGGTTGAGCTATAATGTCCATGGAAACGAAAGTGCTGGAACAGAAGCGTCTATGCAAACTGCGTTTGAATTGATCACCGAGCACAATGATTGGTTAAAAAATGTATTGATCATCATTGATCCATGTATCAACCCAGACGGTAGAGATCGATATGTAAACTGGTACAACCAGCAGCACAATGCAATTCCTAACCCAAATTTAGTCGCTGCAGAACACGATGAACCATGGCCAAGTGGACGACCAAATCATTACTTATTTGACCTGAACAGAGATTGGGCATGGATGACACAGGTTGAGACAAGACAACGAATCCCACTTTACAATGAATGGCTACCCCACGTACATGTTGATTTCCACGAACAAGGGATCGATGACCCTTATTATTTCGCTCCTGCTGCTGAACCATTCCATGAGGTTATTACTGACTGGCAAAGAGAATTTCAAAATGGTTTAGGAAGAAATCACGCTAAGTACTTTGACAAAAACGGATGGTTTTACTTCACTCGTGAAATCTTTGACCTTTTATATCCGAGCTACGGAGACACCTACCCTACCTTCAATGGTGCCATCGGAATGACCTATGAGCAAGGAGGAAGCGGTCAATGTGGTCTTGCTGCGATAAACGAAGAAGGCGACACGCTTACCCTTTACGATCGTATTGCACATCACCATATGACGGGTATCTCTACGGTAGAATTCTCTTTCATGAACCATGACAAGTTGATCAGTGAATTCAAAGCATTCGGAACAAAAAATAATTTCAAATACAAATCATACGTTCTTTCAGGAAACTCTGAGCAGTTGAATGCCTTGATCAAACTACTTGATTCACACGGGATCACATACCAGCAAGGTAACGGAGAGTCTGTAAAAGGATTTGATTTTGAAACGCAGAAGTCAGGATCCGCTAAAGCATCAGATAAGCATTTGATCGTTAGTACTGACCAGAAAAAAGGAACCTTGATCAATGTGTTGTTTGAACCAAAAACAAAACTATCTGATTCACTCACGTATGATATTACCGCCTGGTCGTTACCATATGCATACGGACTTAGCTGCATCGCTTCAGAATCATTGATCAAAGGAGCAACTTTTAAAACAGCTGAAAATGAAGTAGCACATCCAAAGGACACATACGCTTATTTGTTCAGATGGAATAGCATGTCGGATGCGAAACTTCTCGCTAATCTTATAAGTCTTGGTGTAAGAGTTCGTTTCTCCGAGCAGAAATTCACTTTTGGAAAAGAAGAATATTTACCAGGTACATTGATAGTTGTCAAGCCTGAAAATGATCACCTGGAAATTGACAGAATCATTAAAGACATGGCGAAAAAGCACAAAGTTGAGTATACGATTTCCTTTACTGGTATGGTTGATACAGGAAAGGACTTTGGATCAAGTTCTGTTAAGCTGATCGATGGACCTACTGTTGGCCTCGTGAGCGGAGAAGGAACAAGTTCATTGATGGTTGGTGAGGTATGGTATTACTTCGAGCAAGAATTGAATTATCCACTAACGGTGATTCAGTCATCTTCAATCAGCGACTACGCATTAAAAGGTATTGATGTATTGATCTTGCCTGAAGGATACTATTCGATCAGTTCCTCTGTGCTTTCTTCCTTTTTTTCCAAAGGAGGAAAAGTGATTGCAATGGGTGGTGCATTATCAAATTTTGCAGGGCAGGAAGGATATTCAGTGAAGATGAAAGACGAAGAAGAAGATGAGGAAGAAGAAGAAGAAGAGGAAGATCGTCATGAACACCAGCATATTGCGTATGAAGCCGAGGAAAGAGAAGCAATTAAGGATATGATCACCGGAGCAATCTACAAGTGTAAGGTTGAAAACTCGAACCCTCTGGCATTCGGATACCCTCAACATTACTTTACCCTGCGACTTGATGCAAGTGCTTACGAATGGCTGGAAGATGGCGGAAATGTAGTTTATACAGAAGCCAAGAGCTCAGCCGTTTCCGGATTTGTAGGATGCAACGTAAAAGAAAAGCAATCAGAAAGTCTGATCTTCGGAGTAGAATCGATTGGAGCAGGATCTGTGATCTATATGGTTGACAATCCGTTATTCAGAGGATTCTGGGAAAACGGAAAGTTGTTTTTTGCAAATGCCATCTTCTTCGTAAACAAGTGACAGCAAGGAATTTTATCGCAATAGCGGTTGGACTTTTCGTTGCCTTCTTTCTTGACTATGTCCTTGAAATGGGTGCTTCTAAGCTATTCCCAGTAGCTTCAAGGCCGACACCAAAAACAAAGGAGGAATTGATCGCTTTGTTTGAAAGTATCCCCGTAATGACTCTACTTTTTGTAGGTTTCGCTCATTCAATTGCCATTTTTACGGGTGGATTTATCTCTAAAAAGATCAATCCAGAAAGCAGCACGGGAATCATCGTGATCATTGCATTGTTTGGAATCCGAACGATCACAGAAGTCGCTCAGTTGCCCTTGCCTACGTGGTTTGTGATCTTTGAAATTTCTTTGATGACCTTCGCTTCTGTTCTTGCCTTTAGGTTATTTAAATGAAGTCTTTAGGATGAAAGGCACCGAATTTATTTTCCCAGCTTCAACTAAACCTATTTGAAAGTCTGAAATTTTAGGATCCCTTTCATAATAATCAGTGGAAATGATCTGCGCATTGCTCTTCATTGCCGCCTGATACCTCGTATAATCATTTGATCGGGCTTCCAGGGAACCTGCGTCTGTTCGGGTCCTTACCATGTATTTTTTCGAAAGCTCGTTGATCTCCTCCTCCTTTCCGATCGGATCATTCCTCATTACAAACGCAGTGGACTCCCCTCCTATTTCGCCATAAGCAAACATTGGTTTGTCTTCGCCGCTGTTCAGCGATAAATTGTATCGTCCATCATGATCACTATCGTACAAGAAAAAAATCTTCCCTCTAACCTCCTCAAGTGTTGGCCAGCCAGCATCCTCCAATCGTTCCTTAATTGAAGAAAATTCACATTGAAGATCCTTCGGTGAATAAAGTAGTGAATCTGTTCCGAACCACTTCCTGATCTTATGGTCCAGTATTCCCACAGCAATACTATCGAAGGGAATCGCCCGCTTAAACCCAAGAAATCTCAAAAATCCGCTATAATCACCCGGTGATGATCCTTTTGCTTCGATATTAATGAATATTGGTTCATGAGAAGGGTGAGCGAGGCTCCACTGTCTCAATTCGGAAAATGCATCTTCCAGTGTCAAATAATTGGTTTCGAAATCAACATCTGCAATATGAAGGAGCTTGAATCCAGGTTCATGCATCACCTCATTCTTGATCTTTTGCTTTCTACCGGAGAGAAACAAATTCACCCTTCTTTTTCTGTAATGACCCCCTTTTGGATCGTTATAAACATCTAATTCAAATCCTCTTATGTAATAATCATTCAGCTGAACGGGTAATGGTAAATGGCCGTAATCCAGCTGAATTGGATCCAGATCTCCTCCCAGTCTCCTCTTGAATCGCGACAGAAATTTTATCACTTTGGGATCCGGCTTTCTCTTATAACTGTTGTGAGAAGCCAGAAATCTTAGCTCATTTAATCGGATAGTATCTTCCTGAGAAAATCCAACTTGAACTATTATCAGAATAGTAAAGGCTAAAAGTATCTTCATCTTATTCATTTATTTGGTAGGTAAACATCCGAATTGAATTCAACTCAAGTTGTTCTTTCGTATCACCATTCCATACATATACTTTGAGTCCGTTCACATCCCAGGGTACATCATCAATCAAGAATTCAAACTCCTCAACATCAGAGCTGATCATCTCTTTCAGAAAAAGGGCTTTGTAGTACTTTCCTTCTACATCAGAAATAACGACTCTTGATTCTTGAATCGAAGAAATAGCTTTGGCTTCTATCAAAATTTTAACACCTACCGATTCGACATCTACCATGGTTTCGATAGACGCAGAAAACGGATGTGTTTCATTAAGAAACTCTGTTTCATCAATACTTTCTGTTTTTATCAACTTCCAATTTTCAGGAATTATCACCTTTTGAAGGGCAGGTTTCAGTCTGAAGAAATTCGTTTTGTACGAATCCCATGTCGTCTGCCCTCCAACATGCACACTTTTCACCACCTGAAAGGCTTGAAACAAATTAAGCGGAATAAAAACAAAGAGCATTGGAATCACCCACTTTCGTGAAGTTTCATTCAAGAAAAGCGCTGTAGGAACTACAATAAATGGATAATACTCGACCATTACTCTTTGGCCCATTCCAGCCCCGAAAGTCCAGCACCACCAAGAAGAAAGTACATAAGTTATGAGAACCAGCGGCACCAAATAGGCTATACCAAGCCAACCATTTCTTCCGAAAGAATACAATACACCAATAATGAGTAACAGAAGCAGAACCGGACTCCAGAATAACCAGCCTTTTTCCGAACTAAACATAAATTCTATCCAATGTGGATGCAAGAAGTCAAAACCTTCATCTTTGTAGGAATAGACGATCCAATTCCCTGTCTGCCATTTCCACATTAATGGAGGAATGATCAGGATCAACACAGAAATGATCAATGATTTCCATACTCTTAAAAGTTCTTTGAAATCTGGTAGAATATTCTTCAAACGATTACCCGTCAAGAATGGGAAATACAAAAGACAAAGGATCATAATTGCATTTGTAGGACGAATGATCATGATCAAAGCCATTAAAACAAGCATCAATCCCAAATACTTTCGTTCGGAAAACCACCTTTCACCAGCCCACAATAAAACAGCCGCCAGGAAGAAACTAAACACATGACTAACTGTGTGATCATAAATCACATAATACCACAAATTGGTTCCAAACAACAACAATGACAGTAACGCCGCAACCTTTACTTCACTGACATTCAAATTTTTAAGGAGCCCCCACAAAAATCGAAATCCAAGTAACAAATAAACAATGTGAGACAAGCCTATCATGAGTTGAAAAGGCATCGAATATCCATCTACAGAATAACCAAAGACGAACGCAAATAGACAACCAAGAAAGAAAAAAGGAGCATAAAGAATACTCAAACCCGGGAATGTCTTATTCACCTTTGTGCCATTTGGCTGTTCATTCAGGAAATCCTTAAAGTGTGATCCATCCTCAGGATAATATTTCTTTTCAGCATCATAAATAAAATTGAAAGATGGATCCTGATACAGGAATAATGCAGGTAAGTAGGCATAATATCCTTTACCGTCAGCATTAATAGATCTTAAATAGGGTGAATTGACATCTCGATACAGAAAAAATGCTGCCATAAGCAGACTCAATAAAAGCAGGAAGTATTTCTTTTCAGAGATCATTGTTCAAACAAAAATAAGAATAATCCTATGGCACTTTTGAAATCAATTATCTTTGGGGTGCATGAACAACAAGGCAAGCAGACTTTCAATATTAATTCCAGCATACAACGAAGAGGAAACGATTTCTCAGATCCTGGAGAAGGTATTGGAGCTCCCTCTTGCAGGAGATCTGGAAAAAGAAATCATTGTCATCAATGATCGTTCCTCTGATAGCACGGGTATTCTGGCTGATGAATTTGCACTGCAGCACGGAGATTCCAGGATTATTGTTCATCATCAGAAAGTAAATTCCGGTAAAGGAGCGGCTCTGCACAAGGGGATAGAGCTCGCAACCGGAGACCTCATCATTATTCAGGATGCTGACCTGGAACTTGATCCCAATGACATCAATCTTCTTTTGTCAGAATGGTTAAAAGGTGATCACAATGTCATTTATGGATCTCGTTTTCTTGAACAGAAGCATGAGAATACCAATTTTATGTGGCACATCATGGGAAATGGGTTTCTAACCAAGCTCTCAAATCTATTTACACGAGTGCGTTTGACAGATATGATGACCTGCTATAAACTTGTGCCTGCCGATATGCTCAAGCAGCTGAATCTTAAAGAAAAAAGATTTGGTTTTGAACCAGAGGTTACAGTGAAACTAGCCAAACTAAAAACCACATCCTTTAAAGAGGTCCCTATTTCGTATTCAGCAAGAAAACGTGAAGAAGGCAAAAAGATTAACTACAAAGACGGTTTTAGAGTTATGTATTGCATCGTCAAATACCGATTCAATTAGTCTTTTTTGTGTTGATCTGAAATCCAAGTCCGGCTGAAAAGATCAATTCGTCAGCTCTCAATGAACCTTGTTCAAATCCTCTTATCGTCGAATTCATGTAGGTCAATTCCGCGAAAAAATGAAAGTATTTCCAAACGTAGTAAGCCGTACCTATCTTCACCGAGAAAGTAGGATTAAAAGAAGTTCCGGATTTCAAAGGAGACTGAATAATGGACAATCCCGGCTGAAAACCTAAATAGCTATCCCAGTTATTTTTCGTTTCATGATAAAAGGCACCAAAGCTCGTATTTAAGGCGCTAGAATACATATTTACACTGCTTGACGACTCAGCACCCGGAATATAGAAAAAGGACTCTCCCCTCAAACTCAATTTCTCCTCCAGTTGATAGGCCAGAAATCCATGGATGTATATATTCTGAACATCGCGATTCAACATTTTTGAAGGAGCAATTGTGACTGATGCCTTTAAAGTACCTTGACGAATATACTGTTCCTGCTGTCCTATGGAATAATGCGCAAACAGAACAGCTGCTGAAAAAAGAATTATTCTTACCATAAGTCAGCAATTTTGTAATTGATCCCTACATGGAAGAGTAAATGCCCTTCCAAACTGCCTCCTCCTTCTGATCGAAACTCGACTGTGCCATTCAATTGCTCAGCATCCACATGATTACCCAAATGGATCATGTATTGACCAACGACTGAAAGATCAAGACGAGGTGAAAGATTCACGTGAACTCCTGCTCCACCTTGAACAGCAGAACTCCATCGTTCCAAATAATTCAATGAATTCAAATTATCCACTAATCTTGTATAGTCAAAGCAGTGACCAGCTAATAAATACGGACGAAACAACGTTCCTTCTTCAGTAGGATAAAACAACACGCTCCACCCAATATGATAATCAGTTCGATGAGCAAAATCTTCAATATTTCCTGTGATATAATCGAAAAACCAATCTGAATTTGCACGATCAGCGAACTGAAGTCTGAATTGCCCCCCAATTCCAATTCCGGTATTACCAAATTCCCCATGACTGAACGTACTGATGGTCGTTCTGGCTCCTAAGCTAACCATTCCTCCATCATTTCCTTTGATGTCTATAGGTTGTGCTGTTACTGCACCAATATGCAAAGCAAACACAAAAATGAGTAGTGATTTCATGTTGATCTGGTTTATGGTCCTTACCCTAAAAACGCCATTAATTTTCATTTCGTATAAACAAAAAATGCAGCCTAAGCTGCATTTTCTATTTAGTTTGAGAATTTCTCTATTACCTCGGTCGTAACACCTGTATTGGAAAAACCACCATCGTGGAATAGGTTCTGCATAGTAACGTATCTTGTCAGATCCGAGAATAAAGTAACACAGTAATCAGCACAAGATTCTGCATCTGCATTACCAAGTGGAGACATCTTTTCTGAGAAACTGACGAACTCAGAAAAACCTTTAACACCACTACCAGCAGTTGTCAATGTTGGCGATTGAGAGATCGTATTTACTCTCACTTTTTTCTGAACCCCATAATGGTATCCGAAACTTCTTGCAATCGATTCCAGATAGGCTTTGTTGTCTGCCATATCATTGTAATCTGGAAAAACACGCTGCGCAGCGATATACGAAAGCGCCACGATCGATCCCCATTCATTCATTGCATCCAACTTCATTGCCGTTTGCATTACTTTGTGAAAGGACAATGCAGAAACGTCAAGTCCCTTCATTGTATAATCATAATTCTCACTCGTGTAGTGGTTTCCTTTTCTCACGTTTACTGACATTCCAATAGAATGTAGAATAAAATCGATCTTACCACCAAGGATCTCCATAGACTGAGAAATCAACTTTTCAAGATCTTCAACACTAGTTGCGTCTGCAGGAATGATTTCAGAGCCGGTCTTTGAAGCTAGTTCATTGATCTCACCCATTCTCATTGCGATCGGCGCATTTGTTAAAACGAACTTTGCACCATGCTCATGAGCCTTTTCAGCAACATGCCATGCTATTGACTGATTGTTTAGTGCACCGAAAATAATTCCTCTTTTTCCTTCTAATAATCCTTTTGCCATTTTGCAATATTTTGGAGGCAAAGATAGCTAATTTCTTCAACTCAGAATTGATTACAAAAAGTATTGAAATACTGCAAGCTATGAGCACCTGCACTATTGTAGGATCAATATTACTTTCCTAATTTCGCAACTGAATTTTTAACGTAATAAGTGAAAAAGCTCTTCAAAAGTAAATGGTTCAAAATCCCCTTTTACACCCTACTGGTGGGGTTTGCATTGATCGGATTTTTCCTAACTGCCAGTTACGCTGCAATCAAATTGAGACTAACAGATGATTCCGGTTCCGTTGACGTAAATAACCGATACTTTCAGGAGATCAAAGATAAATACAACCAATCCTTTAAATTAGACACCTCTTCCGTTCAATTCAACGATTATGAAGCTGTTCAGCGCATTGTATTATTAAACAAATTCTATCCTGTTAACGCTCAATTCATCATGAACGCCTTTGAGAAGTCAGATGATAAAAGAGAAATACTACGAATGTTGGATGCTGCAGATATTCAGTTGAAAGGCAACAAGTATTACAATCAACAACTTCGTAAATTAAAGGCAAGCCTCAAACGAAAGAAAAAATACAAATCCATCAGTGTTTATGAATGGATGAACATTTCTGAATGGCAAGATTTCAAGATCGCAGTTGCAAAGGATAAGGAATTGATCGATTCTGCAGCAAGAGTAACGGGTGTAGAATCAAGATTAATCGTTGCATGTTTGGTGGGAGAGCAAATACGACTTTTCAATTCGAATCGGGAGGCGTACAAAAAATGGATTGGACCATTGAAGATCTTGAGCGTTGAATCACAGTTTTCTTTTGGAGTAACAGGAATCAAGGAGCATACAGCGATGAAGATCGAACGGCTTTTGAAAACACCTGAAAACGAATTTTATTTAGGAGAGCGCTATGAAAACCTTCTCGATTTTGCCACTGAAGATACTACAAAGGAGCGATTGGACCGTTTGACCTCATATAGAAATCATTACTATTCCTACTTGTATGCCGCTGTTTTTCTTAAACAAGTGAAACATCAATGGGAAAGAGCCGGATTCCCTATCGATGATCGTCCTGAGATCCTTGCCACACTGTTCAATGTAGGTTTTCCTCAATCGAAGCCAAAATCTAACCCAAGAGTTGGCGGTTCAACGATAAAGATTCATGAAAAACCCTACACCTTCGGAGCAATAGCTTACCAATTCTATTATTCTGGTGAACTTTTTGACCTATTCCCTATACAGTCCAAAAAATTTGACTGGATCGAAAATGAACTATAAGTCGATTCATTTCCTGCTCCTGGCAACTCTGTTCTTTTCTTGTCAACAAGAAAAAGAACCTAAAAAGGAAATTGAAAATAATGCTGTCACCATCAGCCCATACAAACAATGGACACAGCTTGAGAAGGGAATGGAATTTATCGAAATTGATGCTCCTGAAAAATCCAAGGTCAATAATTCGGTGATCAGCATATTAAGAATTGAACCGGAACATTTCGAGTTTGAAATGTACAATGCGAGCCAGAGCGGAAGAAAACCTTTGAAAGCTTCTCAATGGGCTGAAAAACACGATTTGGATGTGGTCTTTAACGCAGGAATGTACGATATGACTAACGGAATGACCCACAGAGGTTATTTGAAAAACAACAAACATTTAAACAACCGTAAACTGGAACCTCATTATAACTCGATGATCGCGTTTCAACCAAAAGACTCACTAAACAGCAATTTTGACATTTTCGATCTGGAGTGCCAGCCTTGGAAATCGATAAAAAATGACTTTAATTGCTACGCTCAGGGAATGAGAATGATCGATTGCAATAGCGAACCCTTGAGCTGGAACAAGAAAAAGCAATCATGTAGTATGTTAGTTGCTGCAAAAGACCCACAAGGCAGGATCTACATCCTTTTTACGAGATCACCCTACACACAGAACCAGATGATCAGCTTTATGAAAGATATGCCCTATGACCTGAGTAGCGCAATCTATTTGGAGGGTGGCCCCGAGACAAGTCTTTTCATCAAAACGAATAACATTCTGATCAAGAGATTCGGAAGTTATGTTACACAAACCTTCGCTAACGACGATAATCCGGACTTCTGGCCAATTCCGAATGTGATTGGTATTACAAAGAAGAACAAGTAAAACCTGTAATAACTGGAGGAATGGTGAAAGAAGTTCTCTAATTGACTTAATGCAAAATAAAAGACTGATGTATTTTTAACTGTCTTCTCAAGCCATTTTCGACCGAACATCTTATTCTCATCATCATCAGATTTCCCCAATATAATCAAAGTGAATCTCAAGGCCATCAAATGCCACATGTACTTTATCTGGAAGCATCGCTGTGATCTCTTCATGCGTTCCAAAGAGATGCGAAATATGCGTTAAATAGGCTTCCTCAGGATTGACCTTTTTAATAAACTCCAAAGCCTCTTCAAGATTGAAATGTGAGATATGATTTGAAACTCTTAATGAATTTACAATTAGTATTTTAACACCATTTAATTTAACTGACTCTTCATTTGAAATTGTTTTGGCATCCGTAATATAAGCGAAGTCTCCTATCCTAAATCCCAATACCGGCATTTGATAATGCATCACTTCAATCGGTTGCAACCAAGGACCACCCGGTAATTTAAATTGATCCTTCCCAATCAGATTGACATTGATCTCCGGTATACCGGGATATTTTTCATGTGCAAAAACATAACTAAACTCGCGTTTTAACGCTTCTAAGACCCTTTCCGTGCAGAAAATCTCCATATCCCTCTGCTCCCTGTAATTAAAAGCTCTAACGTCATCCATGCCTGCCACATGATCCTTATGTTCATGGGTAAACACAACAGCCCTCAACGTTTTTACATTGTGCTGCAACATTTGCTGCCTGAAATCAGGTCCACTATCGATCACAAAGTTTTCCCCATTGACAGAGATCATTATGGAAGATCTTAACCGATCGTCTTTTGGGCTTTTGGATGCGCAAACATGGCAATCACAAGTTATTACTGGTATTCCCTGTGAAGTACCTGATCCAAGAACCGTAATTTTGATATCATATGATTTTACTCCTTCCATTTGATCGCTGAATACAAAACTAACCCCCAACTAACAATGATCATCAACCCACCAAGAGGTGTAATCGGCCATAAGAAAGTGAGACGGACTCCAAAAACCTCTTGTAGTGCAAGTAAATAGATCGAACAGGAAAAAAGCAATACACCTAATGTCATTAAAAACAAGGCAGAATTCTTGAGCTTAAATCCTTCAAGTGCCTTGTTCAATCCAACAAGCACTAATAAAGCAATTGAATGGATCATTTGATAACGAACGCCTGTTTCGAACGAAATCAACTTTTCCTCAGAGATTACTTCCGTCAGGCTATGTGCACCAAAAGCACCTAAAAGAACACCTGTCAGCATTAAAAGAACACCAGTGATTATGTAGTTCTTCATGACATGTTTTTTAAACTCAATGAATACTCGAGAACATCTTTCCAACCTTCCCACTTTCCATAATTCCCTATGGTTTCGTTGTGCCAGATAAATATAAAATCTCCTCCAAACTCCTCTAATTCCCGATAAAGATTTGAGATCTTTTCTTTTGCTTCCTCAATAGATAAGTTCAGATATTCATTTAAAGTTCCATCCATGTATGAAAAAGGATGCACAATAAGGCTTGTAATCGCATTTTTATTAAGATCAAACCATCTATGTGGCCGAGCCGTTCCAGCTCTGAAACCAATATTATCTGCATATCCCATTGTATATTCATGCTTGATCCCCATCGTTTTTAAAACAGGATATGTTTTGGAGATCTTCATTTTCAGAAAATGTTGCCTTGAATTCTCAACTGTTTTATTAAGGATATTTTCTAATCTCTCCTTTTCATTGAACAGGTAGTATTCATAACTGTTTGACTTATAGCTTGGGTGGATCCCTACAGAAACTTTTGAAGCCATTTTCCTAATCAATCGCTGATGACGCACATCTTTAAAGGAAATGTTTTTGTCGTATTTGGCATAATCCCCAAGCAACCAGAACATTTTTACTTCAAACCCTCTTTCTGCAATTGAAAGGATATAATCATACGTATCATAAGGATCAATCCTTACCCCTTTCAAAACTTGTTCACGCTCATTCATCCTGACCCTGTTACCTGAAATCATGTCTCGAGCTGTTGACATCCATTTTCTTATCCCACCCTTCCACTGATAAGCAAAAGTATTGTCCACATCGAAAGTTGGAACAATCGCCACCTCATGTTTTTTCTTTTTGAAATCACACAGACCATGACCAGACAAGAATTTTAGAAAAGCCACAGCCCATCGATCACACATTGATTTCTGAAGCCATCCAAAACGATGTAATACACTATTCTTCGACTCAAATCTTCCATGATCATCCTCTATCGTAGAGGTATATTCTTCCATCCTGGACAAAACATAAAAAATACTTGCAAGAGGATCAGGGTTTTTATTGAACGACAAACAATCAACGTTCTCAAACTGCCCGGAATGGATTCCGTAAACGATAATTTCTTCATCAAAAAGCACACTTGCCGGAATAAGTTGAACCACTTCATCAAAATGACGGCTCGAATAGTTCAACTTAGCCCCCTGAAAATTCACAAATGAATGCGGATCATTGTTGAGTGCATAATCACCCCCTCTCTCTTTGAATACAAAATCGAGCGTATAAATTAGTCTTTCAGTGATTTGCTCAACAAAAATCTGGATCATCCCAAGTCACTAATAATTTTTCCACAAATGAACTCTGCAGCCTTGCCGTCACCGTAAAAATCTGGATATGTAAACTCTGCTTTCGCCATTAATTCTCTAAATGCCAATTGAATTCTATTATAATCAGCATCAGCTAAAAGCGCATTTCCATTTTCCACGATCTCCACCCATTCCGTCTGCGGCCTAAGAATTACACAAGGCTTTTTAAAGAAAAAAGCTTCCTTTTGCAGCCCACCGCTATCCGTCACAATAATGCGCGCATTTTTCTCCAAAGCTATGATATCAATGAATCCAGCTGGAGGGATGATAAGAAAATCCTCATCCTCCCTTAATCGATTAAGAACTTCAGGATCAAGCATGCTTTCTAAACGTGCATTTGTTCTGGGATGAATTGGCAATACCAATTTGAGATTAAATTCCTCTCTTAACTCCAATAAAGCTTTAAAAATGGCATTTAACTTAACAGGATCGTCAGTATTAGAATCTCTATGAATAGTAACCAGGATATATTTTTCAGACTCCAGATCATTATCCTGCAAAATCTCAGAGTGTTTATCCGAGATCTCAGAGAAATGCAGACTATTGTCGTACATCACATCCCCACATAGATAAATTCTTGGATGATCAATTGTTGCCTTGCCATCGGAAATCACTTCAAATCCCTCTTTAGATAGATTCAGGATACCAGTTTTCGTAGGAGTGAACAACATAGTGCTCATATGATCAGAGCTGATCCTGTTAATCTCTTCAGGCATTGATTTATTGAAACTTCTCAACCCAGCTTCTACGTGTATCACTGGAATATGAATTTTCGAGGCAGCAAGAGCTCCGGCTATCGTTGAATTCGTATCTCCATAGATCAAAACAGCATTCGGCTTTTCTTTCAAAAGGATCTCCTCCAATCCTGCGATCATTTTAGCAGTCATTTGTCCATGAGAGCCACTACCTACTTCCAGGTTGTAATCTGGTCTAGTTATGGACATTTCATCAAAAAAGACATTGGACATGTTTTCATCATAGTGCTGGCCCGTATGAACTATCACTTCTTGAAGTTGGTCAGCAAATTTTGAGGTAATTGCTCGATTTATTGCAGACGACTTAATAATCTGAGGGCGAGCACCGATAATGGTAACGATTTTTTTCATCCAATGAGTTCAGCCTCAAATTTAACGATTCGAGACAAATAATCTAACCTTTTTGTGAATTGATAGCAATGCTCAAAAAGAATAGATTTTACGGTTAGATCATGTAAAAACAACAGTAACACATCAAACTAATATTTTAAACAATTGCTTCATCTGAAAAGCTATAATATCCTGTATTTGATATTATTAGATGATCAATTACTTCTAAATCTATACATCTCCCAAATTCTTTTAATCTTTTTGTCAACTGAAGATCAGCCGTGCTTGGTTGAAGCTGTCCACTAGGATGGTTATGCACCAAGATCAAAGCATGTGATTTCAGGTCTAACGCCTTTTTAAATATGATCTTTCCATCTGCAACAGTTCCAGACATCCCTCCTTTCGAAATACACTGCTTGCTGATCACTGAATTTGCCCTATTCAGAAAGATGACATGAAATTCCTCATGATCCAGATCTCCTAACCAGGCAAAATGCTTAAAAGCATCTGCAGAAGACCGGATAAACTCATCCGTCTTTTCTACTCTAATCCGCGAAGCCAATTCTACACTTGCCAGGATTCCTGTTGCTTTTGCATTGCCTATTCCCTTTATTTTACACAGGTCGCTTACCTCAAATCGTTTCAACCCGGAAATCCCTCCGGAAACTTTCAATATTTCTCTCCCTAAATCCACTGCATTCTTCTTTCCCGCTCCTGAACCCAGAATTATGGCCAATAGCTCTGCATCCGAAAGTGATCTTTTCCCATGGTTGATCATTCTTTCTCTTGGCCTTTCATCAGGCATCCAACACTTTATCCCCTCCATCACTCTTATTTACATTTAATTTAATGATTTTTGCTTCGAGCAACAAATGACAGAGACAAGAGCATATCTTTTTTACGATGGTGACTGTGGCCTTTGCAGTGAAACCGTTCAATGGATCCTTCGTCATGAACGAGATGCCTCGATTTATTTCATTCCCTTGCAAAATGAATTTTCTCGACAGTTTTTAACCAAAAAATTAGGGTCATACTCTATGGACACTGTCGTGTTCTTCAAAAATGAAAAGGCCTATATTAAAAGTGACGCAATCCTAAAAACCATAACGCATCTAAAACTGCCTTTCACGATCTTGTTGATCACTTTTGTTATTCCAAGGCCTCTCCGAGACTGGGCTTACCAATTTATTGCCAAAAGGAGATTAACTTTTTTCGGGCAGAAATGCTATCTCCCTGATGCGAAAACCCGTCATCGATTCATCGATTCGTTTGATTAGAAGGATTCTTCAGAAGACTTACAATTGAATTGTTTCATGAATGAATTGAATAGTGATATCACACACATCATTCAACTGACAAGGAAGAACATTGCTGTTCCATGGTTGAGTGGCTCCAAAAGTGTGATTCGCTTCAGGAATAATATGAAGCGATGTTTTGGTCCATTCGGCAATCTGATGCCCTTCCTTCAATTCAACACTTGTATCGGCATCACCATGGATCGCACATACAGGAATTTTCAGCTTCTGACAACTTCCCTCGATATCCAGACCCTGTTGATTTTCTAAAAAATCTAAATATTGGGTGTAATTCAAATGCATTGCCTGATGAGTTCTCCCATTAAGAATAGTCCTGCTGCCATTTTGCTTCCAATTTTCTAATTCAGCGCCCATTGGGAATCGTTTTCCAATATCGGATATACCCGCCCAAGTGGTAACTGAAGTAACCTTAAACTCGTCGGCCATCAATATCACAATCCCACCTCCTCTGGAATGCCCAATCAAATGAATTTTAATTTGATCACCTAATTCATCTTTTATCTGAGTGATTATGCAGCGCAGATCGGCTTTTTCTTTCGAATAATTATTCGAACCGAAAGCATTCAGATCGGCAAATTCAGTAGGTTGTTCAAGCGTGACGCCATTGTGACTAACATTGTATTTCAAAAAACTCAACCCATTTTTCACAAAGTAATCCTGAACCAAATTCCAGCATCCCCAGTCTTTGAATCCCATAAATCCGTGTGCAAAGACGACCAGATCATTCGGTTGTTCAACCGTTAATTTTAAATCGTAACCCGAAATTCTACCATCAGCACCAACGAAGGTTCCTTCCATTTTTTTCATGAGTTAAAAATAAAGATTTATGAAATGATCAAAACAAACTTCCATATCCACTCGATTACAAGTATCTTTAGGCCATGAATCGGATTGTACTATTCTCATTGATCCTTTTATTTTCAGCCTGTTCCCAAGGTTTTGGAAACAAACTTGAGCATGAATCTATTGACGTATATTTTGAATTCAAAAATGACGAAATGATCGCTGAGGAATTGGGAAAATTCTGGATCAAAGAAGAACTTACAGGAAGCGTTAAACAATCGATCAGATTAACCAAAGACAATGATTTCTATTACATTCAACTTATTACGAACGAAAAAACCGATCTAAATGAACTTCCCATTCCTGAGAGGAAATTACTTTTAGATCTTCAACACAAAATGGATTCAATTATTTTCAATGATGAAAAAAGGTGTCAGATCGTAATTTGTAACAATGAATTCGAACCACTTTACAATATCAATCAATAATGAAGATCTCTGCATCAATATACAGCGACAAGAAAAGGAATCTGAAAGAAGTTATAACTGACCTTGTCGATCATCAAGTAGATCTTTTACACGTTGATTGCAACGATGACCTAAGCGTTTTTGACGATATTGTCTCGATCAGGGAATGGTGTGATCTACCGATCGATCTACACATTATTACAGATACTCCTGAAAAGTATTTTGGGTTATTGAGAAAGCACCCTGTAGAATATCTTACCTTTCAACACGAAGACCTTTCTCAACCACTGATCCTACCTGATGATATCACGGGTAAAAAAGGAATCG